>JAAWKZ010000008.1 GCA_022797635.1 Clostridia bacterium
TTCTAGATAAAACAAAAGCAACAGTAATAATAGGAAAAACTCTTACCTTAACAGCAACTATAAAACCAGATGACGCAACAAATAAAACAATTAAATGGACAAGCAGTAATGAAAATATAGCAACAGTAAGTGGAACAGGAATAGTAACAGGAAAAGCAGATGGAACAGCAATAATTACAGCAGCTGCAACAGATGGAAGTGGAGTCGAGACAACCTGTAATGTAACAGTAATGGACGAAATTACAGCAACATGGGAAGAAATAAATGAGATGGCAAAAGAGATAGCAAATGACAGTAGTATAACAAATAGTTCAACACAAGCAATAGTAACAATAGATGGAGTAAGCAAGACAATAAAAGTTGGAGAAACTTATAAAGTAAAATATGGGACAACAGAGACAAGAGTAAGAGTGCTAGGATTTAAGCACGACGACCTAGTTAATACAGCAGCCTATGGAGGAAACCATACCAAGGCAAGTATCAGTTTTGAGTTTTTAGATTTCATGACGGGAAGTACATATAAGCAAATGAACAGTAGTAATACAAATAGTGGAGGCTGGGCAAATACTCAAATGAGAAAAGACCTAAACGGATACTCAAACAGTAATGCAGCCCAAAGCGGAGCAATCGGAGGATTAGGAGCAAACTTAAATAATAAGAGTTATATAAAACAGGTAAAGAAAAAGTACATTGGAACATATAATAATGCAAGTAGTGTAACAACATGTAATGATTACTTATGGTTATTGGCGGCAAGCGAGGTAGTAAATGCTGGACACAAAGGCGGAAATACAAGAGGATATGCAATAACCAAAGAAGGAGAGCAGTATAAATATTACCAAAGAGTAACGGACGCATGGGATAGTTCTAGCGCGGGACGTGAGAAGAGACCAACTTCCTCAGGTGCTACGCCCTCCTGGTTTCTTCGTTCACCTCATTCAATCTCTAGAACCACCTTCTGCCGTGTCAACGAAAAAGGTGGCGTTAACTATACCATGTTTGCGAGCCACTACACTGGCGTTGCGCCTGGCTTTTGCATCTAGACTAGCGGGAATGCATTTTTGGGGAATGTAAATTTTTACATTCCCTATTTTCTAGTGGCCTTCACAATAAAATATTCATAACGAAAGAGAAATTCTAACAAAACCTTGTAATTTCTAACTTTTTACGATAAAATAGATAACGTAAAAATAATAAAAGAGAAAATTAAACACGAAAGATAGCAAAAAAGAGGGAAAACTTTTTTTAATTTGGTACGAAAAACGACAAACATTTTTGTGAAATTGTATTAGTATAATACAAGCTATTGATAATAGCTTACATAAGAAAAGCCAAATTAAAAAGTAGGGGTGATCAAAAAGTGTTTCAAAATATAGCAAAAGATTTGCCTGATGAAAACCAGCAAATTGATGAAGAACAAAAAAGAGATAAAAAATCAATCAAAGAGATACTAAAAAATCTCTTTAGTATACAAAATGTTATTTTATATACCATTAGCTTTCTAATTTCTATGGTAGGGTTTAGTAGTGAAAATTTAATGTTAAGTTTGAGTCCATTTGCTATTAGCTTTTTAGCAGCAATGCTTAGTAACTACTCACCAATAGGAATTGTATATGTGTTTACATTAATAGGAACATGGATAAAATTTGGACCAAATAATGTGCTTACTTATTTTCTAACAACATTAGTATTCTTTGCTATTACATTATTAAAAAGACCAAGAATAGAAGAAGATGTAAATGAACAAAGAAGGTTAGGATTTCGTTTGTTTTTATCAGTATTAGTTGTTCAAATAGTGCCAATGTTCTTTAGAAACTTTTACATATATGATTTATTAACTAGTATTATGCTAGCAATTAGCAGTTTTGTATTTTACAAAATATTTTCAAATAGTATTCCTATTATTAAAGAATTAGGCAGAAAAACAGTGTTTTCTGTAGAAGAAGTGATGGGGACAAGTTTATTATTAGCAATTACTGTTTGTGCTTTTGGAGATTTAAGTATTTTTGGTTTTAGCATTAAAAATATTCTAAGTATTCTCATTGTACTAATATTAGGTTGGAAGAATGGTATGCTAATTGGTGCAACTTCAGGAGTAATGATAGGAGTAACCCTAGGTATTATAGGGGGCTCAGAGCCTATTTTGGTGGCTTCTTATGCTATATCTGGCATGATTGCAGGACTATTTAATAAATTAGGTAAGGTAGGAGTTATTATAGGTTTTATTTTAGGAAATATTGCTTTAACCTATGTTGCTAATGGAAATACAGTACCGATTATTTTAATGCAAGAAATTCTAATTGCATTTTTAGGATTATTAGCAATACCAAAAAGAGTAAAAATAGATATTGCAGATTTTATGGGAAGAGAAAAATTGCTTCCAGAAACAACACTTACTGGTAGGAGTTTGACAGAAAACGAAGACACTATTTTTAAATTAAATCATATGTCAGAAGCAATTCAGGACATGGCAAAAAGCTATCAAGAAGCAGCAAGCACACTGGTTAGTGAGGAAGATTTAAAACAGCAAGAATTATCTAATGAACAAATCTTTCTAGAGGAGTTAAGAATTAACTTACAAGAAATAGAAGAAAATATGCTTTATGAAGAGATCGAAGAAAATCAAGACGGCATTGTAAATGATATTTTTCATTATTTATTAAAAGAAGAAATTCTTACGGAAAAAGAACTTGTAAGGATTTTGGAACAGCATAATAATTATTTAGTAGGATTTTATGAAAAGAATGAACAAGTAATAGAAGATGTATCTAAAATGATAAAGGCTATTAATTCAGCTTACCGTGTAAGTAAATTAAATTTCATTTGGAAGAAGAAAATGAAAGAGGATAAGAAAAATGTAGCAACTCGGTTTAGAAGGAGTATCACAAGCAATTTCTCATTTGGCCGAAGAAATGAAAGAAGAACAGACTGAAGAAGATACATTTGCTATTCAAAAACAGCAAATCCAAACTTTATTAAAAGAAAAAGACATTGAAATAGAAGATATTAGAATGAAACAGTTTCCTTCTGGTAGATATCAAGTAGAAGTATATCATAAGTTATGTGGTGAAATAGAAGGAACGAAGTGTAATATTAAAAAAATAGGAAAAATTTTAAACAAGGTGTTAGAAGATAAATTTTTAATACAAGCACAAGAGTGTGGTTTAAGAGAAAACAAAACAAGATGCAAATTTACCTATTTATCAGATGACAAATATACTGTACAAATAGGAGTTGCAACAAGTACAAAAGCAGATTCTCCAGTTTCAGGTGATAGCCATATTGAAACAAAGCTAGAAGATGGAAAATATTTAGTAGCAATTAGTGACGGTATGGGTTCTGGTCCAGAAGCAATGAGAAGTAGTAAAATAGCAGTTAAAATGTTAGAAAGATTGTTTAAAGCAGGGTTTGATAAAGAAACATCATTAAATTTAATTAATTCTACACTAGCAGCAACAAGTAAAGAGGATATGTATGCTACTTTAGATATTGAAATACTAGATCTATATGGCGGAAATATGGAATTTATTAAAAATGGTGCGTGTCCAACCTTTGTGAAAAGAAATCAAGAAGTGCAATTATTAAAAGCAGTTACTTTGCCAGCAGGAATTTTAGATAAAAGTGATTTAGTGGTATATGACTATGACTTACAAGAAAACGATATTATCGTAATATGTAGTGACGGAATTATTGAATCTAATTCAGAATATCTTAATCAAGAATTATGGGTAAAATATTTGTTAGAGGATATTCAAACAGATGATAGCCAAAAAATAGCTAATTTAATTTTAGAAGAAGCGATTGATAATGACTTTGGAAGACAAAAAGATGACATGACAGTTATTGTAGCTAAAGTGAATAAAAAACAGATTATAAAATAGTAAAAAGCAAAAAATCCAACAAGAAATTGGTTAGAATTTCTTGTTGGATTTTTTTGCTATTAAGAGATTTTCTTATATAATACAGTTTTGACATAAATTCCAATTTCTTCATTACTCAAATGAAAAATTGAAATTAATTTATCCAAGATATCACTTCTAGGTAAACATGTTTCTTTGTCAATTCTAACATATTGCCTTAGACTAATCTCAAGGATGCCTGCCATTTCTTCTTGAGTATAACCAAATTGATTTCTTTTTTCTTTAATCATATGATCACCTTTGACAAATTATGACATAAAATTACGCTAAAACATATTGACATTTAACGTCACAAACCGTATAAGTGGCTAAATATAAAGCAAATTGGTATACAAAAATGTCGAAACTTACTATTAAAGATTAAAAGTATAGTTCAAAAAATGAAGGCAAGTAAAAAAGAAAATGATGAAATCTATTGAAGAAACTAAAAATGCCTTGTAATTCTCACTAGAGATATGATATAGTATAACTACTAAAAGAAGATTTAGGAGGAAACAAAATGAGTAGTGGTGCTAAAAGATATAGTGGCGAAAAGAAATTAAACATGAAAAAAGTATTTGCAGTCATTATCGCATTAGCAGTTGTCATTATGGTAGTTATTGCTATTAGCAAGTTACTAAGTGGTGGACTAGGAATAGAAGAAAAAGCTGTAGCCAATCAATATTTTGCAGTATATACAAATGAAAAGTGGGGTGTAATTAACTCCAAAGGTGATATCATCATCAAACCAGAGTATGAGGAAGCTATTGTTATTCCAGATAGTACAAAAGATGTTTTTCTTTGTACATATGATGTAAATTATATTGAGGGTTCTTATCAATCAAAAGTAATCGATAGTAAATCAAAAGAAATCATAACAGGATATGACACTATTCAGGCTCTAGAAAACTATGATACAAATAATAATTTATGGTACGAAAATGATGTACTACTAGTATCGAAAGCTGGAAAATATGGTTTGGTAGATTTTAAAGGAAAAGAATTATTAAAATGTGAATATGATGCTATTCAAGCATTGAAAGGTGTAAAAAATAGTATTTTAATTCAAAAAGATAAAAAATACGGTTTAGTAGACCATATTGGAGCGGTTATCATTGAACCAGAATATAAAGAAATTAAGCCAATTTCTGATGAGTATGCAAATGGATATATTGTTACAGGTCAAGACAACAAAATGGGAGTAATTAGTAGAGATAAAACAGTAGCAGTTGAAGTGAAATATCAAGATATTCAAGCAATTTATGGAAATGGAAATTATGTAGTAAAAGAAAACAACACATGGCAAATCGTAAATGGTGAAGGAACTACCTATTTAAAAGGCAAATTTGATAGTGTTAAATCTATTAATGGAGAAAATGTTATTATTCTTTCCAATAAAAAATACGGTGTGATAACTTTATCAGGTGAAACAAAAATTGAAGCAAAATATCAAGATATTACATATGCTTTTGAAGATAATTATATTTTTAAAGAAAATAATAAGTATGGTGTAATTAATTTGTCTGGTGAAAGGGGGGTGAAACCAGGCTATGATAGCATAATCTATCGTACAGAAAGTGGAATTTTTGAAGCAGACAAATCAAATGCAGAAAATACAGACTTTATAGGTAATGATATGACAATTAAACTAAGTGGTATTCTTTCAGAAATAGATACGGAATTAGGTTATATGAAAGTTAGAGTAGAAAATGAATATAAGTATTATAACTTTAAGTTTGAAGAGAAAACAAGCAAAGAAGTATTAAAAGGAAATACATTATTCTTAGATAAAAAAGATGAAAAGTATGGATATGTAAACAAAGATGGAATTGTAATAGTAGATTATATTTATGATGATGCTACAGAACAAAACAAATTTGGATATGTTAGTGTTAAAAAAGATGGTATGTGGGGAACTCTTGATTCAAAAGGAAAACAAGTTGTAGCACCATCATATACTTTAGAAAATGTTTCTTTAATTGAATTTATAGGTAAATGGCATAGAGGAGAAGACTTAAACTTAAATTATTATACAGATAAATAACACAAGAAAAGAATTAAGAAATAAAGAGGAAAACCAAAGATGGATTTTAAAATGAAATACCAATATACTTATTTTATTTATCCTTATGTAATAGAAGAGAAAAAGTATCGTAATTACATATATCAGTTATTAAGAAATTCAAATTGTAAACTAAAGCTATTTGACCGTAAAAAAGACGTAGGAATAGATACTTATTTTCTACCAGAGCTGAAGGAGAAAATGTTTTGGTCTCTAGAAAAGAAACCAAGTGAAATAAAAGAGTTAGAGTCAATGGATAAGAAAATGCAAGCAACTATAATTAGCCAACAGCCTTGCAATATGTTTGAATATACATTAGAAGGAGATGTACCAGGAAAAATTGGAGAAGCAGGAGGCATCTTTTTCGATATTACAAAAGTAGAGATTATTTGCTTTAATACAGGGGTATGCTTTTTGGTGCTAAAAACTGCTTTAACTGAAAATCAGAATTTTTCAGATGTACTCAACTTTAATTATAAATTTAGAGATATTAATTCTAAAGCAGAGCATAGTAAACAATATGAAACAATTAAAATACAAACTGGAAAATTGAATAATATGCAAGCATTTGCTGATTTTGTAAAAAAAATTGCAGGCCATAACTTGAAAGCAAAACAAATAAATCTAGATACAGATCGATTGATTACATACTCTTATGTTTGCTTGAATCAAGCAAGTTGGAATGAAAATACAGACATTAATTTATTAGAAAAACAATTTGAAAAGTATAGAACTGTAAAACCAGCACGTGAACAAACAGAAGATGCGCCATTAAAAGAAGCCTATACTTATCATGAGAAATATCTTTATTACGGATTTTCTAATAATACAACAGTACTACTTACATGTGATAATAATATAAAAAATTATACTACTTTGCCATTTCAATTTGAAAATGAACAGTTATATCATTTTATTTTTAACTTGTATAAAAAAATCTATTTAAAGAAGTTAAATTATGAATTCCAGAAGAATGAGCAATTTGAATTAGTAAAGAAGGAATTTTTAAGTTTTGCTAAAAAAGAATGGATATATGAAATAACTTATGATGAAATAGGGAAAATTCTAGAAAAATATTATGCAGAAGAGCAAATCTTACAGACTACTTTCCATAAATTAAAACAAAAATATGATTTGTTATATAAAGATTATGAGATTAATAGAAACAAAGAAAGTAATAAGTGGATTATTGCTATTATGATTATTATGATTATCATTAATGTAGCTAGTATTATTTTTGTAGCAAGTAGATAAAGATATATTACGCAAAAAGAGGCAATAAAAATGGAGATAAAAACAGGTATAGATATCATTGAAGTAAAAAGAATACAAGAAGCCATTGAAAGACAAGGAGAGAAGTTTTTAAAAAGGGTATATACAGCACAAGAAATAGAGTATTGTGATAATACAGGAAAAATGAGATATCAGCATTATGCTGCTAGATTTGCAGCAAAAGAAGCAATATTTAAAGCAATATCAAGCAAGCTTCCTAGTAATATAGGAGATATTTGGACTAATATAGAAATCCAAAATAATGAAAATCATAAGCCAATAGCAAATCTTGAAAGGATAAGTCTAAGTAATATTGAGAGTATGGATTTAAGCCTTTCTCATATAGCAGAGTTTGCAGTGGCTAGCTTTACGATTATCTTTCATAATTAAAATGGATAAAGTAATATATGATAGATGTTTGACTTTCTTATCACAATATTACTTTTTCAAGTTTAGAGGTGAATAAGGAGAAAAGAATAGAATGGAATTGTTCGATTCGCATACACATTACAATGATGAAAAGTTCAATGAAGATAGAGAAGAAGTTTTACAATCAGTTTGGAATGAGGGCGTGACAAAATTAGTTTGTGCAGGATATAGCTTAGAAGCTTCAAAAGAAGCTGTTAAAATAGCAAATTCGCACCAAAATATATATGCAATTGTAGGCATTTCACCAAATGATATTCCAGAGAGAAATACAGAATATGAACAAACTTTAAATAGGCAGTTACAACAAATTGAAGAATTAGCAAATAATGAGAAAGTAGTTGCTATTGGAGAAATTGGCTTAGATTATTATTGGAATAAAGAAAATAAAGCAGAACAAAAACTAGCTTTTCAAAAACAAATAGAATTAGCTAATAAATTAGACTTACCAATAGTGATTCATACAAGAGAAGCAGTTTATAACACATTGGAAATATTAAAAAGTGAAATAACACCAATCAAAAAGGGAATATTTCATTGTTGCCCATTGAATTTAGATTTAATCCGTGAAGGCTTAAAATTAGGTTTTTACATTTCCTTTGCAGGACCAATTACTTTTAAAAATTCGAAAAATGCAGGAGAAGTCATTCAAGCAGTACCACTAGAAAGAATTTTAATAGAAACAGATAGTCCATATTTGGCACCAGAACCAAAAAGGGGAACACGTAATGATTCTAGAAATGTAAAATATATAGCAGAAAAGATTGCACAAGTAAAAGACATTTCAATAGAAGAAGTGGCAAAAGTAACCTATGAAAATACTAAAAAAATTTTTCAAATAAAATAATTTTTTTAAAATAGTCATATTCGTGTACAAGCCTGCATATAATATACTAATAGATGCTTTTCGAAATTTGCCATTTTTGCAATATTTTACAAACTTAAGACAGGGAGAGACTTGTGTCAAAACCTGTGGAAATTTGACATTTCTTAACAAAAATGGTATAATATAGTTGTTGGTCTTAATAAAAGGAGGAACAATATCTTATGAAAAATGATGATAAAGCATCAATATCACTGAAAAAGATTATATGTATTAGCTTAATCTTTATGTTGATTATGACAGTTGGTGTAATGGCTGGAAATGTTACTTTCCGTAACGTCAAGATAGTTTTAGCTAGTGGATATGAAATGAATGTACTAACAAGTAAGACAAATGTATCAGAGATACTTGATGAAAACCACATTATTCTATTAGATGATGAAAAGGTAGTGCCTGACTTAGATTCAGAACTATCTGATAACAAAACAATTAAAATTTCTAAAATGTCAGAAGAAGAAATTGAAGCAGCTGAAGTAGCTGAAACATCTGAAGAAATTACAGCAGAAGAAATTTTGAAAAATTATGACACAATTGTTGAGAAAATTGTAGTCAAAAAAGTAAAAATTCCATATGAAACAATTAAAAAGAATGTAGCATCAGAAAAAGGTGCAAAACAAGACCGAATTGTACAATATGGTGTTGACGGATTAAAAGAAGTTACTTATAAAATTAAATATCAAAACAAAAAAGAAATTGAGAAGAAAGAGATTTCTTCAAAAATCATTAAAAAACCAGTTAACAAAATTGTTGAAGTTAGAAATAAACAAACAGTAACAACCAGAGCAAGTAGTGGACCTAGAGTAAGTTATGCATCTGGAAAATGGAGTTACTCAGAAGCAGAGCTAGATTTATTATGTGCTATTACTGCACAAGAAGCATCTTCAAGCTATAATGCATCACTTGCAGTTATTACGACAGCATGTAACAGAGCAGCAAGTAGCAGATGGAGATATAATGGAACAGATCCATTAAGCCAATATAAAGCACCAGGACAATTTTGCTACTCAATTGATAGTCACTGGGTAAGAAGATTAAATGGTAACTATCCAGCACATGTAAAACAAGCTGTAATTGATGCCTTAAATGGTAAAAGAAATCATAATTACTTATCATTCCGTTCAGCAGGTTGTGCATCAGGAGTTAACATAGGTGGTAACGTATATTTTAATGCAATGTAACGAAAAAATAGAATAAAATAAGAAACATCACAAGTAGCAAAAGCGAAAGTGATGTTTTTTTAGAGTTATATCACTTTTTAAACTTTAAAAACTTGACTTTTGGAGTTTGGTTCTTTACAATAAGAGGAAATTAGAGCAAAAAAATGGAGTGAAATAATATGAAATTAATTTCATGGAATGTAAATGGCCTAAGGGCAGCTGTGCAAAAAGGATTTAAGGAGTTTTTTCAAGAAATAAGTGCCGATATTTTCTGCATACAAGAAACAAAAATGCAAGAAAATCAAATTGATATAGAACTAAATAATATTTTTAAGAAATATCATTGTTATTGGAATAGTGCTATCAAAAAAGGTTATTCGGGAACAGCAATATTTACAAAACGAAAGCCAATGAATGTAACTTATGGGATTGGAATAGAAGAGCATGACCAAGAAGGAAGGATTATCACTTTAGAATTTGAAAATTTTTATATGGTAAACTGTTATACCCCAAATTCTAAAAGAGAGTTAGAAAGACTTTCTTATCGTATGATATGGGAAGACGAAATACGCAAATATTTATCCAAATTAGACAAAACAAAGCCAGTAATTTATTGTGGAGATTTAAATGTGGCTCATGAAGAAATCGATTTAAAGAATCCAAAAACAAACCATAGAAATGCAGGTTTTACAGATGAAGAAAGAGGAAAAATGACGGAATTGTTAAATGTAGGTTTTACAGACACATTTCGTTATATGTATCCAGCAAAAGAGAATTGCTATACTTGGTGGTCCTATATGTTTCATACGAGAGAGAAAAATGTAGGGTGGAGAATTGATTATTTTATTACTTCAAAATCGATAGAAGAAAAAATAAAAGAAAGTATGATATATGCAGAAATTATGGGAAGTGATCATTGCCCAGTTGGATTAGAAATAGACTTATAGAAAAAACAAGGAGCAACCTATATAGAAGAAATCCCCTATAAGGTTGCTCTTGTGCCAGATAGTCTCAAGGGATAATACCCTAGAAACCGAAAATGAATTTTGCGAACAGAAAGCTGCCAAAGAAGAGCAGCAGCATGGCTGTTATAGTACTGATGAGAGTGGACCGTTTGCCTTCTGAGAAAGCCTTATGTGCAATTTCGGAAAGGGCAAACATAATGACCAATAGACAAATGATGTATGCCAGGCTAAAAATAATTTTCATGTGTGCAATACCTTCTTTCTTAAATTTTTAAGGGTTGCTATTGTCCAATGTCTAGATACACTCTGACGGATGTATGCTCCAAAAAGAAGACAATAAAATAGAACTAAGTTTATTATAACATAAATTATGTAAAATGTCTAATTAAAAGAAGGCAAATAGGCTTAATATAGAGTTTTACAAAAAAATAAAATGAAAGGGAGAAAAATATGAAAGAAAAGAAATTTACCAAATGGTTTTATTGGTTTACCTTAGGAATGGCCATTATTGTAGTTTATAAATTACTAGATAATTTTGGTCAAATTACTGGTTGGTTTGGCAACCTTTTTAATGTATTAACACCATTTATTATGGGCTTATTAATAGCTTACCTGTTTTATATTCCTTGTAGAAAAGTAGAAAGCTGGTATAGAAAAGTAAAAAAACCAAAAATTATTGCTAAAAGAGCAAGAGGATTATCCATTATTACTGTATATATTATTGCCATTTTGCTAATTATAATTGCTCTAAATTTTGTTATTCCGAATATTGCCAAAAGTATCGTAGACTTTGTCAATAATTTCGGAGGGTATTATAATGATACAATGGAAACAATCAATAATCTACCAGAAGAGTCTGTTTGGAGAAACGATGTTATCATTCATTTAGCAGAGAGTATTCAAAATATTGATTTAAAACAATATCTAAATATGGAAATGTTAACAGAATATGCTAAAGGAGCTATTAATGTTGTTACCAGTATTTTTGATATATTTGTATCTTTTATTGTATCTATATATTTATTAGCAGAGAGAAAACAAATATTAAACTTTTTCAGAAAACTAACGAAAGCAACATTTAAAGAAGATACCTATCAAATGATTAGCAAATACTTTAATAAATCCAACGAGGTATTTTTCAGTTTTATTGGAGGGCAAGTATTAGATGCTTTTGTAGTAGGAATTTTGACTTCTATTGCTATGTCTATTTTAGGAGTAAAATATTCTATACTATTAGGTTTTATGATAGGACTATTTAATCTGATTCCATATTTTGGAGCGATAATAGCGGTTGGTGCAGCTATTATTATTACTATATTTACTGGTGGAATTGGGCAAGCAGCATTAATGGCAGTAACTGTTATTGTTTTGCAACAGATTGATGCCAATATTATTAATCCAAAGATTATAGGCGATTCACTTTCTATTAGTCCTCTACTTGTTATTTTTGCGGTTACTATAGGAGGTGCCTATTTTGGAGTACTTGGTATGTTTTTAGCAGTACCAGTATTTACGGTTATAAAGCTGCTAATAGAGGAGTACATAGAATATAAAAGTGAAAAAAGTGTCACATAGAAGATGTGATGCTTTTTTGTTTTTAAGGAAACCTTAATAATTCTCTGCCTTTTTTCTTAAGAAGTTTGTGATATAGTAAATATGCTAAAAATGTGATATAATAAATGCGAAAATAAATCAAAGGGAGAATTTTATGTATAATATTTTAGTAGTAGATGATGATAAAGAAATTGTAAATGCAATTGAAATTTATTTGACAAAAGAAGGATATAACATTTTAAAAGCATATAATGGAATGGAAGCACTAAAAATTGTAAAAGAAAGAGATGATATTCATTTAATGTTATTAGATATCATGATGCCTAAATTAGATGGAATTAGTACAGCTAATTTAGTTCGTAAAGATAAAGCAATACCGATTATTATGCTTTCAGCTAAATCAGAAGATTATGATAAGATTACAGGGCTTAATAATGGTGCAGACGATTATATTACAAAGCCATTTAACCCATTAGAATTAATTGCAAGAGTTAATTCGCAGATTAGAAGATATACTTCTTTAGGCTCTATTGCAGACCAGATGCAAGAAGGTGAAAATATTTATCATTCTGGAGAGTTGTTTATCAATGATGATACCAAAAAGATAGAAGTAGAAGGAAAAGAGGTTAAATTGACTCCTACAGAATATAATATTCTAAAATTTTTAACGAAAAACAAAGGCATTGTGTATTCTATTGAACAAATTTATGAAAATGTATGGGAAGAAGAGTGTTATGGTGCAGAGAATATTATAGCAGTTCATATTAGACATATTAGAGAAAAAATAGAGATTAACCCAAGAGAACCTAAATATTTAAAGGTAATATGGGGAATTGGATATAAAATCGAGAATCTAGATGAGAATTAATGAAACAGAAATAATTTTATATAAAAAGATAGAGAAAGGAGAATAGAATGAGCGAAAATAAAATTAGTTGGGCAAGAGTTAGTAAAAACATCTGTTATTTCTTAGCACCTTTTTTTGGTCTTATTTTAATTGCTTGTATTACAGGATTGATTATTATTGACACAGATATTGAAGTAGAAGAAACTACAAATTATTATGACACAAGACTATTTTCTAATAATTACTTCAATTCTATTTATAATCATTTTTATATTCCAGTATTTGCAAATGGGCAAGTTAATAAAATAATGTCAGATGCTACCGAACAGCTAGAGTCTAGTAGTCAAGATTCCTCTGCATCTATAGAATATGAAGAAAGTAGTTATGGACATTATGGTGTTGTAGAGTCTTATGGTTATGATATACAAGAAGATGTCGATATCAACGGAAAAAGGGGAGTTATTTACTACAATAGAAATACGAATAATAACTTTAAATATTTAATGATAGATACAGAAAAGAGAGTAGCAGTTACTAACTTAGAGCATACTATGAGAACTGATAGTATTGAAGAAATAAAGCAAGTGATTGGTGAAAACTCTATTTATTGGAATTTCCAAAAAGGAAAAGTAGATACAAATATTTCTCACTTATCATTAGAAGAAATCCGTTATAAAATACAATATGAAGATATGAATAGTTCCAATATTAAAGAGGTATATACTTCTTTAATAGATAACTTGCCATATAAAGATGAATATTCACTTGCTAAATTTACTTATGATTTATCTATGAAAGCAAATACTTTAGCACCTATTTTCATACCACTTTGTATTGCTGTATTATTGGCTTTAGGTCTTATTATTTTAAATGGTATTGGAAAAAAGGGAAAGGGACCAGGAATTCATTTAAATGGATTTGACAAAATACCATTAGAACTAGCATTTATCATAGGATTTTTTATTGTAGGAATAGGAGCGTCTTGTTTTGTAGCTGTTAATTCAGAACTGAGAGCAGTTATTTTCAGTGGAGTAATTATTGGTGCACTTATTATTTATTTGGGTGCTATGCTACTATTAGAAACAGTAGTGAAGAGAATGAAAACACATACTCTATGGAAAACGACTATGCTTTATATGATAGGGCATGGTATTAAAACAGTATTTGATAATCGTAAATTCTCCACTAAATTAATATTAGCTTATGGGGGCTTTTGCTTAGCAGGAGGAATTGCTACAACAGCTATGCTAGATGCACGTTTTAATGCTTATGGTGATGGAGAGACAGTATTTTGGTTTATGGTATTGATGGCTTTAGGTATAGGTACTTTTGTTTATTTATTTGTTAGAATGAAGCAATTCCAAAATATTCAAAAGGCATTACAAGCAATTTATGAAGGTAATACTAACATTGAACTAGACTCAGATGAATTAACAGGTGTATTAAAACAAATGGCAATTTATATTGAAGATATTGCAGGTGGGTTATCCAATGCCATACAACAAAGTCTAAAAAATGAAAGACAAAAAACTGAATTAATTACTAATGTATCACATGACATTAAAACGCCATTGACTTCTATTATCAACTATGTAGATTTACTGAAAAAAGAAGAGATGCCAAATGAAAAAGCAAAAGAATATTTGGAAATATTGGATAGTAAATCACAAAGACTAAAAAGGCTGACAGAGGACTTAGTAGAAGCATCAAAAGCATCTTCAGGAAATATCAAATTGAAAATGGAAAAAATCAATGTGAACGAAATTATTAAACAGGTTTCGGGGGAATTTGAAGATAAATTTAAAGCCAGAAACTTAGAAGAAATTATGACATTACCAGAAGAAAATGTATTTATTAGTGCAGACGGAAGATATTTATACCGTGTATTAGAGAACCTGTATTCTAATGCTTCTAAATATGCCATGGAAGGTTCTAGAATTTACTTAGATATTGTGCCAAAACAAACTAGTATTGTGATTCAAATGAAAAATGTGTCAAAAGAAAAATTAAATATTACCACAGATGAATTAATGCAACGTTTTGTAAGAGGGGATAGTTCTAGAAATACAGAAGGAAGTGGGTTAGGACTCTCCATTGCATCAAGTCTTACAGAATTACAAGGTGGTAAATTCCACATTTACTTAGATGGAGATTTATTTAAGGTTACATTAGGTTTTGAGAAATTAAAAGAAGCGTGAAATATCACGTTTCTTTTTTGTCAGGTGGGGGACGTTCCTTTTCCTGACAAAAGTGTCAGGTTAGGGACATACCTTTATAAAAAATCATAGAAAATCTTACGGAATACTAACAAAAAGCCAATAAATCCCCTGAAACTGTTGAAAATGTAACGAAAATGTAATATAATTGTAATATGAGGCTGGCAAAAAAAGTAAAGCCTAAAAAAACAACTTCCGTAAGGCAAAAAAAAAGCCTAAAAAATGGAAGCTAAAAACAGGAAAATACTACTATTGACAACATAAATTTACCAAAGTAAAATAAGAATAAGGTATTATATAAAATAAGGAAGGTAGAAAGATGAAACTAAAAAGAGGAATTTTATTAACAATATTAATACTTGCAGTTGTTAGTATTTTAGGAACATCAAATAGTGTTCAAGCAGCAACGGCAGTTAGTAGCAAAACATTAAATATTAAAGCTGTCAGAAGTTCAGGATATGGCTATAAGGTAGTCAACAATGGAGCTAAATATATCTGGAAAATTTATAATACAAGAAATGATATTAATGAAACATTTTATTGTATTAAAGGTGGACCAGGATTTGGTGGAGAATCTATGGATTCAGCCATAGGAGAAGCTGAATATACTGAAGTGTTTGATATGAGAAAGCCAAGTACCATTACTACAACTTATCGTACTCCTATCTCTCTTATTTATGGAACTAAGGATTATGAAAGGTTAATGTGGGTATTAGACCAATGCTATATACCAGCTAAGAATAATGCATCTACTGAAGATAGAAAAGTAGCAGAAGAAAGTAAAAAAGCTTTATTAGATGCAGTAGAAGCATATGCAAAGAAATATCCACAAGTATATCCGAATACTAGTGATTTCAATGATAGATTAGTAGATAATTTAACAAATGACGATATTGATAGTATTCAACAATTAGCAGTTTGGTATTATACGAATGATGATGCATATCATGTAGAAAATAATCCAACAATTCAACTAGGATATCAAGATAACAGTTATAGTAGTCTTAATCCAAGTGATGATGAGGATAATGCAAGAATCCATGCTATGGATGCTCTATTTGCTTATTTAACACAAACACCAAAAGCAGCAGGATTCAGTTATGATTATGAAACAGATGGTGAAACTTCTAGTCCAGTAGAAATTAAACAAACAAATCCAATTGTAGTAACAGAAGGAAATAGACATATTGTAGGACCATATACCATCAATCAATTAAGAAATATTACTTATACTTTAAATACTACATTTACAGATGGAAATGGAACAACAATTACTGATGTAAAATTCTTAAATAGCAGTAAAGTAGAAGTATCAGGAGCTACTATTAAAGATATGGTAGGAAACAATAAAGTTTTCTATATTTCTATACCATCAACAACAAATGCAACTAATATTAGAATGAGTATTACAGGTAACTATTTTGATACGACAGTTAATTACTGGTCAGTAGCAAATCCAGATCCAAGAAGAGATCAACCAGTAGTACAAGTTGAAAAAGGAAATAAACCAATTACAGGACATATTGATGCTCAAAAAGAACCAGACAAAGAATTCGATTTAGCATTAAGAAAGTTTATTACTTCTATTAATGGAAAAACATTAACAGGAAGTGATAGCAGAGTACCAACGATTAGTTCTACAGAATTACAAAATTTAGCAAACAAACAAGCAACAGGTTGTAATAATACAACAGCCAACAAAATACATAGAAAAGATGCTTTAAAGGTAACAACTGGAGATAAAGTAATCTACACAATTCGTATCTATAACGAAGGTGAAATTAGTGGATTTGCCACAAAAGTAACTGATTATTTGCCAGACGGATTAAAATTCTTACCAGCAAATGAAAGTACAATAAATGCAGATTACGGCTGGACTAACCCATCAGGTGATGGAAAAACAATCGAAACAGAATATTTAGCAAATCATAAGATAGATGCTTTTAACGGAACAAACTTAGATTATGAGGATTTACAAATAGAATGTGAAGTAATTGCTACACCAGGAGAAACCGCCAAAAATATGAAAAACGTAGCAGAAATTACAGAACATAGAGATGAAAATGGTAATACAGGTACTAATTTAAAAGATCGTGATTCGACACCAGGAAGTTTAACGAATAGCCAAATTAATAACTATGGTGAACAACCAAATAATTATCAAGATGATGACGATTTTGAACATTTAATTATGGAACCAATGGTACCAAAGAAATTTGACTTAGCTCTAAGAAAGTTTATTACTTCTATTGATGGAAAAACATTAACAGGAGACAATAGTAGAGAACCAGTTATTACAGCAGAGGAACTTCAAAGATTAGCAAATCAACAAGCAACAGGAATTAATAATACATCTGCTAAAAAAGAACATAGAAAAGATGCTTTAACTGTTCAAACAGGTAATAAAGTGGTTTATACTATTCGTGTATATAATGAAGGTGAAGTAGCAGGTTGGGCAACACAAATTACAGACCATTTGCCAAGTGGACTAAAATTTGTGCCAGCAGCAGAAAGTACAATCAATAGTACTTATGGTTGGACAGTATCAGAAGATGGGAAAACAGTTACAACTAATTATTTAGCAGCAGAAAATAAGAAAATTAATGCCTTCAATGGAACAACTTTGGATTATGAAGATGTACAAATTGAATGTGAAGTAATGGCAGTTGCTGGAGCAAGTACAAAGACTCTAAAAAATATTGCAGAAATTACAGGAAATAAAGACGAAGATGGTAATACAAATAGAGATTTAGATCAAGACTCAAAACCAGGAAATCTTACAGATGACCAAATTAAAAATTATGGAACAAGCAGTAAAGAAGATGATGATGATTTTGAAGACTTAAGATTGTTGCCAAAAGATGAAAAAATATTTGATTTGTCTTTAAGAAAATTTATTAATGATGTAAAAACAAATGGAAAATCACATGTTCTAACAAGTAGAGAGCCAGTTGTTGATACAAAACCATTACTAGAAGGAGAAGATACTGCAAATTATAATCATACAAAGAGACCAGTAGGTGTATCTAATAACGATATTGTAACTTATACTATTAGAGTATATAACGAAGGTCAAATAGATGGATATGTGACAGAAATTAAAGACTATTTACCACCACAATTAGAATTTTTAATTGATGATGAATTAAATAAACAATATGGATGGCAAATTGTAGAAGAATCTAATGGAAGAGTTGTTAAAACAGATATTACATCTCCAAAAACAGCAAATTCGGCTAATAGAGATTTAATCTATGCAGACAGAAGCGAAGAAAATGATAAAGTTCTATTAAAAGCATTTGGTTATGAAGAAGGAGATACTTTAGATTATATTGATGTACAAATTAGATGTAAAGTAAAAGAAAATATCAACTTATATCAAAAGATTACTAATATAGCAGAAATATCAGGATTTACAGATAAAGAAGGACTTGAAGTAGAAGATAGAGATTCACAAGAAGAAAATGTAACACTTCCAACAGATGAAACATTGCCAGCATACAAAGATACAGAAATTGAAAGTGGAAAAGAATACATTGAAGGCCAACAAGATGATGATGACTTTGAAAAATTAGAGTTAAGAATTTTTGACTTGGCTTTGAGAAAATTCATTACAGGTGTTACAAATGGAGAAAAAACAACAGAGATTACAAACCGTGCACCAGTATTTGTAAAAAATGGTACAGAGTACAGCTATGAACATACAAAAGAACCAGTAGATGTAGCAAATGGAAATATTGTTATCTATACTTTAAGAATTTTCAATGAAGGAAATGTAGCAGGATATGCAAGTAAAGTAAAAGATGATTTACCACAAGGATTAGAATTTTTACCAGAACATAGTGTTAATACAGCATTTTTATGGAAAATGTACAAAGAAGATGGAACTGAAACAAAGGAAGTATCAGAAGCAAAATATATAGAAACAGATTTCTTATCAAAAGACAAAGAGAAAACAGAAAAAGAAAATCTAATTAGTGCATTTAATCCAGCAACTATGGATATGCCAGATTATAAAGATGTGAAAATTGCATTCAAAGTAATAGAGCCAAACACATCAGACAGAATTATTATCAATCAAGCACAAATTTCAGATGATAGTGATGAAGAAGGAAATCCAGTAGATGATGTGGATTCAACACCAGATGAATGGAATGAAGGAGAAGATGACCAAGATATAGAAAAAATTAAAGTAAAATACTTTGACTTAAGCCTAAAGAAATGGGTAACAGAAAGTATTGTAACAGTCGACGGAAAAACAACAGTTACTAAATCCGGTCATACAGGAAATGAAAATCCAGAACCACCAATGAAGGTAGAAATTCCATATGGAAAAACAAACACTATTGTAGTAAAATTTAGATTTAATATCAAGGTAACCAATGAAGGAGAAATCGCAGGTTACGCAAAAGAAATTGAAGACTATATTCCAGCAGGATTAAAATTTGTAGCAAAAGATAATCCAAAATGGAAAGAAAAGGATGGAAGAGTAACAACCGACCAATTAAAAGATAAATTGTTACAACCAGGAGAAAGCGCAACAGTAAATATTGTATTAACTTGGATTAATGGCAAAAACAACATGGGGGAAAAAGTAAACTGGGCAGAAATTAGTAAAGATGAAAATGAATATAATTCACCAGACATTGACTCGACTCCAGGAAACAAAGTAAAGGGAGAAGATGATATTGACCAAGCACCAGTATTATTAGCGCCAGCAACAGGTTCGAGTCAAACATATGTAATATTAATTCTAGGTTGCACAAGCATTTTAGCAGTAGGAATTTTCCTAATTAAAAGATATGTAATCTAGTAGAAAACGGGCAATAGCCCGTTTTTTATTTCTTTTTTAAAAAATGTTTACATTAAAAAGTGCGTATGATATAATTAATTTGTAGTAATATAATTACAATTATTGTACAAAATAGATAAAAACAAACTAAAAAGCAAGGAGAATACAAATGAACCAAATCCTTATGATAGAGAAGAAAAAGAAACAAACAAAACAGAAAAGTTCAGGTGGCGGAGGAGCAATAGAAACAAAAAGTATTGTTCGCTTTTTTGCTATTGTGATTATCATATTTGGTATTATTTTAATGGGACAAGGTTCATATGCAATTTACAAAGAAGTGGCAGATAAGAATCCAGCAAATATGCCAAAAGTAATTGTTAGTAGAGAAAGTGACAAAGTTATTATTAGTGTAGAACATACAACTGAAATTTCTAAAGTTATTTATTCTTGGAATAATGGAGAGGCTACGGAAGTGCCACAAGGAGGATTAACAGCTTATGAGGAAATCTTACTTCCAAACCAGAATAGTATTTTAAATATTACAATTGAAGATATGAAAGGCCAAAAAGCTCATTATCAGAAAGAATATATTGTAGAAGGGCTAGATATTACTAAACCAAAGATTGACATAAAAGTGGCAGACGGAAGCAAAAAAATGACAATTACCGCAGAGGATGAAACAGCTATGGCATACTTATCATATCAATGGGAAAACGGAGAAGTTGTTAGAGAAGAAGTAACAGCAGAAAACCAAACAAAAATAGAAAAACAAATTGACTTAACACCAGGGACAAAGAAAATTACCATTATAGCAGAAGATAGTAGTGGAAATATAGAGCAAATGGAAAAAGAGATTGTTGCTACTACTTCAGAACCAAAAATGCAATTAATTAGAAATGGTAGAGAATTTATTATAGAGGCATCTGATGAAGATGGAATTAAAGAAATTAAGCTAAACTTAAATGGCAAGCAATATGTAAATCCAGTAGACAATCAAAAATATATTAAAATAGGTCCAGCTATCTTACAAGAAGGAAATAATACTATTTTAGTAGAAGTAACGAATGTTAATGGATATACTAAAAAGGCAAAAACGGAAATTAGATACCCACAATAAAAAAGAAAACAAATGAAGGAGAAAAACATGGCGCAAGAAATTTATATCATTGATAATGATAATGAGTTAAAAAGTAAGCTAGTAGACATTTTCAAAAAAGAAAAAGAATACAAATTTAAAAAAGCTAAGACAACTGAAATTGAAAATGTTTTAAAGAATATTCCTGCATTAATCATTATTAATGAAGATGGAATACAAGAAGATATTATCAAGTTATGTAACCAAATTCGTGAAAATGAAGATAATAGTATTACTCCAATTATTGTGATATCTTCTAATAAAGAAAAAGAACACAGAGTTGAAATTTTAAAGGCATGTGTAGAGCATTATATTAAAGTGCCAATTGATGAGGAATATTTATATTATACGGTTAAAAATGTAATACGCTTATTAGATACAAATCGTAGAGTAAGTCCTCTAACAGGATTACCAGGTAATGTTCAAATTCAAGCTGAAATGAAAAAGCGTTTATTAAATAAAGAAGAATTTGCTATTTTATATATTGACCTAGATAATTTTAAGGCATATAATGATATTTATGGTTTCCTTAATGGAGATGAAATTATTAAGTTTACTTCAAGATGTATTTTAAAACATGTTCATGATATGGAAGCAGAAGACAGTTTCGTAGGACATATTGGTGGAGATGACTTTGTTGCAATTATTTCAAATACAGAATGTGAGCATATTTGTCAAGATATTGTTCTAGAGTTTGAAAGTGGAGTGAAAAAATACTTTAATGAAGAGGATATTGAAAAAGGGTATTTAGAAGTACCAAATAGAAAATGTATTTTAGAACAATTTCCGCTTACTACAATTTCAATAGGAGTAGTAATTGTAGACAAAGGAAGATTTCACAATGTATTAGAAATAGGAGAAGTAGCAGCACAAGTAAAACACTTAGCAAAAGTCACACCAGGAAGTACCTATATTATTGACAGAAGAAAAAATGGAGACGAGGTGCCAAGTTGCGCTATACCAAAAAGAAATAAAAAGATAAACTAATATGAAACAGATATGAAATATCATATCTGTTTTCTAAACGATAAGAAGGGGAAGAATATGGAAAAAGAAATTATTGTTGCATCAAATAATAAAGGAAAAATAAGAGAAATACAAGATATTTTAAAAGAATATAAAGTAATATCCATGAAAGATTTAGGAATTGATATAGAAATAGAGGAAGATGGGGAGACTTTTGAAGAAAATGCTTTAATCAAGGCAAGAACTATTGCAAAAATGACGGGAAAATTATGTATAGCTGATGATAGTGGCTTATGTATGGAAGCATTTGATGGTTTTCCAGGTATTAGAACAGCCAGATTTTTAGGAGAAAATGCAACTCAAGCGGAGAGAAATAATTATATAGTAGAAAAGGTACAAGGCTTACCAAGAGAAAAAAGAAAATGTAAATTTGTTTGTACTATTGCAGCAATTATTCCAGAAAGAGAAGAAAAGACTTTTACAGGAGAATTAGAAGGATATATTACAACTGAAATAAGAGTACAAGGTGGTTTTGGTATGGACCCAATTTTTGAATTAGAAGACGGAAAAACTCTTGCAGAGATTGGAACGGAAGCTAAAGATAAGATAAGCCATAGGTATAAAGCACTAGTACAACTAAGAGAATATCTCGTAAATGTTATGTAAAATATACAAAATAAGCCTAGAAAATTCTAGAATATAAAAAAGAGATAGTTACCAAATTAAAAAAATAAAAAGACGAATAACTAGAAAAAGTTTCTCATACAATAAAGCAGGAATAATGCAAAAGTATGGGAGATTTTTTATGGAAACTAGAAAAAAAGAACAAAATATTATGGTAAACAAAGATGGTTTGCAACTAAAAATAAGGGCAAAAATATTACTATTAATAGTTACCATAATATTTGTATTGCTCAGCAATGTGGGAATATGTTATGCAGACTTAGAAGATAAAGAAGAAATAGATTTAGAAGAAATTCAAAAAGAGGTTGCGCAAGTTTCTAAGGCGATAACAGAAGAACCAAAGTTAAATGCAAAAATAGGTCTTGTTTTTGATAGAGCTTCTAAAACGATTTTATATGAGAAGAATGGACTAAAACAGGTTCCAATGGCAAGTACAACTAAAATAATGACAGCAATTGTTGTACTCGAGAATGCAGATTTAACAGATGTTGTAACAATAGAGAAAAAAGCAGCTGGAACAGGAGGATCAAGGTTAGGGTTAAAAGTAAATGATAAAATAACAGTTCATGATTTGCTATATGGACTTATGTTAAAGTCAGGCAATGATACAGCAGTAGCATTAGCAATCCATGTTGGAGGAAGCGTAGAAGGTTTTGCGGAAATAATGAACAAAACAGCTCAGGAAATGGGATGGGTCAATAGTCATTTTATAACGCCACATGGATTAGATGCAAAAGGTCATTATACAACAGCCTATGAACTTGCTTGCATGGCAGATTATGCTTTGCAAAATCCCAAGTTTAAAGAAATTGTTAGTACAAAAACTTATACAGTAACGATTAATGGAAGACCACAAGTGATATCGAATACAAACGAATTACTAGGATACTTAGACGGAGTATATGGGGTAAAAACAGGTTTCACGAATGGAGCTAATAGATGTTTAGTTACAGCATGCAAAAGAGGAGACTTTGATATTATAACTGTTGTATTAGGAGCAGATACAAAGAAAATTAGGACACAAGATAGCATAAGTTTAATAGAATATACACATAAGAACTATCAAGTAGTAAATTTAGAAGAAATTATAAAAGAAAAATTTGAAAATTGGAAACAATTGAATGAAAGGCGCATATATATTAATAAAGGAAAAACAAATCAAATACATATACAGTTAGAAGAAATGTCATATAAAACAATGACAATTAAAAATACAGAAGTAGACAATATAGAACTTGAAATGAATAGTTTATATTATTTACAAGCACCTGTGCAAGAAAAGCAGACAATAGGAAATGTAAAAGTATATATAAAGGATAAAACAATAGGAACATTAAACATACAAAATCAAAAAGTTATAGAAAAGAAGG
Source organism: Clostridia bacterium (assembly GCA_022797635.1). Taxonomy (GTDB): domain Bacteria; phylum Bacillota; class Clostridia; order TANB77; family CAG-508; genus CAG-273. The sequence continues at coordinate 24,229 of JAAWKZ010000008.1, forward strand.
GCATAAAGGACTATTTTATGGATTTTTTAAGCCTATTACCTTGACTTTTTCATAGAATTTTGGTATTATAAATATGCTTGATTTCTATAAGGTTAAGCATATTTGCAGGTATAGTTTAGTGGTAAAACATAACCTTGCCAAGGTTAAGTTACGGGTCCGATTCCCGTTACCTGCTCCATATATTTTTAATAATCGGCGCTATAGCCAAGTGGTAAGGCACGAGTCTGCAAAACTCTGATCCCCGGTTCAAATCCGGGTGGCGCCTCCAAGAAAAAAACGGTAAACTGTTGATATGACAACATTTTATCGTTTTTTTTGTGCAAGTATGCATGTAATATTTTTAACATTTAAAAGTTGAATTAAAGATTATGCGACCGCAATTTGCGACCGCATTAGAAAGAAAATAATAAAAGAATTATATCACTATAGAATATTACTAAAAGATTATTTGGTGTGACTAATCTATAATTTCTTCGAAACGATATTTTTGAGTGACATCTGGATATTTTTCGTGATCTACTTCAGATAAAAACATATCCAATGGTCTTGCGTAAATACCATCTTTGTGATTTGTTTTGCCATTATTATCCATACAACGATATACAACTAGCTTTTCACCGGTTTCACTATGTTCTGCTACTGTAATCACGAATGAACGAGCTCCCTTAAAATGTTGCCACATGGTAAATGGTTTTACAATTCTTTCTTCCATCTTGTTTCCTCCTATTAATATTTATAAGAATTATTATAACATAACAAAATAAAGAATACAATTACTGTTTTATAATACCACATTTATAAGAATATAAAAGTTTAGATAAGTCATCAATTTGTTCTTGCAGTTTTTTTCCGATATCTGTATCTTTTATTCTCTTTCGTTCTACTTTTTCAACTATTTGTTTCGAAGAATGTAAATCCGTTTCCTGAAAAATGGCATCTTCTGTTGAACTAAATTTTTCATGAGCAGCTAATACTAAGCCATATGAGTTGAAGATTAGGGTATATCCAGCAATTCCCGTAGTTTCCTGATATGACTTGGCAAGCCCACCATCTATCATCAAAAGTTTTCCAGAAGCCTTTATTGGATTTTCTCCTTTTTTGTATTTTACAGGAATGTGTCCACAAATAATATGGCCTATTTCTTCATTGATTCCAAAGTCTCTGAGTATTTCTTTACAAACATTCTCATCTTGGCAGAATGTATAAAAAGGATTTTTGTGTTCTTTCCAGGTTTCTTCATCTTCAATATAATACCTTTCAAATGTTTTCATGGCATCTTTACAGAAAATGGGGGAATTTTCTCCACACCATAAATACCAGAGGAAATCCATTCCATTTGTTTTTTCTGTAGAGTTCTCATCAGCAAAATATCCTTGTCTCACAATTTTTTCAATTGCATCAAAATAGTCTTTTCCTTGCAATAATTTATTGCCTACTTCTATTTTTCTAAAGTTACCATCATCATTCATTAAAATGCAACCATGAATTAATAAATTGTCATTATATACTTTATATAAACTGCCCTTAGTATATAAAAATTGAATGTGTTTTTGAAGTTTTTCGCTATTTTTGAAAGACTGAACTAGTTTATCAATTACTTCTTGTTCACTTAAGGAGAGCTCATATGGATTGCTTGGATTAATAGTTGGAAAGTAGGTATTATTTAATTTGTATTTGTTACCATCTAGATTTATAGTTCCTTTTTTATAATCAATGAAATCTAATACTAATCTATTTTGCATATGATATTCAGGATGCTTTTTTATTATTTCACCTTCTACTTTAAACTGCATAATTGCAGCAGCTTTCTGTATTTTACTGAGTAGACTCGTATTAACGTTTGAAATAATATCACTTTTAGCAAGTTTAGGTTCAAATTCCTTTTGTGATGCATGAGTATAAGTACCTATGGCAAATTCAGCTAGATTTCTAATATTTATACCATATCCATCTTCTAATATATCCAAATTATTATATCTAGCGCAAATACGTATTACATTTAAAATGCAAGCTTTACTTCCACTAGCAGCACCCATCCAAAGAATATCGTGATTTCCCCATTGTATATCTATAGAATGATATTTTAAAAGTTCATCTAATATAATGTGTGGACCAGGACCTCTATCATAGATATCACCTATAATATGTAAGTGATCTACTGCCATTCTTTGAATCAATTTGCTAATGGCGATAATAAAGGCTTCAGCTCGATCTAAACCGATAATACTGTCAATGATTTGTTCATAATAATACTCCTTATCAAGTTCGTTTGCATTAGAATTTATTAATTCTTCTATAATATATTCGTATTCTTTTGGCATAGCTTTTCTGACTTTTGACCTACTGTATTTTGAACATAGATGCTTACAAATTAATATAAGTCTATGTAATGTTATCTTATAAAATTGATTTAGTTCTTCAGTTTCTTTTTTTATTAATTCTATTTTTTCTTCAGGATAATAAATAAGCGTAGCTAATTTTTTTCTCTCAGATTGTGTCATAGAATTTTCAAATAGCTCATCTATTTTTGATTTTATAACACCAGAAGCATTTTTTAAAATATGTAAAAATGATTCATATTCTCCATGCAAATCACTTAAAAAGTGTTCTGTGGCTTTAGGTAAATTTTGTATTGCTTTTAAATTTATAATTTCAGTACAAACATCTTGAACGGTTGGAAAATTTTTAGACAATAATTTTAAATACTTTAATTCTTCTTCGTTATAATGATACATTTTTATCTCCTAATATTAAGAGAAACTTTCACTATTTTTATTAGCGAAAGTTTCAATAGTTATTATACTGATTAATATATGCTGATTATATCACTTCATTCGTAATGAAGTCAATGTTTTCAATTTTGTATAATACAGTTAAAGGTAGTATAACAAATAGAAGGAAATAAAAGAAGTTGACAAATGAAAAAAAAGATGCTATACTCATTAACATAAACAAAAAAGGAGAACATTTTTTATGACAAACTTATTAAAAGGTAACAAACATCATCATAAAAAATAGCTTGTGTCGCTAAATATTAGGCACAAGCTTTTGATGATGCTTGTGCCTTTAGTGTTTCTAAGAGCTTTAAAGGTACAAAATACCTTTAAGGCTCTTTTTGTATTCCATCAAGTGCGCAATTGATAAAATACAAAAAGAAAGAACTTTTTTGAATAAAATTAAGGAGGTTTTCAAAATGAGAAGTTTAAAAATTTTAATTGTAGTAGTTATACTAATTGCCATAATTACAGGAGCAGTTATGTTAGCAAGAGGGAATGGAACAAAAGAAGAGAATGTATTTATTTTAGGACTAGATGATAGTTATCCACCAATGGGATTTAGAGATGAAAATAACGAAATTGTAGGGTTTGATATTGATATTGCCAATGCAGTATGTGAAAAGCTAGGAATGAAATTAAAACTACAACAAATTACATGGGCATCTAAAGAGAATGAATTAAATTCAGGAAACATAGATTGTATTTGGAATGGATTTGCTTATAACGAAGATAGAGCAGCTAAAATGACATTAACAGAGCCATATATTAAAGGAGAAATGTATTTTCTATTAAGAAATGGAAGCACAATAAAAAGTCAAGAAGAACTAAAAGGAAAGAAAATAGGGGTTCAGGCAGGTTCTATCCAAGCACAAGATTTAGAAAATTCTGAATTTGGAAAAAGTATTGAAATGATAGAATATAGAGATAATTTGACGGCATGTATGGACTTAGAAGCAGGAGGAGTTGACGCAGTATTTTGCTCTAATATCATTGGAAATTATATTATTACAGACAAAAAGAAAGATTACATAACAATTCCATCAGTAGATATAACAACCTCAAAAGGGAGTGTTATAGCATTTAAAAAAGGAAATACGGAATTAAGAGATAAAATTCAAAACGCTTTATATGAATTAAAACAAGAAGGAAAATTAACTCAAATATCTGAAAAGTGGTTTGGAAAAGATATGGTAATTGTAAAATAATAGGGGGCATAAGAAGTGAGTATAGAAGAAATATGGAATGTAACTAAAATTTTATTTTCAGGTATTGGAGTAACTTTAGAAATATTTATATTAACATTGGTATTAGCTATACCATTAGGAATTATTGTGGCAATTTTAAGAAATTCAAAATGCAAACTGATTGCATTTATTATGAAGATATATATCTTAATTATTAGAGGAACGCCTATTATGCTACAAATCATCATTGTCTATTTTACACCATATTATTTATTCAAAATTAGCTATGACAGATTTTTAGCCATTATATTAGCCTGTGTTATTAACTATGCAGCATACTTTTCAGAGATATTTAGGAGTGGAATGAATAGCATACCAAAGGGGCAAAGAGAAGCAGCTTATACATTAGGTTTTAATAATGTCCAAACTTTCTTCTTAATACTCTTACCACAAATTGTGAAAATCATTTTACCGCCACTTTCTAATGAAGTAGTATCATTACTAAAAACCACTTCATTAGCACAAATTATAGGGGTGACAGAGATGTTTTCATTGGCACAAAAACAAGCAAATTATATGTTTTCTATTATGCCACTAGGGATCGCAGCAGTATATTATCTTATTCTAACATTTTTCGTTACTCTCCTATTTGGAAGAGTAGAAAAGAAATTGGAATATTATAGTTAATAGGAGGAAACGAAATGAAAGTATTAGAAGTAAAAGATTTAAGAAAAAGATATCAGGATATAGAGGTAATTAAAGATGTTTCCTTTGAAGTAAATGAAGGAGAGACACTGGTAATTCTAGGAGCATCAGGCTCAGGGAAATCTACTATACTAAGATGTATTAATAACTTAGAAAAGATAGATTCAGGGAACATAATTGTAAATAATGAAACCATGGTGAAAGAATACAAGAAAAACAAGCCAATATATAACACAAAAGAAATATTGAAAAAAATTAATTTATCTATTGGAATGGTATTCCAAGATTTTAATCTTTTTCCACATTTATCAGTTAAAGAAAATGTAACATATAGTTTGCTACATGTCCTAAAAATGGATAAAAAAGAAGCAGAACAAAGAGCAATAGAGTTACTTCAAAAAATGGGATTAGAGGATAAAGAAAATGCATATCCATGTAATCTATCAGGTGGACAGAAACAAAGAGTTTCTATTGCAAGATGTTTAGCTATCAATCCTAAAATCATTTGTATGGACGAACCAACTAGTGCATTAGACCCAGAATTGGTAGGAGAAGTATTAAAAACTATTAAGCAATTAGCCCAAGAAAAAAGAACTATGATAATTGTTACACATGAAATTAAATTTGCAGAGGAAGTAGCAGACAGAGTGATTTTCATGGATGATGGTATGATTGTGGAACAAGGAAAACCAGAAGAAGTGATTAAAAATCCAAAAAATAAAAGAACGCAAGAGTTTTTAAAAAGATATGTAGAGGTAAAGGAGGTCAATTTGGAAAAGTTAGATATTAGCAAAGAGGAGCCAAAAGAGGTATTAAAGTTTTTTAAAGAAGTTTCTGAAATTCCTAGGGAATCTGGAAATGAAGAAGGTATTAAAAATTATTTAGTCAATTTTGCAAAAGCAAGAAATCTAAAGGTATATGAAGATGCAAACTATAATGTAATAATAGAAAAAGAGCCAGTAGAAGGCTGTGAGGAAAAGGAAACAATTGCATTACAAGCACATACAGATATGATTTGTGAAAAAACAGAAAATAGTACACATGATTTTGAAAAAGATCCTATTATCCTATATAAAGATGGGGAATATGTTACAGCAGATGGAACTACCTTAGGAGCTGACAATGGAATTGGAGTAGCACAAATTTTAGCTATTTTAGATGATAAAGAAATGAAATCTCCTAAAATAGAAGCTATTTTTACGGTGCAAGAAGAAACTACTATGATAGGGGCAAAAGAGATAGATTTAAGCAAATTAGAAAGCAAAAAGATTATCTCTTTAGATGGCGGAAGAGAAGGAAAAATTTTAGTAGGATCAGCAAATTGCTTAGAGTGGAGAGCAAAAATTCAAAAAGACTATCAAGAAGTACCTAAAAAATATGAACAATATGAATTAGTGTATAGTAATTTCAAAGGCGGACACTCTGGTGGAAATATTGGAGATACTAGAAGGGGAAATCCAATTAAATTAGGAATGGATATTTTGAAAAATGTAAAAGATGTATATATCAAAGAAGTCTATGGAGGTAGCAGAGTAAATGTTATTCCAAGAGATTTCACAGTTACATTTTTCATGAAGAAAGATAATTTAAAAAGAGTAAATAAAATGATAGAAGAGCAAAAAAATTTTTATGGAGATGTAAATATTGAAATTCTTCCTAAAAATGAAGAAACAAAAGCACTTTCAAAAGAAGTAACAACAAGAATCATTGGTTTTATATCTAATTATGAAAATGGAGCAATTGGATATGAGAATGGAAATGTGATACTTTCTTGTAATATGGCAGCCATTAGAGAAGAGGAGGCAAATATCTATATTGAATACTCTACCAGGGCTAATAATATGACGTTGAGAAATGAATATTTAGAAAGACTAGAAAAATTAGTGAAGAAATATGAATTACAAATTACATGGAGCCAAGAGCTAAAAGGAGTAGAGCAAGATATTAATAATAGTTTAATTACAAAATGTAATGAAATCTATCAAAAAATGTATCAAAAAGATTTAGAAAAGATGATTACACAAGGAGTTGTAGAAGGAGGATTTTTTTCGGATAAAGTAAAAGATTTGGAATATGTTTGTATTGGGCCAAATACAGAAGATGTACACAGTCCAAATGAAAGACTATCTATTCCATCACTACAAAGAACATGGGAATATTTAAAAAATGTAATAGAAAGTTAAAAAAGAAGAAAGTAGATATTTTAAAATATCTACTTTCTTTTTATAAAATTGTAAACATAATTTAATTATTTTAATCTTGAAGCTGCTGTATTTACCATAGTAATTAAAGAATTATACTTAGTCACTTGTGACATTGCTTTAAATTCAACTCTGCCATTTTTAATTTCCCAATTAGATTTATTCTCTTTTAAGAAATCAAAAACATCATCAATTTTAGATAAGTAATTATTAACATTATCAATTGTTTTATTAACATCTGTTAATTCACCTTCTAATTGAATACTAGTTTTAAATAAATCTTTATATTTTCCTGTTAAACCAGCATCATCTGCTCTTTTGTCTTTATATTCATCTGTAACCATTTCAGCCAATTTTGTTTTAGCTTCTTCACCTTGTTTTTTTACATCTTCAATTAATTTTTTAGATTCTTTAAATTCAGGTCCATCTTTTTTGTAATTATCTGCTGATAAAATAGTTGTTAATTTTTCATTTTCATATTGTTTTGCAACTGAAACAGCAACACTTTGATATTCAACAACATAGTCTTTTAATGCTTTTTCTACATCAGCATATTTTCCGCTTGATTTGATGTCTTCGTCTATTTTTCCAGAAGTATTGATTTTCTCCATTTCTGAACCAATGATAGCTCTTTGTGCAAAGTCATTAACAAATGTAAATCCAACTACTCCTATTACTGCAATAACTGCTATAACGATAGCGACAATCACAATCACCTTTTTGTTTTTAGATTTTTTCTCATCCATTTTTTCAAACACTCCTTTTAAGTTAGTCGTTCGAGTGAAACGAGTTACGAATAACTTATGCAACTGAACAAAGTGAAGTTGCATTCCTTTACTCAAACGCATTTAAAGTATATCACTAACTCCTTAAGGATACAAGACTTTTAAATCATTTTTTATCTAAAAATTAATGACTAAAAATATATTGAATTCCACCATAAGTAGCAGCAGTAACACCCAATACGATAACACCAGCTGTCAATACACCAGCAACAATTGGTGGAATTGCTTTTTTAGGTGGTAAGTTTAAGAAATTAGCAATTAAAGAACCTACCCAAGCACCAGTACCAGGAATCGGAATGGCAACAAATAAAAATAAAGCTAAAGCAGTATAAGTCTGTAATCTAGTATTCTCCTCAATTTTTCTAGTAGCCTTATTCGTAGCCCAATCAATAATAACTTTAAACGGTTTCCATCTACCAAAAAAATCAAATAAAGGACGAATAAACTTTACAATAAAATAGATAGGAATGATATTTCCCAAAAAGCTACAGATAAAAGCCTCAAAATAAGAAAGTCCCATTCCAACACCAATTGGAATAGCACCTCTAAGCTCTATAATAGGTACCATACCAATGATAAACGTGATTAGATATTTTAAAACAATTGGCATTTTTAAGCCTCCTTTTCATTTTTCATAAGACCTATTTTATAATACCAAACCTACTTTGTCTAGTAATAAGTAAAAAGTTCACAAAAAACCTAGGGAATACAACAAAAGGAAACAATATTACGAGGCACTTGTAATAATTGTCATAAGAAAGTCATACAAACTTAACAATTTCAAAAAAATGGATATAAGCCTAGAAAATCCGTAAGAAAAAGTAAGCCTATTTATTAGAAAAAAGAAGAAAAGTGCGATTGACACGTTTCTTTTTTTATTTATAATATGATACTAATCGTAAAACAAAACGAAAATTGAAAAAGAAAGGAGCCAAAATTGGAAAGCAATCAAGTCAAAAAAAGAAAAAGAAGAATTGTGATTGCAGTTCTCATTTGCGTTTTTCTTTTATTAGGAAATGTTGCAACCATTTTAGCGGCAAATGATGAAAACTTGTTGGTGCCAACAGATGACCAATACTTAGAACTAAAAGCAGTTCAAGTAAAAGATGTCACAGGGCAAAACAAACAAGTCATTATGCAGCTATGGGGCCATAACCTAGAATTTAGACGGATTTGATGTTAGGTTTTCCTACCAAAATACTAAATTACAACCATCTAATATCACAACAAATCTAGTAACAGACGATATAACACAGTATTTTCAATTTGAACCTCAATTTGATAAAGGCTCCTTAGATATATTCGATCTAGATTATGATGACGATTTGATCAGTGAAGAAGGAATTACAAAAGAAGAAGGTGCAACAGTTATTAGAATGATAGGGTCAGTAAATGCACCAATTGCAGGAGCAACAGATCACTTTATCCTAAAAGATGATGGAAAATATTCCTTTCATACAAATGGTGACGTTCTACTTGGAACTATGAGTTTTCAAATGACAGTAGAGGAATTCGATATTTCATGGTTCAAATTAGTACCTTCAGCAGAATACAACCCAACAAGCGGAATAAAGATTAGTGTAACAACAACCAAACGATATGAAGCACAATCCACTTTTCGATTTACAGATGACATAGCTTCCAAAGAAGCTAGTTTAAGTAATTTAGTAGTAAGCCATGGAAAACCAGATTTGGACAATCCAGACAATTCTACCTATCAAGAATATCCATTAACACCAACTTTTGACAAAGACACATTGCAATATGAAATCAAATTATTAGAATACATAGATGATATGGATATTACAGCAACTACACTAGATGGAAAAGCAACTCTAAAAATCAAAGTTCCTAAAAGGCATGAAAATGGAAATCTAGTTTATCAAGCAGATGGAACAACCATAGAATATGAAGAAAAAGAAATGCTAGATAAAACACCATTTAATAGTGTACTAAATAAATTAGGAGAACCAGATACTGTTCTAACTATTGTTTCAACAGCAGAAGATGGAAAAACAGTAAAAGAATATCAACTAATTATCAAACGACCTTATGCAACCATTAGAGGAAAGGCAATTTTAGCAGACTTTGATGATGAAGGAAAAGTACAAGATGTTTTAGATGTTTATGGAGTAGAGTTAAATAATAGGGTAGACATTAATTTATATAAACCAAACTTAGCAGAATGGGAATCTATACCAGACATTTATCAAATCATTTATCCTGACCCATTTACGTATGAAAAGTTAGAGAACATATCAAAAGAAGCTTCCATAAGTAGTAAAAATGATGGAACCTTTGAAGTATACATCATACCAGGACAATATGATGTCCAAATAACAAGATTAGGATATTTAGATTACATCTATTCAGATGTAGAATTAAAAGAAGGTGATGTTATAGAAATGGGAGAAATAAGATTGGCAGCAGGAGATATCAATAGAGATGGTACTATTTCGCAAGAAGACATTAACCAAGTAAAACAAGTTATGGATATGTTAAATGATAATGCCGACTTTCTAGAAAATTATAACCCATCACAAATAGGTATTGTTTCACAAGAGGATTTAAACTATGCAAAACAAAATCAAGATAGAGATTTACAAATTGTATATTTTAATCCCAATCATTCTTAAAAAATAAAAAAGAAAAATATAAAGGAGGAGAAAAATGAAAGGAAAGCACGCTAAATCGTTAGCAGTGCCAAAGCGAATGCAAACTAGAGATTTAGACGAAGAACAACAATATAGTCAAATCTTAAGTAAAGCTGATGAATTGTTTCGAGAAAAAATATTGCAAGACGTAGAAATTCAAGAACTAATAAGAAAAGCACAGCAATATGAAGAAGTACAGCCAATCAGTAGAAAATCGTTCTTTGGCAAGCTAATAGAAAAAGCAAAACAAGTGACCAAAAAACAAGTGACAGCTTTTAGTACTTTAATGATTATGCTAATGCAGATGTTTTCACCTTATACTGTATTATTAAGTACAGTAAAGGCAGCAGTAGATCCAAAGACAGATACACTGTTAGCAGTCACAGCATCAGAAGTAAAAACATCTAGTAGTGGAAACAGAATCATTGAAGTTACCTATGCGATAACAGGAGAAAACATTGTATCCACAGACTTATCCATAGGATATGACAGTACAAAGATTAAGCCAGCAAGAAGAGGAACAGGTGCAGCCTGTACAGTTACAAAATTAGCAGCAAATAACCCTAGCACTAGCTGTGCTGAGTTTGGAGATGCACTAAGTTTCTTAGACTTAGATAATGGAGCATTAAATACAACCAATAGCAATATTAGAATTTCCATGTCATGTCCAGCAGGAGGCGATCCAGTATTAAATGTAGGAGACCAAGGGTATTCACAAGATGATTTAGGAGAAGAAGCATATGGATATAACTATTATCTACCAGCAGTAAAATTATATTTCCTTTTGGTAGATGACAGTATTACAGAATTAACACATGATATGCTATATTTCTCAAAAGTATCAGACACATGGCCAACAGGATATAAGTACATCTATAATAATGGAAGCGGTGACAGAACTTGTATAGACCCAACTACAACAGTTTCATATAATGGATTTGCAGAAGCAAAAAAAGCAGTAACTAACATAGAGGTAACGCAAAATCCAACAGATGTAACATACAAAAATGGAGACACATTAGATTTTGCAGGTGGAACTATTACAATTCACTATGATGATGGTTCTAAAGATGAGAATGTAAGTATTGCAGATGGAATACAAGATGGAAGTATTACAGTAGATACACAATATGCATCTAATACCACTAAAAAAGCAGTTATTACTTATTCTGGTAAAACAGCAGAAATCCCATACTATGTTTTATCAGGTGCAATGTTAAGAACAATCATTACAAAAACGACTTATGACCATGGAGATAATTTAGACTTTACAGGAGGAGAAATCGATACCATCTATACTAATAGTAGTGGAGCACAAATCAGAGAAGAAATCTCTATTCCAAAAGGATTAGGCAATCAAACAATTGAAACAAACACTACAACAGCAGATGTAAACAAAAATCCAGTAAAATTGACTTATGAAGGATATACTATAGACTTACCAATTACAGTTAATGATCCACTAGACCATATTACAGTAAACCCACCAACCAAAATAACTTATGAACATGGAGATAATATTAGTTTTGCAGGTGGTTCTATTACAACATATACGAAAAGTGGAGCAACAGCCATAATTCCAGCAACAGACGCAGGAATTACGATAGAGCCAACTACAGCAGATATTAATACAGTTATCAATTCATGGACAACACCAAGTGGATTAACTGCAGGAACAGAAGAAATTACAGTAAAATATCAAGGAAAATCAGCAAAATATAATATAACTGTAAACGATACTATTGATAGCATTAATGTAACAAAGCAACCAACAGCCAAAAACAAATATGGAGAAACCAATCCAGATTTTACAGGTTTAGAGGTAACTGTTACTACAGCAGGTGGAGGAAGTTTTACAGTAAATCAAAACTCGGTAAGTATTGACAAAAGTGGATATAATCCTAATACCCTAACAGAGCAACAATTTACAGTAACTTATGGAGGAAAAACATCTACAACAAAAGCAAAACTTACTCTGCAAGACTATATTACAGACATCATACCAACATTTACAACAACTACTTTTGAATATGATACACCAGTTGCCACTATTATCAATGGAGCAACTTATGTAAAGAAATACAAAAGTGGTGCAACAGGAACAGCAGAGCCAATTACAGCAGGAATGATTAGCGGATATACACAAAGACCAGCTCCAACCCTGTTTAATAGTTCACATGAAGCTAGTCAGACAATTAACATAAAGCTAACAAATGGTACTAATTCCTTTGATGAAGTTCCAATTACAAAAACACAAGCAATTACGATAAAGGACAAAATTACAGGAATTGCCATAGAGAATTACCCAAGTACAATGGGATTTGATTATGGAGACGCATTTGTAGCAACTAATGGAAAAATTAAAACTGTATATGCTAGTGGAGCAAAAGGTGATAGCATATATATGTCTGATCCAAATGTTAAATTAACACAGACAGATGGAACAACACCAGTTACTACACAAGTAGCTAAATCAAAATTTAGTAATGGACAAGCAACAGAAACAGTAAAAGTAACTTACACAAAAGATGGAAAAAGTTATACTACTACTTATGACATTACTATTTCTGATAAGGTAACAGGAATTGCCATTACAACAGATCCAACAAAAACATTTGAACATGGAGCGGCCTTTACAACAGGAAACGGAAAATTGACAGTAAGTTATGCAGTAGCAGATCCACAGGTAATCTCAATGTCAAATGCAGATGTAACAATTAAGCAAACAAATGGCACAGCCATTAATATGAGCCCAACTACTTATGACGCAAATCACAAATATACAGAACATTTAAAAGTAGAATATATGGGAGAAACAGCAACTTATGATATTACTATTACAAATGTCATCACAGGAATTACTTTAAAACCAAGTCCAAAAACAAGTTATACATACAAAGAGCCAATAACCAATGCAGGAGGAAGTATAGAAATTACAAGAAAGAATGGAACAACTAGTACACTTCCAATTACAGATAGTATGATAACAGGACTTAACACAGATACAGTAGGAACAAGACAAGCTACTGTAACATATACCGAAAATGGTGTAACAAAAACAGCTAAGTATAGCTATACAGTAGAAAATTCAGTTACAGGAGTAACCATAACAGCTCCAAGTAAAACAACATATAAACATGGAGAAAGTTTAGTAGCAGGAAAAGTTACATTAACTTATGCAGATGGAACAACAAGCCAAGGAAATTGGTCAGATGTAACAATTACAGATGGTGGAACAGCTATTACAGCGCTTCCAACCCCAACAGAAGCAGAGTATAAAGCAAGTAGTACACCACATAAGATAAGTAAAACCTTAAAACTAAATTACACCAAAGATGGTGTGACAGCAACAGAAGTAAGTTATCCAATTGAAATTATCAATGATGTAAAATCAATTGCGATGTATCAAGTACCAAAACAAACTTATAGTGTTAATGATCCAATTGATGTTACAGGTGGAGAAATCATGGTAACAAGAGCAGTTGGAACAGAAGCAATAGCTATTACAAAAGAAATGACAAGTGGATTTGATAGTAGTAAAGAATATTTAAACAATTCTTTAACCATTACTGTAACATATACAGAAAACAATGTAACTCCTGCCCCAACAACGAGTTACAAAGCAACTGTAACAGATACAGTAGCAAGTATCAAAATCACAAAATTACCAAAACAAGACTACAAATACAATGAACCACTAGATGCGACAGCAGGAAAATTAGAAATTACAAGATCAAGTGGACAAAAAGTGTCAGTAGATATGACAAATGCCATGGTAAGTGGCTACAGACCACAAGACTTAGAAGAACAGACTTTAACTGTTACTTATGGAGGACAAACAACAACTTATACAGTTACAGTCAAAGATTATGTAACAGGAATTACAGTAAGTCCAACAGAAGTAGATGGAACTTATAACCAAGAATTAGTAGATTTAATTACCAATAAAAACATTATGTACACAGTTAACTATGCAAAAGCAGGAGCTTTGCAACCAGTAGCACCTACTGAAAACATGGTAACAGGATACAACAAAACAGACTTAAATGCTAGAAACATTACAATTACTTATACAGACAATGACAGCCAAAGTGCTACAAATGGTGATACATTCACAGCAACTATAAAAGTAACCACTCCAAATGTGGTAACAGGAGCAACAATTGTGGCTCCAACAGATGGAACCTATCAGCATGGGGAACCATTAAAAACAGGAACAGTTACACTAACTTATGCAGATGGAACAACAAGCCAAGGAAATTGGTCAGATGTAACAATTACAGATGGTGGAACAGCTATTACAACGCTTCCAACCCCAACAGAGGCGGAGTACAAAGCAAGTAGTACACCACATAAGATAAGTAAAACCTTAAAACTAAATTACACCAAAGACGGTGTGACAGCAACAGAAGTAGAATATCCAATTGAAATTATCAATGATGTAAAATCAATTGCGATGTATCAAGTACCAAAACAAAATTATAGTGTCAATGATCCAATTGATGTTACAGGTGGAGAAATCATGGTAACAAGAGCAGTTGGTTCAGAGGCAATAGCAATTACAAAAGAAATGACAAGTGGATTTGACAGTAGTCAAGAATATCCAGACAATTCATTAACCATTACTGTAACATATACAGAAAACGGTGTAACTCCTGCCCCAACAACGAGTTATACTGCAACTGTAACAGATACAGTATCTAGTATTACAATGGGTAATACACCAAAAACAAACTATAAGTACAATGAGCCACTAGATACAACAGGAGGAACTTTAACCATTACAAGAGCTAGTGGAGAAACCAAAACAGTGGATATTACAAATGCAATGATAACATCTACATTTGATCCACAAACCTTAGGAGAACAAACTTTAACTGTTACTTATGGAGGAAAAACAACAACTTATACAGTTACAGTCAAAGACTATGTAACAGGAATTACAGTAACACCAACAGAAGTAGACGGAACTTACAATCAAGAATTAGCAGATTTAATTACTAATAAAAATATTATGTACACAGTTAACTATGCAAAAGCAGGAGCTTTGAACCCAGAAGCACCTACTGAAAGTATGGTAACAGGATACAACAAAACAGATTTAGGTGATAGGGATATCACAATTACTTATACAGATAATGATAGCCAAAGTGCTACAAATGGAGAAACTTTCTCAGCAACTGTAACAGTAAAAACGCCAAATGGAATTACAGGAGCAGTTATTACTGCACCTACTAATACAACATATAAAGACAGCGAAAGTTTAGCAGAAGGAACTATTACTTTCACTTATGCAAATGGAGATACAACATTAGGAAATTGGTCAGATGTAACCATCACCAATAGCGATGGAACCCCATACACTATGACCGCAACAGAAGATGAATACAAAGCAAATAACCATAAGATAAGCAAAGTATTAAAATTAAACTATAACAAAGATGGTGTGGCAGCAACAGAAGTAGAATATCCAATTGAAATTATCAATGATATTAAATCTATTGCAATAAGCACAGTACCAAAACAAGATTACAACATTGGAGATACATTAGATGTTACAAATGGAGAAATCCTAGTAACAAGAGCAGTAGGAACAGAGAACATTGCTATAGTAGATACTATGGTAGATGGATTTGATACTACAGTAGAACATAAAGATTTAAGTTTAAAAGTAGAATACACAGAAAATGGAATTACAAAAGAAACAAATTACACCATTCAAGTAAAAGATGATGTAAGCAGTGTAACCTTAAAAACAACTCCAAAAACCGATTATCTATATGGTGAACCATTAGATATTAGTGGAGGAGAATTAGAAATCACAAGACCAAGTGGAAATGTAACAATTCCAGTAACTATGGATATGATAACTTCTACATTTGATCCACAAAATATAGCAGAACAAACAGTAACTATTGAATATGGTGGATTTACAGTAGAATATCAGGTAAATGTAAAAGACTATATGACAGGAATTGTACTTACACCACCAGCCAAAACAGAGTATGAATATGGTGAAGCACTAGATTTAACAGGAGGAACTGTACAAAAAGTAATGGCAAGTGGAGCAGAGACGGCCAAAGTAGATTTAAGTGACACTACCCAAGTAACTTTAGGTACATACGATCCAACCAAAGAAGGTGCACAAACCATAACTGTAGAATATGCAGGAAAACAAGCAAGTTTTGCCGTTACAGTAGTAGACAATGTTCAAACTATTGCAATGGTAGATACTCCAAAACAAAATTACAAATATGGAGAACCATTAGATATTAATGGAGGAACCATATTAGTTACAAGATCAAGTGGAAAAACAGAAACAATTAATTTAGATACTAACATGGTAACAGGATTTAATTCTAACCAATTAGGACAACAAACTTTAACTGTTACTTACAAAGAGGCGACAACAAACTATACAGTAGAAGTTGAAGATTATGCAATAGACATAGAAATTACAAGACCAAATAAAGAAATCTACGCATTAGGTGAAGAATTAGACCTAACAGGTGCAACCGTTAAATTAGTAATGGCAAGTGGAATAGCTACTACCCCAGTAGATATGACTACTAGCATGATTACAGGATTTGATTCAAGCACAGAAGGAGCTAAAACAATTACAGTAACCTATGAAGGATTTACAAAAACATTTGGTATTAGCATAATGGATGGTGTAAAAGGAATGATTCTAGTAACATTACCAGATATGCTAGAATACCGATATGGTGAAGAATTAAACTTAACAGGAGGAACTATTGCACTTATTAAAGAAAGTGGACAAACCTCACCAATACCAATGACAAAAGATATGGTATCAGGATATTCCCCAAATATCTTAGGTGACCAAACAATTACAGTAACTTATGAAGGATGTACACAAGAATTTATCGTAAATGTAAAAGACTTTATTAGTAAATTACAAGTAAAAGCACCAACAAAAACAAAATATGAATATGGAGAAGATTTAGACTTAACAGGAGGAACCGTAGGTATCCTAATGGCAAGTGGTAAAGTAGTAGAGCAAACCCCATTAACAGCTTCTATGATATCTATATTCAATAATGAACAAGTTGGAAAACAAACCATAGTGGTTGAGTATCAAGGATTACAAGGAGAATTCCAAGTAATTGTAGAAGATAAAGTAAAAGGTATCTCTATGAATGAATTACCAAATAAGGTAGAGTATGAATATAGAGAAAAATTAGATGTAACTGGAGCAACAATTAATGTTGTAAAATCAAGTGGAACTATCGTAGTTAAGGTTACAAACAAAATGGTATCAGGATTTAACCCTAGAAAATCTGGAAACCAGGTAATTACAGTAACTTATGAAGGAATGAAAACACAATTTGTAGTAGTCGTAAATGCACAAGAACAAACCACACCAGTAAGACCAGTTGCACCACAAGAACCAGTACAAGAACCAGAAAAACCAGTAGATCTAGTACCAGAGCCAACACCAACACCTATTCCAGCACCAGAAAAACCAACTATTGTATTAGGTGAAAAGGATGAGAATAATGGCTTTGATAAGAAAACTATAGCAGCTATTATTGGAGGATTAGGAATCTTATTACTACTTATCTTAGTTGTCATGAGACGTCGTAACATTAAGATTTACGTAGAAGAAGACGGAGAATTCGTATTAGCTGGAACTGAAAAATTAAGCAGAAATGATTTAACAATTAACATTGATCAATACTTAGATGGAGAAAACTATCATAATAAAGTTATGATTTGCTTAAATGATTCTATTTCAGACAAATTGGATGAAGAAGAAATCGAAATTAAGCATAGAGGCGAAATTGTTAAAGTTAAAGTTAAATATCTAGGTGAACCAGTAGATATCACCTTAGAATAAAATATAAGATGAGTTAACCCCATTAACTACAACTTATATGGATATGTAAGTAAAAAACGCTTAAAAGCGAAAATAAGAGCTCAAAATTCATACAAGGAAACGTAAATGAATTGTATGGTAAACTGTACAGTGAAAAGTAAATAAGCAAAGTTGTCAAGCGCGCATACAAAACTTCTAAATCCCTGACCTAAGCGCGCAGACCAGAGATAGAGGGAGTTTTGTAGACAACTTATGCTAATATATTAAATGAACTAAAAGTATTAGAATGTTTAGAATATTCCAGCAAACGGATAGCTGGAGAAATGAAAAAGAAA
>JAAWKZ010000025.1 GCA_022797635.1 Clostridia bacterium
GAACGTTCTGCTCAAAAGGCTTTTGATGATTTGAATAGAGAAATGTCAGACTATCAAGCTAAGCATTTTGAAAGAAGAAGTAAATTAGATGAATATATAAAATACATAGAAAATAGTATAGGCGTTAAATATGCTGATGTTAAATATGAAGAGCCAGAACAAGATAATAATGGAAATCCAGCTCCACAACAAACTGATAATGGTAAAGGAAATGACGGAGAGCCACCAGTTCCGCCAGTACCACCAGCAGGTGGAGAAGGAAAAGGAAAAGACGGCGAAGGTGATGGGAAAGATAAAGATGGAGATAATGGAAATCCACCACCACCAGCAGGAGGAGAAGGAAAAGGAAAAGACGACGAAGGTGATGGGAAAGATAAAGATGGAGATAATGGAAATCCACCACCACCAGCAGGAGGAGATGGAAAAGGAAAAGACGACGAAGGTGATGGGAAAGATAAAGATGGAGATAATGGAAATCCACCACCACCAGCAGGAGGAGATGGAAAAGGAAAAGACGGCGAAGGTGATGGAAAAGATAAAGATGGAGATAATGGAAATCCACCAACACCGCCAGTACCACCAGTAGGGGGAGACAGAAAGGGAAAAGACGACGATGATGACAAAGGAAAAGGAAAAGATAACCCACCACAAAAGCCTGAATATAAAGTAGGAAAAGTAAGAGGATTTTTCTTAAAAGTAGTTCAAGCAATATTGAAAAAGATTAAAAATCCTGATGGAGTATTGGGAAGATTCTTTGGAGGAATTGAATCTACATTATTGTTAGGTGCTCAAGAAACTTTACCAACAGGAAAACCAGAAGAAACAAAAACACCAAATCCAACTAAGGCTGCAGAGCCAACTAAAAATCCAGATTCATCAAAAGCTCCTGAGCAAGAAGATGATATAGAAAAATTAGCTACACTTGATGATTGCGAATGGGCTAGAGATCAATTGAAAAAATTAACTGATAGTCAAATGGATAAAAACAGTTTAATATATAAAATTATGGAAGATGAATATAGAAAATTGGTAAGCGAAAATAGTAAATTAGCAGAGCAAGGTCAAGATAAAGCTGATGAGCATCTTCAAAAAATGATAGAGGAATTAGAGATACCAATAGTTGAAAAAGAAGGAAAAGATACAGAATTCCAAAATGTTTTATATTATAGAATTAGTCAAAAAGTTTTAGATATGGCTGAGGAAAAAGGAGTTAGCTTAGAGGATGCACAAGGTGATAGAGTAATTGATGATATATATGAAGATTTAGAAAAAATACATCTTCAAGAAAAAACAAATGAAGCTTCAAGACAGGCTGCTGAAAATCAACAACAAGGTGATGAACAAAAGCCAAAACAACCAGAAGGAAAAGAAGCTCCAACAGATGATCAAGAAAAATAATTTAGGTGATAAATGTTTATGAAAATAGAACATATAAACGTGATAGGTGGCGGACTTGCGGGTTGCGAGGCCGCCTATCAAATTGCAAAAAGAGGAATAAAAGTAAAATTATATGAAATGAAGCCAGTTAAATTTTCACCAGCGCATAGTAATGAAAATTTAGCTGAAATTGTGTGTAGTAATTCTTTTAAATCAAATTTATTAACAAATGCATGTGGCTTGTTGAAGGAAGAACTAAGAATGTTAGACTCATTACTTATTAGAATTGCTGATGAAAATAGTGTTCCAGCAGGTCAAGCTTTAGCAGTAGATAGGGAAATTTTTGCGCAAAGGATTACAGAAAAAATTGAAGAGAATCCAAACATTGAAATTGTGAAAAAAGAAGTTACTGAAATAAATTTGGACGAAATTAATATTATTGCTACTGGACCTCTTACATCAGATGAGTTATTTAAGAATATCTCTAAAATAATTGGAAATGAAGAATTACATTTTTATGATGCAGCAGCTCCAATTATTGAAAAGGATTCAATAGATATGAATATTGCGTTTATTGGTGATAGGTATGGAAAAGGTGAAGCTGATTATATTAATTTACCAATGAACAAAGAGGAGTATGAGAGTTTTTGGAATGAACTAGTTAATGCGGAAATAGTGGAATTACATGAATTTGAGAAAAGAGAGATTTTTGAAGGTTGTATGCCAGTAGAAGTAATGGCAAAAAGGGGAATAGATACTTTAAGATATGGACCGCTAAAACCTGTTGGATTTGATGATCCTAGAACGGGAAAAAGACCGTATGCTTTAGTTCAATTAAGACAGGATAATACGGCAGGAACAATTTATAATATGGTAGGTTTTCAAACTAACTTAAAGTTTGGAGAACAAAAAAGAATTTTTTCTATGATACCTGGACTTGAAAATGCAGATTTTGTAAAATATGGAGTAATGCATAGAAATACTTTTATAAATTCAAGTAAATTATTAGATAGCACATTTAGAATGAAGAATAGCAAAAATATATTTTTTGCTGGGCAAATTACTGGAGTAGAAGGATATGTCGAATCGATTGCGTCTGGACTAATTGCGGGTATAAATGTAGCTAATCAGATTTTGAAGAAAGATAGTTTAACATTTCCAAATGATACAATGATTGGGGCTTTGTGTAATTATATTTCAACTGAGAATGAAAAATTTCAGCCTATGAATGCTAATTTTGGAATTTTGCCTAAGTTGCCAATAAAAATAAAAGACAAACAAGAAAGGTATAAAAAATTAGCGGATAATTCTATTAGTAAAATGAAAATGATTTTGAATGATACAAATATATAATATTTGTATTATTTTTTTATTGCAGTAATTGTTTAATAATGTCGATTAAGTTAGAATTATGATAGATAAGTGTAATTTAGGAGAAAATGTCGAAATGGCTAAAATGTCAAGGGAAGAGTATGAGACACTTGGTAGACAAGAATTTGCAGAAATAAGAAAAAGAATTGATTTGCAAATTTTAGAGTTAGAACAATTACAGATGTTAACAGCAGAAGAGGCACGTACTTTAGAAGAATTAAGAAGTGATAGAATAATTTTAGATTCAAATATTGAAGAATGGGTAACTTTGCGAGAAGAAGTTGATAGGAGAAGAGCTACACATACTGTAGGGAGAAGTCCGCAAAATAATCCAGCATATTTGTTATATTCAGTTAATAGAACTTTGGAAGGATTAATTGGAAAATATTTGGGAGAAGAAATTACTAAATATCAAGAAGAACAAAGCAGAGAGCAGAATGAAGAGGGACAAGAAAATAGTACATTTAAAAGTGAATATGAACAAGAATTTGATGAAATAATTGCACTGATGGAAAAAATTTTCGAAGCTGATGAAATGTCAATTCAAAAGCAAGATGAAATAAATAGCGAAAGAGCATCATTAAGAGAAGAAACTAGAATAGTGGTAGTTGATGAAATGAAAGAAAGAATAGTTCAATCAGTAAAAGATAAAAATGAGTTTGATGAAATGACAAGAGCAGCGTTAGAAAATGCTAGAAATCAAGTTAGATTTTTGCAACAAAAAATAGAATTAGAATATAATGCAAAATTAGTGGAATTTTTAGAAAAACAGAAAGATATACAACGTAAGTTGGATTCAATGAGAGCTAGAGGACTAGAGTCTGAAAAATTAGCAATGGCAGAAGCTGCGGCAGATAAGGTTTTAGAAAAACTGAAAAATGATATGGATAATTATCAAAAAGAACATTTTGAGAGAAGAGCTAAACTAGATGAATTTGCTAAGTATATTGAAAACGATATAAATGTTATATATTCTGATGTTAAATATGAACCACATGAAATTGATAATAATGATATGCCTGGTGGAGATTCTCATGATAATGATGATTCTACACATGATAATACTGAGCAAGAAGATGAAAATAGTAAAGATGAAGAAAAACCAGATGAACAACAAAATCCACAAGAAGAAATTAAAATACCAGATATGCCTAAGATTAGAGATATTGATATGGGAGACATTGAAGAAGAATATACTAGAAGAAAAAATGATATGTTTGCTAAATTTTATGGCGATCCAGAGTATGAAAAAGAATATAAAACAAGGTTAGAAAGATATAAAGCAAATGAAACTGCAATAAAACGTAGAGGAGTTGTAATATATAAAACAATAAAGGATTATCCGGAACGTGAGGAAGATGAGAAATTTCTATTGTTAGATGGATATAGAGAAGCTTTAGAAAGAACTACAAAACATATGGCGGGTAAAAGTTCTGTATATTATGGAACTCCTGAAGAAATAGAAGCACAATATAAGCGAGATTTGAAATATGTAGAAACAAGAAACTCTGCATTTGATCAACATGAATATACACGTAGAGATTTAGCTACTATGGGAAAATATGGCGAAAAGGTTTCTTATTTGCCTATTAAAACAGGAGGACCATTGGCTAAGGTTGGAAAAGGTGTATTAAATGTAGGAATATTTGCTAGAAATCTAGTTGCTCCTGTTTATAGATTTATTGGAAAACATGTAGCACAGCCAATTCATAGAGCTATATATGGAGATAAAGTAGCATCACCATATAAGAATAATCCATTTCATCGAATGGTTGCTAGAAGGGATTATTTTGCAGATCAAGCAAGAAAAAGAGATGAAGAAGCTACAGATAGGAAAATGAAAGAAGCTCAAGTAGGAGAACAGGTGAAACCAGTAAGACATCCTATAAGAAATTGGGCATCTTCAAGATTTAATGCAATATTTAAAGCTAGAGAAGGAAATGAAGCAGTTTTAAGAGCTGGAGCATATGATATTCAAGAAAATTTAAAAGCTCAAAATATGCAAAGACTTAAAATAGAAGCTTATAAAAATCATATTCAAGATTTAGGAAGGCAACTTACAGAACTACAAGCACAGTTAGATGCTAATCCAAATGTAGCAAATGCTGATATTGTAAAACAGGCTATAGAACAAAGAAAACAACTTATGTTGCAGGAACAAGAAGAAATTGATAGATATGATAAAGGTGGAAAAATTGTAACTAGACAAACTGATGCAGTTAGTGATAAACAGCATGCTATTGCAAGTAAAGAAGTTAATACATTAAGAACTACTGCGTTAAAATCTACTGTAAAAGTTGTTACAGGAAGATTTGTAGGACCTGCTATCAAAAAATGGTTAGTAGAGCATACTCAAACTAATGTGACTGTAAATCATGCACCTGTATATGATAAACAGTGGCAATCAGAAGTTACAGGAACAAGAGATATTGTGGTTGATAGATTAGATACGGATTCTATGCGAGATTTAACGGTTGGAGATTTGTTTAATAGCTCCTCAGATAAAACTGTAACTTTGGCTGCTAATGGTGTTGGAAATTCTACTACAAGAGATGCTTTTACTAATATAAGAGGATTTTCTTATACAGGAAGTAATGGACAAGTATATTCTATGTCTGATGGATTAGGATTTAATATAGCTGGTAGAACATCTACATCTGTTCCAGTAGAATTTTTAAATCCTGATGGAACAATAAATGCAGATATACCTTTATTAGAAATATTAGCAAGCTTGAAGAGAGGTGTTGGAGAGAATGTCACTGCTCAAGATTTATTATCAGAAGTTACATCTTTAACTTCACCTCAAGAGCAAGCTCAAAAATTTCAAGAATTGTGCAATTCACTTAATTTTTGGCAATCTACTAGAGCTACTGGTATGCCAAGTGGATGGAATGATATGGCAAATGAAATTTCTGATTTTACAAACGGATTAGATGTTGTACCAGTAGTAATAGGTACAGAATCATATGTTATAGAACCAGGAAAATGGATAGATGTTTTAAAAGAGGCTGGTTATACAGAACACTTTACAATAGATAATCCAAGGGTAATAAATGTTTTAAATGATTTAACTAAAACAGGAAAAGTTATTAGGAGAGCAGATGGAACTTATGATATTGTGGAAAACTTAAGAAACACTCATACTAATATTGCTGATAATAAAAAACATCTAAGACAATATACATATATTGATGAATCAACTAAAACAGTGCCTACTTCAAGAGAAGATTATGATGATGAAAGATAGGAAGGGATGTAGATGTTAGAAAAAATATTAGCTTTGCTTGGTATAACTCATGATATAGCTGAGAATACAAGAGAAACTAAAACAGATATAGAAGATAATAGACCTAAAAAAAGAAATTACAGTTTTGATGATAAAACTACATTTGATAAGCAGTCGAATATGCAAAATATTAGAAAAACTATGCCAAAATCTAAAGATATAACTTTGGACGATGATGGAAGATAATAATATCTGGGAAAATTAGCTAAAAATCAAGTGAAAATGTTGACTTTAATTAATAATGATGATAAAATATTATACGCTAATGTATGCTAGTAATAGTATGCATTAGCGTATATTTATTTTAAAAGACGGAGGTGAAAAATAAAATATGCCAACAATTAATCAGTTAGTAAGAAAAGGAAGACAAACAACTACAGCTAAATCAACAGCTCCAGCATTACAAAAAGGATGGAACTCAAAGAAAAATAGAGCTACAGATAGCAGATCACCACAAAAAAGAGGTGTTTGTACAGTTGTTAAAACAGTTACTCCAAAGAAGCCAAACTCAGCTTTAAGAAAAGTTGCCAGAGTTAGACTTTCTAATGGTTATGAAGTTACTTCTTACATTCCTGGAGAAGGACACAACTTACAAGAGCACAGTGTTGTTCTTATAAGAGGTGGTAGGGTTAAAGATATCCCAGGTGTTAGATATCACATAATCAGAGGAACTTTAGATACAGCAGGTGTTAAAGATAGAATGCAAGCTAGATCTAAATATGGAGCTAAAAAACCTAAAAAGTAATTTTAGGTAATTAGAAATATTACTAAGACAAAATAGTGCATATTTTATTTATTTAAAATTACCTTTTAAGTAGATAGATTAGCACTGTTACGGGAAAGTGAAATAGTCTTTTCAGAGTACCTTTTAATGTTTATATAACATTAAATAAATTTTTATAAGGAGGGAAGTATAGTGCCAAGAAGAGGATTTATAGCAAAAAGAGATGTTTTACCAGATCCAATATATAATAGCAAAGTTGTTACAAAATTAGTTAACAATATAATGTTAGATGGTAAAAAATCAGTTGCTCAAAAAATAGTTTATGGAGCATTTGATATAGTAAAAGAAAAAGAAAACAAAGATCCATTAGAAGTTTTTGAAGCAGCTTTAGAAAATGTTATGCCAGTTCTTGAAGTTAAAGCAAGAAGAGTAGGTGGAGCAACATATCAAGTTCCAATCGAAATTAGACCAGAAAGAAGACAAACTTTAGGTTTAAGATGGTTAGTTTCATATGCTAGAAACAGACATGAAAAAACAATGGCTGAAAAATTAGCTGGTGAAATAATCGATGCTGTTAACGGAAACGGTGGAGCATTTAAGAAGAAAGAAGATACACATAGAATGGCTGAAGCTAATAAGGCTTTTGCACACTATAAGTGGTAATAATTAATAAAATAAGATAAAACCTAGAGAGGGGGAAAAATTAATGGCAGGAAGAGAATATCCACTAGAGAGAACTAGAAATATAGGAATTATGGCTCACATTGATGCTGGTAAAACAACAACAACTGAGAGAATATTATTCTATACAGGTAAAACTCATAAAATAGGTGAAGTT
>JAAWKZ010000026.1 GCA_022797635.1 Clostridia bacterium
TCCGATGGAGATGGGGGCCTTGTTGTAAATTTCCGTATCAGGGCCGATGCAGGCGTATTCCCCTACGGAGAGATTCCATGGCGCCCAGATATTGCTGCTATGCAACTTCCATTTGCGTTCTTCCATCAAAAAATCTTTTATTTACAATTAATTTTTCTTTGTCATTCAATTTTTTCATTGCCTCTAATATTGTTATGTTTTCTGCCCATAATTCGTCTGTATTTTTTACATCTTTTACTTGGTCCATTATATAAATACTATCTTGTCCATCATTATATACAGGTTCTTGAAGTGATACTGGGTCTTGAATTGCGTCTAGACTAAATGCAATTTCTTCTGGTGTTACTTCTAATTCTTTTGCAATCTCTTCTATTCCTGGTTCTTTTCCTGTTTCTTTGGTTAATTTTTCTTTTACTTGCATGGTTTTATATGCAATGTCTCTTATTGACCTACTTACTCTTACAATATTATTATCTCTTAAATATCTTCTAATTTCTCCTATTATCATTGGTACAGCATACGTACTAAATTGTACGTTCAGGCTTAAGTCGAAGTTATCTATTGATTTTATTAATCCTATACATCCAATTTGAAATAAGTCATCTGCACATTCGTTTCTTCCTGAAAATCTTTGTACTACACTTAGTACTAATCTTAGATTTCCATTTATAAATTCTTCTCTTGCTTCTTTATCTCCATTTTTTATTTTTATTAATAGTTCTTTTTTTTCTTCGTTTGATAGTATAGGTAATTTCGAAGTGTTTACTCCACATATTTCTACCTTGTTCATCAAACAAAACCTCCTTATGGAATTACTTATTTACAGTATTTCCATAAAAAGGTTTTTTATACTTTTGGATTTTATATAAAAGAAAAACACTAGGTTCCTTTTTGAAACACTAGTGCTTTCTTTTTATTTATAACATATTTTTAGAAATATCTTTTCAATAATCCTTCAAATCCTTTTCCATGTCTTGCTTCATCTTTGCACATTTCATGTACTGTATCATGGATTGCATCATATCCTAATTCTTTTGCTCTTGTAGCAAGTTTTTTCTTTCCTTCGCATGCTCCACATTCTGCAGCTGCTCTTTTTTCTACATTTAATTTTGTGTCAGCGTCTACAATTTCTCCTAATAATTCTGCAAATTTAGCAGCATGTTCAGCTTCTTCAAACGCATATCTTTTGAATGCTTCAGCAATTTCTGGATATCCTTCTCTGTCTGCTTGTCTGCTCATTGCTAGATACATACCAACTTCGCAACATTCTCCATTGAAGTTGTCTCTTAATCCAGCTACTACTTCTTCGTCTAATCCTTTTGCAACACCTATTTTGTGTTCATCTGCGTAGCTACTTGCTCCTTCTTGTTTTACTTCAAATTTATCTTTTGGCGCTCCACATTGTGGACATCTTTCTGGTGCTTCTTCACCGAAGTGGATGTAACCACATACTTTACATACATATGCCTTCATCTATTTTTCCTCCTAATTTTTATATTTTTTACGTACCTATTTTATCCTAATTTACTTTATAAATCAATATCTCCTTCAAAAATATTTATAGCTGGTCCTTCCATAAATACTTCGCCAGAATGTGTGTCTATGTTTATATTTAGTTTTCCTCCTTCTAGTTCAACAGTGCAGTTTTCTTTTATTTTTTCTTCACTATATAATGCATATACTGAAGCTACTGCACCAGTGCCACAGGCAAGAGTCTCTCCTACTCCTCTTTCCCAAACTCTAATTTTTATATTATTTTCATCAATTATTTGTACAAATTCAACATTTGTTTTTTGAGGAAAATACTTATAATTTTCCACAAGTTTTCCATATTTTGTGACTGGAAAATTTCTTAAATCTTTAACTTCAATTACCATATGTGGATTTCCAACTTTTAAAAATATTCCTATTAATTCTCTATCTGATGCATTTATAGATAGTTTGCATTTTTTCTCTTTATATTTATATGTGCTTGGAACATATACTGGTAATTTACTTGTATCCATTTGTGGAATTCCCATGTTTACTCTGACAGCCATTATTTTTTGATTTTCTAGTTTGTATTCAACTTCTTTTATACCTGCCAATGTTTCTATTTTTAATTTATCTTTTCTAATTATATTTTTATCATATACATATTGGGCTAAACATCTAATGCCATTTCCACACATTTCAGCTTCGGTTCCATCATTATTAAATATTCTCATTTTACAATCTGCAATTCTACTTTTTCCATATAAAATTACACCATCGGCACCTATTCCAAAATGTCTGTCACAAACAAATTTTGAAAATATTTTCAAATTATATCTTGAAATATCGTCATAATTCATGCAAATAAAGTCATTTCCCAATCCTTGCATTTTTGTAAATTTAATCATAAAAAATTCACCTCTTTTAATACTATGAGGTGAATTTTTGTTTATTCTTAAAGTTTTATAATCTGCTCATCTTCTGGAAAGTTAATCTCTTTTATATGACTATGAACATAATCACTTCTATGAACAGCATATATTTTACATTTAGGATACTTTTTTGAAAGTTCAATAACTTCATCAAGTCCCATATGTGATTTTGTTGGAATTGTGTTTGTGGCATCTAAGAATGCTATATCGCACTTTTGGCAAATTTTTTCTACATTTTCACATAGCGTTGTGTCTGTTGCATATCCAACTACTTTTCCTTCTTTTTCAAGTGTGTATCCTAGAATTGGCTTGCACCCTCCATGTTCTAAATCATATGCTGTTAGTTTTATTCTATTGTTTGAATAGCTTTGTCCATCTTCTAATTCTATAAATTGAACATTATATTTTTCTTCAAAATTATTGTACTTATCTTTGTTTCCATCTCCAAAGCATAGTTCAAATAATTTGATTGCTTTTTCTTTTACACCTTTACCGCAAATAATAGGTAAGGTTTGGCTATTTTCTTTTCTTATACTTCTTCCAATTAGGTAATTTGGTAAATCGACAAAATGGTCTGCATGAACATGTGTTATAACTAAATATTTTATACTTTTAGTATATATTTGCATTGCTTCTATTTTTTTTACAACGCCTGAACCAATATCAAATAATATATCATCGACTAGTATACTTTGATTTCCTCTAGTTGTAGAACCCATTGTTCCTGTTCCTATACACCTAATTTCCATTATTTTACCTATCCTTATCTTCTTTTTCTTTTTTGTATTTCATATGCAACATTAGTTGTTATAATACTTGGGAATAACTTACTTGCGACATGAACAAATTTCATTTTCAATCCTGGTACTATAACTGTTTTTTCTTCAAACATCTTATTTACTCCATATTCAGCAACATATTCTGCTGAATATGGTTTTACTTTAAATTCAACTTTGGCAGTTTTATTGAAATTTGTTTTTGTTGGTCCTGGGCATAAACAACTAATATGTACTTCTGAACCTTCTTTTTTTAGCTCTGCTTTTATTGCTTTTGTATATGATAATACAAAGTTTTTAGATGCATAGTATTCGGCCATTAAAGGTCCTGACAAGAATCCTGATATTGAAGAAACATTTAAGATATAACCTAAGTTTCTTTTTTTCATGTCTTTTAAAAATAATTTTGTTAACATGTGAACTGCTGTTATATTTAAATCAATTAAATCTAAGTCTTTTTCTAAATCTGTTTCTGTTACTGGTCCATGAACTCCAAAACCTGCATCGTTTACTAGAACTTCTATTGGTTCTCTTTTATACATTTCGTGTAATTTCCAAACATTTTCTCTGTCTGTTAAATCCATTGAAATTACTTCTACTTTTGTTTTAACTTCCCTTTGTAGTTCTCTTAGTGCAAGCTCATTTCTTGCTACTACTATAATATCATATCCTAAGTCACTTAAATAAAGTGCGATTTCTCTTCCTATACCAGAAGAGGCCCCTGTTATTAATGCTTTCATTTTACTCTTTCCACCATTCCCAATATTTTTTCTTTGTTTTCCATAACTGCGTTGTATCCAATCTCTATTGTTTTGTCTACATCGTCAATTTGTAGTAACTTTACTTCATTTGCATTGACTTTAATTGTTACATCGCTCATGTCTTGTCCATTTTTTACATCCTTCATAGAAAAAATATCACATGCTCTTAGAATAGTTGAAAAGAGGCTTTCTGTTCCTTTAAATTCGTCTAATTCAAAGCTTATAGCAATTGTTTTTGTTGCTCCTAAACTTTTAAGTACGTCTACTGGTAAGTTATCTACTGTTCCACCATCTATAAAGCAATATTTTTCATATTTACATGGAGTAAATATTGCTGGAAAGGACATGCTGGCATGTACGGCTTTTCCAATAGGAATGTTAGATAAATATTCTACATCCTTTTCTTTATTTATGTCACTTGTAGAGGTTAGAACTACTTCTTTTGTAGTTTTTGCATCTACTGTTATCATTGCAAATTTCTTTTGTATATCTGATATCTTATGTATTTCTTTTTGATTTGCATATTTTTCAACAATTCTTTCAATACGTTTGCCTTCTATTATTCCTTGCAAATCTATTTTTCTACTTATAAGAAATTTTATTCCTGCTTTTAAAAATACTCTTTTTTTAAATTTTATTATTTCTTTATAAGATTCTTTGGTAATTTTTTTCATTTCCTCAGGAGTGTATCCAAGAGCATATAATGCTGCCATCATTGCTCCAGAACTTGTTCCAGTTATATAGTCAATTTGTAGTCCTAGTTCTTGAAGTGCTTTTATTGCTCCTATATGCGCAACCCCTTTCAGACCGCCTCCTGCTAAGGCAATTCCTATGCTCATATATTTCTCCTTGTGTTATATTGATTTCATATATACTTTTTGTGTTGGATAAACCAACTCGATATTTTCTTTTTCTAATATTTCTAGTATGTTGCAGTTTATACGTTCTTTTATTAACATGAATTCGTCATATGCTGCTGTATTTATGTATGCAACTATTAAAATTATATTTGCATCATTTTCTATGTTACTTAGTCTTACTGATACAGTTTTGTCTATAACATCTTTATCTGTTTTTAACATTGTAGTAATATTTGACATACATCTATTTATTGTTTCTGTAGATGAATTTAAGTCTAATCTTAATTTCATCTCAAGTCTTCTGTTTTCAAGCTTACTCCAGTTTTTTACATACTCAGTAACTATAACTGAATTTGGTATTGCAATTATTGCGTTACTTAAGTCTTTAACTTTGGTACTTCTAAAAGTTAGGTCTATTACTGTTCCTTGGAATGTTCCAACTTCTATAAAATCGCCTATCTCAAATGTTTTATCTGTTATAATTGAAATTCCTCCAATTATGCTTTTTACAAAGTCTTGAGCAGCTAAAGCTAATGCCGCACTTCCAATTCCTAGTCCAGCTGCTAACCCTCCTAAATCATATCCTAATTCTGAAAGTACTATAAATGCTCCTGTAGTATACACTAGGACTTTTAATAATTTTGATATGAACGCATTTAGTGCTTCATTTCCATTGAATTTTGTTGCTTTTCCTAGTTTTGAGAAAAATGTTGAGTCTGTTGATAGGCAATTTGCTATTGCTTTTGAAATTGCTATTATTGTAAGTATTCTGAATATTTTATAGTATAAATTTACTATTCCTTCAGCAAGTTCTAAGAAGTGTATTGCAATTCCAAATCCTATTAAAGCAATTTCAAATTTGAGTGGACCATAAAATCCACTTTCATGGCTTTTTTTCTCTATTTTAAATAGTTTATGAAAAATACCTATTATAATTCGAGCAATTATAGGACTGATTAGTTTTACTCCTAAAACTATTGCTAATGCTATGCTATAATTTAAGACACTATTTACATCAAGTTTGTTTAAAATTCCATTCATCAGCAAACTTTTCTCCTACTTATTGTTTTTTAACGTATGTATTATACATTATAGAATTAAATTTTACAAGAGCAGATGATATAATGTAAGAGAAATAAAAAAATAAATAACAATGTGTCTCTTGTTATTTATTTTTTTATTTCTCTTATATTTTCTCTCTTGCTCTTACTATTACTCTGTTTTTGCTGTCGTCAGTACATGTTATTAGTGTTATTTCACGTTTTCCATGGGTTATTTGGGTTGTGTCTCTTGTATCGTTTTCGGTTACTACGTGTTTATCATATACTTCGTAATTTACTTTTCTTCTATAATTGTCTTCTATTTCTATTATGTCTCCGTTTACAAGTTCTGGTACATGGCTAAAGAATTTGTCATTTCTATAGTTATGTCCTACTATGCAGAAATTACCTACTTCATTTGGATCGCATCCGTGGAATTTGCATGGTGACATTTTTAATAGTTCGTTTGACCAATGGTCTACTATTCCGTATTCTAAGTCTATTTTTGGTATTCTAATAATCGCTAATCTATAATACTTGTCTCCACTTTCTGTTACTAATGTTTCTACTTTTCCTCCCATTGGTGCAGTTAGTTTTGAATTGTCTAAGTTATTTGGATCTATTACTGTTGATGAATCTGGATCTTCTAGTATTACAACTATTTTCTCGTTATCTTCTACTCTTATTGTTGTATCGTCATAGACATATGTACTTTGCATAGTTTCTGGGATCGTCATGCTTGCTAAAATTTCTTGTGATTTTTTTTCTCCAGCATATTTGTCATATTCAGAAAAGATGTAATATGAGAATAAAAGGCATAACAAAAAAACAGAAATTATAAAATCAATTTTATATAATCTCTTTTGTCTTCTAAGTTCTGGAGTTATGTATAATTTCTCTGTTATAAGAATTTGATTCATTTTTCATCCTTTCTTTCCAAATTTATTATACCATCTTGGTTTATTTTTGTATATATTTTTAATTTATTTAAAATATTTGTAAACAAGTTGTTAAGTGTCTTATATATTTTTTCGTATATTCTAAAAAAAGAGGTATAGCCTCTTTTTTCATTTATATTAAGTTAGTTTAATTGAATAAGTTTTTTAACAACATTCTCTTCTGTAGTTCCTTGTCCTAATGATGTTAAATGTTCTTCATAAGAAGCATTTATTTTGCTTTCAACAAGTGTTTCTATTTCATTTAATTCTTTTTGCTCTGCTAAAACTAATTCACTTACTAGAATTTGTTTCGCATTTAGCAACATTTTCTTTTCACCTGTTGATAGTCCTTTTTCTTTTTGTTTGAAGCTTAGATTTCTTACAATATCTGCAACTTCATAAATGTTTCCTGTCTTCATTTTTTCCATGTTGTCCCTATATCTTTTGTTCCAATTCATAGACATTTCTGTGCTTTCTTGTTCCAAAATTCCAATAACTTTTTCTGCTTGAACTTTATCTATGATATTTCTAACTCCGATTTCTTCTGCTTTTGCAGTAGGAACCATAACCTTTACCTCGCCTGGCATTTTT
>JAAWKZ010000027.1 GCA_022797635.1 Clostridia bacterium
TCTCTCATTTTTTCATTTCCTCCTGTGTACTTTTAGCATTTACATTCTTGCTTCATTTTATTATAAATACTCTTTTCTTATTTTATAACATATTGTTTTGTGGTATGTCAATATATATTTTTACCTTTTACTTAATAATTTTTGTATAAATATTTTAACAATAAAAGCCACCTTTTTCTATTTAGGTGGCTTCTTTCTTAACTAGCTTTTCTAAGTTCTTTTGCGTGTGCTTTTGCAATTTCAGTAATTTCTCCTGAAGAAATCCTTGCAATTTCTTCAATGGTTTCTTCTTCGTTTAGTTGTTTGATATTGGTATATGTCTTGTTTTCTTTTGTTTGTTTATGAATATAGTAATTATAATCTCCTTTTGCTGCAATAGCTGGTAAATGTGTAATACAAATTACTTGGTGATTTTTGGCAATTTCTTTCATCTTTTCCCCTACTGCTTGTCCTGCTTTTCCACTAATTCCAGTGTCTATTTCGTCAAATACTAATGTTCCTACTTCGTCTACATCTGCTAGAACATTTTTGATAGCAAGCATTATTCTTGCCATTTCTCCACCTGATGCAATCTTATTAAGTGGTTTCATCCCTTCTCCTACATTGGTACAAATCATAAATTCTACATTATCTGTTCCGTTTTCATTAAAGCTATTCTCCTCTAATATTTGTACTTCAAATTTAGCATTTATCATTTCTAATTCTTTTAGTTGATTATTCACTTTTTCGGATAGTACTTTGGCATATTGTTTTCTAAATTTACTCATTCTATGTGCAATTTCTTGCATTTGTTCTTTGAGCTGTTCTATTTGTTTCTTTATTTTAGTATGATATTCGTCTAAATTTTCAATTTTATGAATTTCTTCTGCTACCTTTTCTCCATATGCTAGTATTTCTTCTATTGTGTTTCCATATTTTCTTTTTAAAGAGTAAATAGAGTCTAAACGACTTTCAATTTTGTTTCTTTGTGTATCATCAAAGTCAATATTTTCTTTCATACTGCTAAAGTCCCTTGCTAATTCTTGAATATCATAATAACTGCTTTTTAAAATACTTAGCTTTTCATCATATTCTTGACCACAGTCTTGGATTTTCTCTAAACTACGAATAGCATTGCTAATTGCTGTTACTGCAACTTCATTTAGTTCATTATCAATTTGTGTTAAATTGTCTTTTAACTTTTCTGCATTTTGCATCATTTTATGTTTTTCTTCCAATTCTGTTTCTTCTGTAGGTTTTAATTTAGCATTTTCTATTTCTTCTGCTTGATAGCGAAGTAAGTCAAGTCTTCTTTCTTTTTCTTGTTCTTCTCCATAGGTATTTTTTAATTCCTGTTTCAAATTCTTGTATTCCTTTAGTTTCTCTTGATAACTATTTAATTCTCTTTCTAGTTCTTTTCCTATAAAACTATCTAAGTAAGAGATATGTTTTGCTTGATTTAAAATAAGTTGACTATCATGCTGCCCATGAATATCAATAATTTGTGACATTAGTTCTTTTAATTCATTAACTGTTGCTAAACGTCCATTAATTTTACAAGAACTTCTACCATTACTATGTATTTCCCTTGAAATAATAATATTTCCTTCTATAGATTGTTCGTGATTAGGACAATAAAAATTAGCTTCAATGAAAGAATAGCTTTCTCCATTTCGTATCATTTCTTTGGAAAATCTACCTCCTGCTAGAATAGCAAGTGAACCAATAATTAATGTTTTACCAGCTCCTGTTTCTCCAGTTAATACATTAAAGCCTTCATTCAAATTAATGGATAAATCGTTGATTATTCCTACATTTTCAATATGTAAAGTGGTTATCATAACAGCCTCCTATTATACGAATTATTGTTTGTATATTGCTATTATATGCCAAATTTTTGTTTTGTCAAGTATTTTATCTTTTGTTTCTAAAAAATATTTTCTTTTTTTACTTCTCTTACTATTATTTTGACATTTGTTCATTTTTCTTATATAATAGAATTTGTATCACAAAATGTGATAATATAAACTTTGGAGGTTGGTTTTATGGATCCTATGCGAGAACTTTCGGTACTCTTTGGCACAACTACACAATCGGTCATTGACCAGATTGTACGTGAGGCCTCAGAGCCTGCTTTTGAACCTATAGGACGGACTCCCTCCCGCACTACTGCGTGCAAGGGGTATATCCAGATGGTGAGGAAGCAGTATCAGCGGCAGAAAAAACCGTTTAAACGGATTCCTCGCTTTATCGAGAAGTAAACCAATAAGCACCAACAAGCAGGAAGGGCTTTGCCCTTCCTGCTTGTTTTTATATAAATATTTTTAATATAATTAATAAAATAGCTCCGTGGTATTCCTAAAATGCCTACTAAAATAGAAGTACCAACATTAAGGCCAATATGAAATGAAAATGCTCCTCCTATTAGATTAATTATAAAAATAAGAAGTCCTCCTAAAATAGAATTCATTACTAATTTAAAAATTGCTTTTAATGGAATAGAAAATATTTTTCCTACAATCCATAAACCAATCATACATCCTATAATAATCATAACCGTAGAAAAATCCAAGTTTTATCACCCTACCTTTTTACTTAATAGTTATGACAAAACTTGGACAAATATAACTTATCCTACCTGATTTCTTCTAAAATATAATTCTTGTATCATATTAAGTGAAATTCCCTTATCTCTTGCTTTACTTACTAAAAAATCTAATTTGCTCTTACTTGCTTTAATCTGATAAGTGTAGTAATCTACTAATCCCTTTTCTGCTGTTTCGAAGTTTTTAATTGCTAAATCTAGCTCGCTTTTTGTTTTTAAAACACTCATAATTAGCTCAACTTTTTTCTCTTCTTCTGTTTTATCAGAAATTTTCTCTTCTTTTAAGTATCCTTCCATATTTTTTCCTTTCTACTCTGAATATTTAATAAAATTTTATTCATTTTTTCTATTTCTATTCAGCATTAGGAAAAAATTGTAATTATTATCCTCCAAAAAGATGAAATATTAAAATTCCAATAGATTGTATAGCAAATAAGTTTAAAATGTTAGAAGTTAAAAGATTACTGGTTGCTTCTATTACACCATCTTCTCCATTCTCTTGTTGCTTATGATGTTTTTGTGCTTCAAAAAAAGTAATCAGCTCTGGAATACTGGTGATAAAACCTAACAAAACACCTATTACTAATTGTGGAATTTGAAATTGTAAGCATAAGTTCTCTAGTGTATTACTTAACAAATTTCCAATTGCATATAGTAAAATACTTATGATAAGAAGTAATATTGTATATTTTAGCATAATTTTCTTTTTACCTCTTACCCATTTCTCTTCTTCCTCAATTTTTCGCTCTTCTTCTGTTACCTTATTTAAATACAGTTTATGAACATTATGATTAATAAAATAGAAAAGTATAAATAACAGTATAAAAATTGGGACAATACTAAGTGAGAATTGCATATCTATTCCTATCATTATGACAGGAATTATAATGGTTAATATTACTAAAATTAAGTCTACTCTTAATGCCTTGTTCTGCAAATATTTCTGATTTTTATTCATAAAAATAGCCAATAAATACTGTATACTATTAATGATATTAGAACTAATAATATTGTATGCACTGGCACTAATTAGTCCTGTAACTGCTGAAAAAGAGACTGTTAATAGCTCTGGCACAGAAGTAGCAATCCCTGCAATATTTCCTACAGTTTTAGGCTTTAAATTTAAGCTTTCTGCTAATTTTCTTAAAACTGGAACTAATGCATATTTTGAGATGATTACAATTAGCCCAGAATAGAATATAAATTTAATAAATTCCCATGTAACTTCCATATCTTTTCCTTTGCTCCTTTTCTTTTTTGATTTTACCCTATGTTAAAAATTTTCATACAATCTATAAAATTATTTCTAAAATATTGATTTTTTAGGAATATGGTGTTACAATAAGTAACATAATATTAAAACATGAATGAGAGACTAGTAGTAAATTTCTTTTAATTAGAGAGACTATGGTTGGTGAAAATAGTTTAAAAGTTCTTATGAATCCACTCTCAAAGTTTTTTGTGAAGAGCAAAACCGTTTGATGCTTGGTTATCAGCATTGCAAGATATTTGCTATTTAGTTTTCTTGTGTTTGGTTATTATAACATAAGCTTATTCTATTTTGCAAATAATTAAGGTGGTACCGTGAGAAATATACCTCGCCCTTATTTTTGGGTGGGGATTTTTGTTTGTTATACGGAAAACACATGGCATTTTTGGTTTGTTAGTTTAACTAATATAAAGATATTGTCTCACTAAGTGACAGATGTCGCATAAACTAACGTCCCCAAGTGCGACAAATTAGAAGGAGGTTATTTGAATGATTGACATTAAATTGTTAAGAGAAAATCCAGAATTGGTAAAAGAGAACATGAAGAAAAAATTTCAAGAGCATAAATTAGTGCTTGTTGACGAAGTTTTAGAGTTGGATCAAAAGAAACGTGAAGCTACTTTAAAAGGTGATGAACTTCGTAGTAGTCGTAATTCACTAAGTAGTGAAATTGGCAACTTGATGAAACAAGGACAAAAGGAAGAAGCCGAAAAAATAAAAGCAAAGGTACAAGAAATTAATCAAAGCTTAGTAGAAAATGAAGCTTTGGAAGAAGATTTTGCTAATCAAATTAAAGAAAGAATGATGAAAATTCCTAATATCATTCATGAGTCTGTTCCTATTGGAAAAGATGATAGTGAAAATGTGGAAATTGAAAAATTTGGAGAACCAGTTGTCCCAAACTATGAAATTCCTTATCATACGGATATTATGGAGAGTTTCAATGGTATTGATTTAGATAGTGCTCGTAGAGTAGCTGGAAACGGCTTCTATTACTTAATAGGTGATATTGCAAGACTTCATTCGGCGGTGATTTCTTATGCAAGAGATTTCATGATTAATAAAGGCTTTACTTATTGTGTTCCTCCTTTTATGATTCGTAGCAATGTTGTAACTGGCGTTATGAGCTTTGAGGAAATGGATGCTATGATGTATAAAATCGAAGGAGAAGATTTATATTTAATTGGTACTAGTGAACATTCTATGATTGGCAAATTTAAGGATCAATTACTTCCAAAAAGTGAACTTCCATATTCTATGACATCTTATTCTCCTTGTTTTAGAAAGGAAAAAGGTGCACATGGTATTGAGGAGCGTGGTGTTTACCGCATTCACCAATTTGAAAAACAAGAAATGATAGTCGTTTGTGAGCCAGAAGATAGTTGGGAATGGTATGATAAATTATGGTCTTACACAGTTGAGTTATTTAGAAGTATGGATATTCCAGTTCGTACTTTAGAATGCTGTAGTGGAGATTTGGCTGATTTAAAAGCTAAGAGCTGTGATGTTGAAGCTTGGAGCCCAAGACAACAAAAATATTTTGAAGTGGGTAGTTGTTCTAACTTAACAGATGCTCAGGCTAGACGTTTAAGTATTCGTATTAAAGGTGAAAAGGGAAATTATTATGCACATACTTTAAATAATACTGTGGTTGCTCCTCCTCGTATGTTAATTGCATTTTTAGAAAATCATTATCAAGAAGATGGAAGTATTACAATTCCTGAAGTATTATGGCCATATATGGGTGGAACAAAAGTATTGATACCTAAAAAATAGAAAAATAGAAGGAGAACTTATGCTAATTAAAAATCCAGTATTAACTGTATCTGCTGTTAGTCCAAAACAATATCCACAAGATGACTTACCTGAAATTGTACTCGTAGGAAAATCTAATGTAGGCAAATCATCTTTTATTAATACTTTAGTAAATCGTAAAAAATTAGCAAGAACTAGTAGTGAACCTGGTAAAACAAGACAAATCAATTTCTATAACATGGATAATCAGTTCTACTTAGTGGATTTACCTGGCTATGGCTATAGTAAAATGTCTAAACAGGAACAAGCTAAAGTTGGTGGTTTTATCGAAGAATATTTACAAAAAAGTAAAAAGATTTCCTTAATTGTTTTTGTAATCGATATTCGTCATGAACCAACAGCAAATGATAAATTAATGTATGACTATATTTTTAAAACAAATCTACCTTGTTTAGTAATTGCTAATAAAGCAGATAAAATTGCTATTACAAAGGTAAATGACACAGTGGAATATTTACAAGAAACTTTAAATCCACTAAAGGATATTACTTTTCTTCCTTTTTCTAGTGAAAGAAAAGTTTATACAGAAAAAGTTTGGGAAGAATTGGAAAAATATTTTTAATATAATAATCCCCTAGCTATATGCTAAGGGATTATTTTCAAACTCCTCAAAAGTTTTTATTACTTATCTATACTCTAAATACAAAATCCTGGTGCTACACCATGCAATTTATTGGCCATTTCGGAATTCCCCCCTCCAAAGCCTGTTGTACCAATTATCCTGAAAGCATATCCTGTATTTTCTACAACCGAACGGAGCCACCATGAATCAGAACTACCACTGTTATATTTAATTCGGGTAGTATCATGTGCATATAAATCCCCCACTCCTTGGTAATATTTATATAAACTTCCCTCTGAAACTACACTAGATGCACTATCTTGTATTGCCACTTCACTTGCTGCTAATAACCATAAATAATCATTACATGTTTTTATGCTACCTGGATGATTATAAGTTGTATCACTATACTTCTTTTTTACTTGTTTAATATATGCTTTATTACTTAAGTTTGCCCCTAGTCCTCCAATTGCTCCACTTGGGGTCGCACTATCATTTGTATATCCATTTATGTCTTTTCTCATTTCGGTTTTCACCCATCCTCCTGTATTTTTATTAGTTACATCATTCATTGCTAAATACATATCTCCTGTCATAAAATCTAAAAACTCAAAACTGATACTTGCCTTACTATGATTTCCTCCATATGATCCTGTATTTACTAGGTCGTCATGTTTAAACCCTAGTACCCTTACTCTTCTATTTGTTCCGTTATATTGTACTGTTGCAATATCGCCTACTCCTATTTTATA
>JAAWKZ010000028.1 GCA_022797635.1 Clostridia bacterium
TTGTTTTAAACATTTCATATATCTTGGAATATAACTTTCTTTTCCTTCATAAGAACAAAAGTCACAATAATGACATTTTTTCTTACAAAATGGTATGTGAATATAAATTCCTATTTCTTTCATCTCTATGTCCTTACCTTTCTATTGCTCTATCTTTCTCTATTAACTTTTAGTTCTTTTCTTTGGTAAGTAATTCCTCAGCCATTTTCTCAATAGCTTTTAATCTATGGTTAACCCCTGATTTTCCAATTGGCGTTTTTAACAGATTTCCTAGTTCTATCAATGAAGCTTCTGGATGTGAAATCCTAAGCTGCGCAATTTCTTGCAATCCTTCTGATAATTCTTCTAATTTTCCCTTTTTCTTTAAGTATTCTATTGCCTGGATTTGCTTTAGTGCAGATTCCACCGTTTTATTCAAATTTGCTGTTTCACAATTCACCTTTCGATTTACATTCCCTCGAATTTCACGGTATACTCTAATTTCCTCAAATTGCAACACAGAATGATTCGCTCCAATGAAAGCCAAAAATTTTGAAATCTCCTCTCCATCTTTCGCATAAATTCCATTATTTTGATTTTTTATAACTTGCTTCACTACAATTTGATAGGTTTGTAATAGTCCTTGTATAAAATCTGCATATGTTTTTTGAGAAAATAGTACTTCTAAATGATAACTTTGTTTTGGGTTACTAATAGAGCCACTTCCTAAAAAGCACCCTCTTATCAATGCTTTTTGTAATACTTCTTGTTTCTCTACTTTCTCTCTTATTTTTTCTAAATTTAGTATAAAGTTCTCTTGTATTTCTTCTAGTCCTGGTATTAGTGTCGTAATAGAAAATGTTTTTCCCACAATTTGAATTTCATATTTTGTTTGTTGTAAGTTATTTAACAATTTACTAAAACGATTAATGTTATACTCATTTTCTGTTGAGAATCTCATTTTATTTTTTTCTATAGTCATATGGTTTGTCATCAAATAGCCTAAAAGTTCATACTTAACAGCTTCCTTATTGGCTAAATTAGTTAATTTATTCAATTCTTCTTTTACTTCGCCTGCAAATGACATCTATTCACCTTCTTTTGCTACTTTTTGAAATATCATAACACGATCATTATTTCCTAAATCTTTAATAGGCTCCTTGGTTATTAACTTTAGCTGACAATTTTCTTTTAACTCCTGCCATAGCTTTACCAGCTTTTCCCCTTGGTCATATCCAATTTCTACTAGTACATATCCCCCTGTTTTGAGATATTGCTTCGCATTTTCTAAAATTTTTCTATAAAACTTCAAACCATCTTCTCCACCATCTAAGGCTATTCTAGGTTCTTTCCTTACTTCTTTACTTAATATCTCTATTACTTTCGTTTCTATATATGGTGGGTTGGATACAATTATATTAAACTGTATTCCTTCTAAATTGTTGAACATATCAGATTGCAAAAACTGAATTTGCACTTGATTTTGAGTTGCGTTTTTCTGTGCTACTTTTAATGCTTTCTCACTAATGTCTGTTGCTACCATTTGGTATTCTTTTTTATTCTCTTGTAATATTTTTGCAATAGATACTACAATTGCTCCACTCCCTGTACACAAATCTAATATCTGAATTTTTGTATCTTCTATACTTTGTATCTTCTTCATTGCTTGTTCTACTAGAATTTCTGTATCTGGTTGTGGAATTAATACATTTTCATCTACATAAAAATCTTGTCCCATAAATTCTTGTAAATGTGTAATATATTGCAAAGGTTCTCCTTGTATCATTTCTTCTAATTTTTCTTCATACTCTCTTTGTTTTTCTTCTGAAACTTCTTCTAAAGAATTTCTAATCATCTCTTCTCTTGATTGCTGTAATATAAATTCTAATAACCTTTTTGCTTTATTTTCTGCTTCTTTTATCTCTTCTTGTTTTAATCTCTCTTTCCCTAATTTTAATAACTGACTTTGGTTCATTACTGGTATATCCTCTTGATTCTCTATTTTCGCTAACATATTATCATAAAAACAGACAATTATCAACTAATTATCTGCTTTAAATCTTGTATTATATTTTACACCATAATGTAATGTCATGCTCCATAAAACCATTTTTCTTATAAAAATCTATTGCTTTAGTATTTGGAAATGATGCATTTACTTTAAATGTCGTTATTTCCTTTTCAATACAATATTTTTTAAATGCATCTATCAACATGCTTCCTATATTTTTTCCTCTATATTCATCATCCACAAACATATTGTCTATTTCTGCAACTTTTATAGTAAGATATGCATTTTCTGCT
Source organism: Clostridia bacterium (assembly GCA_022797635.1). Classification (GTDB taxonomy): domain Bacteria; phylum Bacillota; class Clostridia; order TANB77; family CAG-508; genus CAG-273. Next base: position 2,284 of record JAAWKZ010000028.1, read on the forward strand.
TTTGTATTGCCTGCTAAATATGCAATAGGCTTATCGTCATCAAAAGCAATAAATACAATTTGATTATTTATCATATTTATAAAATAATTCTTTCCTTCTTCGTCAAAAGGCCATCCTAATTTTAAATCTTTATCCCATCCATCATATTCATATTCAAAAAGTTTATTATTAAGTATTTGTATATCCTCTAAATTTTCACTTTTAGCTCTCTTTATTATAATATTCATACTTAGTCCTTTCTAAACTATTACTATAACTTCCTATAAAATTAATTCCTAATTTTTCTCGTTTTAATTTAACAAAAAGCCCCGCTTTAGCCGTAAGGTGAATGAAATTTTAAGAGCCTGCTTTCACAGGTGGGTGTCTTGTTGAATGTTCCTGGGTTTCTTACTACTAACTATTGGTGTAAGCATACACGCCACATTCAAAGGCGGACTCCCTTTAATCGTTTGTTGGTTCTAAAATTCCAGTCTACACGCACTATGCAGGGAAAAATAATATCTATTTAATTTCTATTATTATCTTACCATATCTTTGATTTGGTTGCAACTACCTTATTGCTTTTTCTTATATTTTATGATATCTTAATCGAAAATGTTACCCTAAAAGAAGGATGAATACTATGGAAACAAAAGATAATGTAAATAATTCCAAATCAAACTTTTTCAAAACAAAAGGACTCATGGTCCTTCTTGTTTTCTTCCTTGTTATTTTTATCATCTTAGCTAGCTTTGCTTTGCTTTCATCTCGTCAAGATGAACAAACTTCTAAAGAACGCCATTCCACTTCAATCACCACTACTAATTATTCTATAAAAAAAATAGTTTGTTATAGTAGTGCTTATGGTGTAAATAAGGAAGAAACCCAAGCTCGATGGGATTTAAGTTTAAGCCAATATACCGACATTGCTATCTACTTTGATTTTCAAAAGGAGATTAATTCTCTTTATATAGACAACATTTCTTTCTCTAATTCTGAAGAAAATACATACAGCTTAATCAGTTTGCCTATTGAAGATTTTGGCAAAACACCTTCTAATAATATAGAGATTCAATCTACTGAAAGAATTGATTTTAGTAGTTCTTCTCCTATCACACTTCGTTATCTTAATCAAAATTTTAAAGAAAACTGTGTGATTACAGATATTGAAACTCCTCTTGTATTTGATGGAAGCCTCTTAAAAAGAGGAAAAGTTACCCTTTCCTCTTTAAAAAATACTGTTTCCTTTACAATTCATTTAACAGATACATCTGGTCAAGAATTCTCGTATCCTCTTGAAATTCCAATTCCTTTGGAAAATAAGGAAACGGGCGAAAACATCTACTCAGGAAATTATATGGAAGAAAATTTCCTCACAGATGCTTGTTTTTATTACTAATCTACTAGCTCACCTACTAAATCATATTCTTTCATATCCGTTATTTTACAGGTTACAAACTCACCAGTTTGTAATCTTTTTGTATTTTGGATATAAACAACACCATCAATTTCTGGTGTATCCATATAACTTCTGCCAACATAGTATTTTTCATTTTTGGTAATACCTTCTATCATAATCTCATACTTTTTCCCTAGCTTTTCTTGTAAATTCTCTTTAGAGATTTCTTGTTGCAAGCTCATCACTTTATGATATCTACTCTTCTTTGTTTGAGGATGAACTTGATTTGGCATTTTTTCTGCTGGTGTTCCTTCTTCTTTAGAATAAGCAAAAGCTCCTAGCTTATCAAATCTTGCTTCTTTTAGAAAGTCATATAATTCTTGAAATTCTTCTTCAGTTTCTCCGAGGAAAGCCTACCATAACAGTAGTTCTTAAAATACTATTTGGAAGTTCTTTCCTTAATTTTGTTATTAAATTTCGGATTGTTTTTCCATTACTATGACGGTTCATTCTTTTCAAAACTGTATCTGAAATATGTTGAATTGGAATATCAAAATAGGGACAAATTTGTGAATGTCTCTTAATCGTTTCAATTAATTCATCTGTAATGGTTTCAGGGTAAGCATATAAAAAACGAAACCATTTTATTTCAGAAATTTTACAAAGTTCTTCTAATAATTCAGACAGCATTGTCTTTCCATATTGATCTGTTCCATATTTTGTAGTATCTTGTGCTGTTAAAATAATTTCCCTGTAGCCTTTTTGAGCTAAGTCCTTTGCTTCTTGTATAATACTTTCCATTTTTCTACTTTTCAAAGGCCCTCGAATTTTTGGAATAGCACAATAGGTACAATAATTACTACAACCATCTGCTATTTTTAAATAAGCATAATTATCTCCTGTTGTAATTACTCTATCTGTTAATTCATCAAAGGAACTTCTACTCTCTTCAATTTCCTCTTCTATCAATTCTTCTATCTTATTCCACAACTTATCATATTCGCTATATTTAATGTATAAATCTACTTCAGGAATTTCCTTTTCTAGCTCTTCTTTATATCTTTCTACTAGACACCCCATTGCAATTAAATATTTGCAATTTTGCTTTTTATACTCTGTCATTTCTAAAATAGTATTAATAGCTTCTTGTTTTGCTGACTCTATAAATCCACAAGTATTAATTACAATTATCTCTGCTTGTTTCTCATCATTTACAATTTCATATTGATGATTTTGAAATAAAGCAATTGTTTTTTCTGTATCTACTAAATTCTTATTACATCCTAGTGAGATAAATCCTACTTTCATTTTTGTTTCCTTTCATGTCAGTTTGGGGACGTTAGTTTAACTGACATCTGTCCCTCAACTGACATTTCCCTATATTCTTCCAAAATGTCAGTTAAACTAACGTCCCCAAACTGACACTATTTTTCAATTACTTTTTGTAACAGTTTTAGTCCATCTAATAGCTTGTTGTATGTTTCTTTGCTAATATTTGTTTCTTCTCCACTTGCATATCTTTTTGCTACACCTTTCATATCAATTAGTTCATAGCGGTTTTGTGCTTCTTGTCCATTATCTAACATATAAATTGGTGTATAGTCTACTTTGTTTAATGTAACTTTGCCATCTTCTCCACTTTTGCGAAGCTCTATATTTAACACTAGCTCTACCTTAGATGTATCATTATTGTCAGCGCAAATATAATTTCCTAAAGAATAGGCAATAAAAACATTTTCTCCTTCTTGGTTCTTTCTTACTTGCATTGGTTGGATAGCTGCTGAGTGATTTCCTAAAATAGCATTTGCACCATTGTCAATTAAAAAGTCTGCTATTTTTTCTTGCTCTTTATTTGGCTTATTGCTATAAGCATCTCCCCAGTGCATAATAACAAAAGTAAAGTCTGCATTTTCTTTAGCATAGTCTAAATCTTCTTTTGCTATTTTTTCATTATATAAATTTGCCGCTTCTAATTCATTCTCTTTTTTCTTATCTTGTTTTTCCATGACACAAGTATAGGATAAAAAGGCAATTTTGGTGTCTTTTATTGTTTTAATAGTTACTCTACTATCCCCTAAATTATCTCCAACTGTGTCATACCCAATATCTTGTAAGTATTCTTTGGTCTGTTTTAGTCCACTGATACCATAATCTAAACTATGGTTTGTACTAATGCTAACTAAATTCACTCCTGAATTCTTAACTGCATCTGCAAACTCTTTTGGGCTATTACGTAATCCAAATCCTGAATATTCTTTATCTACAAAATTCGTTTCCATTGTACCTAATACAATATCACTACGTTTTAGAAATCCTGTAATATTCTGGAACATGGGATTAAAATTATATGTTCTTCCTTGCTTTGCATCTTCTATTAGTTCATTTTCGCATAAAATATCTCCTACTGCTGAAAGAGTAATAATGCTATCTCTTTTTTTACTATTCACATCTGAAATATTTTGGACTGTATCAGAAAAGATGTCCTCAATTTGTTTATCTAGTTCTTCTCTTTGCTGTGCTAGTAATTTCTTTTCTTGACTTGTACGATATATATTGCTTCCTAAACAAGCCGCAATTATTACAGCTAAAATAGATGTAACAATAAAAAAAGTTTTCCAACTAATTGCTTCTACAATTCTTTTAAACACTCTTTTATTTCTTCTACTTCTTGCCATCTTTTGTTCCTCTCCTTTTTGTTAATACCTTATCACAAAAAACAAGAATTAGCAACTTTAACATAAGAAAAGTTTAAGCTTTTTTTAAGGGTTTCTTAAAACACTTTTCTTATTTATTTTATATAATATGGACAAGCTTAAAGGAGGCGATATTTTTAAATGAAGAAAAAAATAATAGTATTTGTTTTATTAATTGTTGGACTTATTATT
>JAAWKZ010000009.1 GCA_022797635.1 Clostridia bacterium
TTTGCGTCAGTTTGGGGACATACCTCTAGCCAACACTTTTTCAAAGCGTCAGCTATAGATACGTCCCCAAACTAACACGCTTTGTCTTTAGTGTTTCCATTTTTTTGTTTTTTATTCTTATAACATTTTGTTTTATTTTATCAATACATGTCATTTAATGTCAATAGTTTGTTTCAAATAAATACATAAAACTCGGAGCTTTTCCCCCGAGTTTTCATCTTTTTAATTTTCTCTAAAACTTACTATATTAGAGTATGTACCATATGTTTTTACACCATTAACATATTTATATGCTCTATACCTGGAGCATTCAAATCAATTTCATATCCAACTGCACCATTTGTCTTATTCCACTTTAAAGATACTGTTGTATTTTTCATAGTTGCTTTTAAACCTGTTACTTTTGTAATATTACTGCTGTTATTTCATGTGTTTCTATTAGCACTTTACGTTTTAAAACTCACTACAGTAGAATAACTACCATAAATTGTATCATATCTTCCAGGACTAATGATATGAGTTTTATATGCTCTTACTCTTACTTTATAATTTTTAGAGTACCCTAATACTTTACCATCTAAGTCTAAACTATTAGTTTGTAGGATAGCTACACATCTATATACTCCCCCATTTTCAGAGATTTCTACTTCATATCCTGTAGCACCACTTACTGAATTCCATGTTAAATGTACCTGATTTCTATTTCTAACATATACATTAAAATTTGTTACTGTAGCTGGCTTAGTAGTAGTTGTTGTTGTCGTTGCTTTTGATGTAGTAAAACTCTTTACTTTTGCTGTTTCACTAGTATATTCTTTTCCATTTACTTTTTTATATGCCTCAATTTTTACTTTGTATTTTGTGTTGGCACTTAAATTAGCAAAAACATAACTTCTTCTAGTAGTTGAACCTTTATATTGATAACTTCCATTTCCTTTTGCGAAATAAATATTATATCCTGTTGCACCACTTACACTTGACCAACTAATTTCAGCACGATTTTTAGTTAAGCTGTCAACATAAATTGTACGCACATTACCTACAGTTACTTTTTCAGCCTCTGTATCAAATCTATATGCACTAGACTCATTTCCATATTGTTTTCTACCATTTACCCATTTATAGGCAACTATTTTTACTCTATATGTACTATCTGAGTCTAAGTTTCCTAAAGTTACTACTCTATTAGCTGTATCTTTTATTGTTGTGTATCTTCCATTATTTTTGGATAATAAAACTTCATACCCCTCTGCATTATTAGCTCTTGACCAAGATACTGTTGCTTTATTTTCTCCAATATTATATACATCAATATCACTAATATTGCCAACTATTATTTTTTCTTCTTTTGTTGTAAAACTGTAATAAGAAGATTCATCTCCATATACTTTTTTGTTATCTATCCATTTGTAAGCAACTACTTTTACTCTATAAGAGCTGTCTGGAGTTAGTTTAGATAAAACTGTTCTATTTCCACTCTTTGAAATAACTGTCTGATAACTTCCATAGTTTTTAGATAATAAAACATCATAACCATCTACATTACTTAGCTCTTTCCAAGTTACTGTAGCTGTAGTTTCTGTTACATCATATACATTTACATTGCTTACTTTTTCTGGCTTAGTTTGAGTATTGTTATTACTGCTTGTATCATCTTTGTTATAATCTATAACAATATATTGTGCTACTGATCTTTCTCCATAATTTGTATTATCAGCATTTACACTTTGACATGCTCTAATACTAAAACCATATCTTAGTCCATGAGTAAACCCTTTTAGTATAGCATTTGTAGTAGTTACTTCACCAATGTTCATATTACCGAAACCTGGCACATCTACAAACACCTGATATTTGTTAGCATTACTTACCCCTGACCAGTTTAATGTTACATAACCATTAACTTGTGTTACTTTTAAGTTTTGTACTTGCCCTAAAGTCTTTTGAGGTGTTGTTGTAAACCTAATTTCCTCTGAAGTTGCTGTTTCTATTCTGTTAGAATCATACGCTGTAACTCTTAGACGATAAGTAGTGTTTTCAGAAAAGCCAATAAGACTTGCTTCACTACTATTAACAGAACCAATTTTAGTTCCATTTACATAAACATTATATCCAGCACTATTTGAAACAGAAGACCAAGTAAGTTTCATTTGGCTACCATTCATAGCCACACTAAAGTTACTAATTGAACTTACTAAGCTTACTGCTTGAATTGCTGTACTCATCATTAGTATTAGTAAAATTATTAGTGTCATAATTGATACAATTTGTTTTTTATATCTCATAATAACGCCCCTTTCCGTCTAGATTTTATCATGTTTTATGTTTACAGTCAAGTTATTATAATTAATCTTAAGATTTATTAAAAAAAGAAAAATGATGCAGTTATTTGAATATTTACTACACCATTTCTAATATATTATCAAAAAATTAATAAGCTAATTCATTTTTGTCTATTAAATACTGAAACCTGGAGCTATACCACGGGTATGACTTGCATTACCAGTATAATCAGTATTGCCATCGTAGTTGACACTACAAAAGTAGGTACTATTGCTGTAGCATGGTGATCGAAGCCACCAATTATTCGCATTTCCTGAACCATTGTATTTTGTACGACCTAAATTTGATATATTCCATGCTTCTGTTATTCCTTTGTAATATTTATATTGGTTTCCTTCTGCAGTAATTGCATATGCATGTCTTGTGCTATCATTATTTTGTGGTACTACTTCACTTGCTGCTAATAACCATAAGTAATCATTACATATCGCAACACTGTTTGCATCATCATATGTCCTAATGTAACTTTTCTTTACTTGTTTGATATGCCCCTTCATATTTAAGTTTGATCCTAATCCCCCAATTGCCTCATTTTGAGTTGCATTATTTGTTGTATATCCATTTAAATCTTTTCTTATTTGAGTTGCTATCCAACCGTCTTCATTCGTATTAGTTGAATTCATTGTCATATACGTTGAGCCTGTTATAAAATCTAAGAACTCAAAACTAATACTGGCTTTTCCATGTGTCCCTCCATATACTGTTTGGTCTACTAAGTCGTCATGTTTGAAACCTAGAACTCTAACTCTCCTTACTTCTCCATTATATTTTACTTCCAAAATATCTCCTACACTCATTGTATATTTTTTATTATCTACAACAACTGTTACTTTTTCTGTGTTACTCGTAATGCTATCTTCTTTTGCTATTACTTGTGCTATTTTTTCTATAGTTTCCCAGTCTGACTTTATCTGCTCTACTGGTACTTCTTCTGGTTGGATTGTTCCTCCATTTCCTGCTCCATTCATATATTGGTTTAGCATATTATCAATGGAATTCATATATTCTTGCTCATTTTTTATTGCTCCTTCTGTTTTATTTTTCGCCTCTTGTGCCTTTTTGAAGATACTATTTTCTCCCATTGTATACATTATTGTTATTCCTGCCAAAATTAAAAGTACAACAATCGTTACAACCAATGCTACAAGTGTTATACCGTTTTATATCTTTATTTTTCTTCAATGTTTTTAAATTTCCTCTCATTCTCCTGTATACTCCTTTTTATTCTTATGTATATTTTTTACAATTTTAGTAATCTTATTCTTCAAATTATTGCAGTAATTATAACAATATGTTTTATTTAAGTCAAACATTTTTATTCCTTTAGTATGGAAAATTTTATCCCTTTAGTATAAATTCACTACATAAAAAAAGATACATTACCTTGCAATGTATCTTTTCTGCTTATCCTTTCTTTATTCTGCTGTAACATTATTTACATCAGTATCTTCATCTGGAACTATTGTTATTCCAGTATTTTGGTTTTGATTCGTATTTGTATTATTTTTCAATTCGGCTATTCTATTTTCATAATAATAAACACAACCACCTATCCCTACTAAAAATAATAATATTAGTAAGCAAATTGTAATAATATATGTTTTTAAATATACAATTTTATTCTCCATCTTCTTACCTCCTTTTGTCAGTTTAGGGACGTTAATTTAACTGACATCTGTCCCTAAACTGACATTTCCTTAATTTGAGCCTTTCCTTCTCCCACTAAATCCTCAAATTGTTTCAAAATTTCTGGTGTCATATAAATTCCACCTGCTTTATCTATCTTTTCTCCATTGACAATTTGTAATTGAATATTGTTCTTATCTCCTTGAAAGAAGTAAATTGCTCCTTTTAATTTGTTTCTCGTTTCTTCATTTAGTTCTGTAATGTCTAGTTCAAATACTTTAGCTTTAGTTTCTGTAAAAGGAGTAATAGTTCTTGCTACAATCTTAGGCTCTTCATCTTCACGTATACTTAATTTTCCTTCTACAATGACAATATTTTCTTCAATTAAACTACTGCTACAGGCTTGATAACAACTATCAAATACAATAAATTCTGTTGGTCCATATAAATCTTCAATGGTAACAAATGCCATAAGTTTATTATTCTTTGTGTACTTCTTTTTGACGCTTGTGATAATTCCTGCATAAGTTACATTTTGTCCATCTTTAAATTCTGTCTGATGTTCTTCATAAGTTTGCTCCTCTAGTTCCATCTCATTTTCACTGCTAATTTGTCTTAATTGGAATGTATTAATATTAGTTTTTGCTTCAATCTGTTCTCTAATATCTTCTAATGGATGTCCTGAAATATATAGCCCAAGCATCTCTTTTTCCATAGATAACAAATCTTTTGCTTCATATTCAGGAAGTATAGTATAAATATATTTCATTTCTTCTACTTCTTTGCTACCGCCTAAATCAAACATAGAAACTTGTCCTTCAAAACTTTTCTTCCCACTATCTGAAATCATATCCATAATTTTTTCAAAGGAAGCTAACAAAGTTTTTCTCGTTTGACCCAAGTTATCAAAACTTCCTGCTTTGATTAAACTTTCCACACATTTTTTATTAACACCTAGGTCTTTAATTCTTTCACAAAAATCACTGAAATCTTTGTAATCCCCATTTTTTTCTCGCTCTGCCACAATGTTATCCACTGCGTCAGTTCCTACATTTTTGATACTTCCCATACCAAAACGAATTTGATTTTTATCTACTGTAAATTTGGTATCACTTTTATTGACATCTGGTTTTAAAATTTCAATAGTTAATCTTTTGCACTCTTCCACATATCCTGGAATTTTATCTTGATTTCCTAAAAAGCTATTAAGCATTGCTGCCATAAATTCTGCTGGATAATATGCCTTTAGATATGCTGTTCTATAAGATACTACCGCATAAGCTGCTGCATGAGACTTATTAAAAGCATATTTTGCAAATTCTGCCATTTCATCAAAAATCTTATCTGCTGCTTGCTCATCAATACCATTTCTAACACAACCTGGAACAATAATATTTCCTTGTTCATCTACTTGTCCATGAATAAAGATTTCTCTTTCTTTTGCCATAACTTCTAGCTTTTTCTTTCCCATAGCTCTTCTTACTAAGTCTGCTCTACCTAGTGAATATCCTGCTAAATCCCTTACTATTTGCATAACTTGCTCTTGATAAACCATACAACCATAAGTAACTTCTAGAATTGGCTTTAAAGATGGATGCGTATATACTGCATGTTCTGGGTCCTTTTTATTGGCAATATATCTTGGAATTTGGTCCATTGGACCTGGACGATACAAAGATACACCAGCGATAATATCTTCCAAACAATCTGGCTTTAATTCCTTCATAAAATTTGTCATACCTTGACTTTCAAATTGGAATATGCCTACAGAATCTCCATTTTGCCACAGTTTATATACTTTAGGATCATTCATCTTTTCATCAAATTGTACATCAATTCCTTGATTTTTCTTCACTAAATCAATGGTATCTTGAATTACTGTTAAAGTACGTAATCCTAGGAAGTCCATTTTTAAAAGCCCTAATTCTTCTAATGTGGTCATAATATATTGTGTAGAAGTAACACCATCTCTAGCATATAGTGGTACATAATTCACAACAGGTTCTCTTGCAATAATCACACCACAAGCATGAGTTGAAGCCTGCCTTGGCATTCCTTCTAATGCCATAGCAATATCTAATAACTTTTTCATTGCTTCATCTGTCTCATATAAGTCTTTTAATTCCCTATTTTTCTCCAATGCTTTATCAATGGTAATATGTAATTCATTTGGTATCATTTTTGCTAACTTATCCGCTTCTGCATATGGCAAATCCAGTACCCTTGCCACATCACGAATTACCATTCTAGCTGACATAGTTCCAAATGTAATAATCTGCGAAACATGGTCTTTTCCATATTTTTTCTCTACATATTCAATTACTTTATCTCTTTTTTCATAGCAAAAGTCAACATCAAAATCAGGCATACTAATTCTTTCAGGGTTTAAGAAACGCTCAAAAAGAAGTCCATACCCAATCGGGTCAATATCTGTAATGCCAATCGCATATGCTACAATAGAGCCTGCACCCGATCCACGTCCTGGGCCAACTGGAATATCATGCGTCTTGGCGTAATAGATATAATCCCATACAATTAAGAAGTAATCTACATACCCCATTTTATTAATAACACCTAATTCAAACTTCATTCTCTCTTGCATTTCCTCTGTAATGTTGTCACCATAGCGTTCTTTCATTCCGTCTAATGTCAATTTTTCTAAATAATCATAGTGAGTTTTAAATTCTGCTGGCACATCATAGTTCGGTAAAATCGTATGTCCAAATTCAAATTCCACATTACACTTTTCTGCAATTTTTACTGTATTCTCAATTGCATCTGGTACATTGCTAAAAAACTCACTCATTTCTTCTGGTGATTTTACATAGAGTTCATCTGTATCAAACTTCATTCTATCTTCATCTGTCATACGCTTTCCTGTTTGAATACAAAGTAGTACTTCATGATTATATGCATCTTCTCTTTTTAAATAATGGGCATCATTAGTTGCCACTAGTGGAATATCTAGTTCTCTTGAAAGTTGAATTAATTTTTGATTAGCAAGCACCTGCTCATTAATGCCATTATGTTGAATTTCTAGATAATAGTCTTCACCAAAAATAGACTTATGCCACAAAGCCACTTCTTTTGCCTTTTCCATATCATTTGCCAAAATTGCTTGATTGACTTCTCCTGCTAAGCAAGCACTACAACATACTAAACCTTCATGATATTGCTCTAAAGCTTCATGATCAATACGTGGCTTATAGTAAAAACCTTCTGTGTATCCTAGTGATACTAATTTTGCTAGATTTTTATATCCTTCATTGTTTTTAGCTAACAAAATTAAATGGCTATATCTAGCGTCTAAATTAGGGTCTTTGTCTGTTCTAGAACGTGGTGCTACATAAACTTCACAACCAATAATTGGCTTTACTCCATTGGCTTTACACGCTTTATAAAAATCAATAGCACCAAACATAGCACCATGGTCTGTAATTGCCATAGCATCCATTCCTAATTCTTTTGCTCTCACTGGTAAGTCTTTTATTCTATTTGCTCCATCTAGTAAACTAAACTCACTATGGATGTGCAAGTGTACAAAATTTGCCATTTCTTTTTTCTCCTTTTGTCAGTTTTGGGACGTTAGTTTAACTGACATATGTCCCTAAACTGACATTTTAAGTTTCTTTTCCTATTTATCTTCTACTTCTTTTTTCATTGCTCTATAAATTGTTCTTTCATTCATTCCTAAAATTCTTGCTAATTGTTTTCTTTCTATTCCTTCTAACCTTGCTATTTGTGCAATTAACTTATCTCTTTTATCCACTTTTTCATTTTGAATAGAAACTATATTTTCAATATCGAGCAATTGCTTTATCTTTTTAATTGCTTGTTCATCAGACAACTTCACATTTTCAAATTCAAAATCATCCTTTTCATAACCTTTTACTTTCCCATATTCTATATGAAAAATTTCAAAATTCTTTTTACTCATTTCAGCCATTTTCAATATTTTCTCGGTCTCAACCAGTCGAGAAAATTGACTATATTCATGATAACTACTCCAATAGTATTTTGAATATTGGCAAATTCCTGACTTTTCTGGATTGAAATGTATATATCGAATAATATTTAGTAAATATGGTAGATTTTCCACATACTTACTTTTAAATCGGTTATAAAATACATGTCCTATCCTATTATACTTCTTATTAAAATACAAAGCATAACTAATTGCCAGTGACTGAATAAGCTTGGATAGCTTATCTTCTTTATCCATTATTACTAAGTGAACATGATTATGCATTAGCACATAAGCATATAAGTCATAATGATATTTTTCCTTTGTTTCTTTTAAACACTTTAAAAATTTTCTTCTATCAGTATTATCATAAAATATTTCTTGTTGATTGATACTACGAAGAATAACATGATAAACTCCTGTATAAGATTTTTGATTTTCTCTACAATTTCGGGGCATACTATTCCTACCTTTCCTTTCAACATTTGCCCCCTATTGATTTTTTATTGCTATATCATTTTTTCTACTATATTTCCATATAAAAAATAACTTTATTGATTTTAACAGCCTCTTATTCCTTCATTTTAATTAATGTTTCTATTGGTTCACTTTGTCTTTGTGGAATTTTTAGAACTTCAAATTTGGAAATTTTATCTCCAAATCTAATCTCTACAATATCACCTATCTTAACCTCGTAACTTGGTTTAACAGTTTTTCCATTAACAGAAATTCTACCACCATCTGCAGCTTCATTTGCAACAGTCCTTCTCTTAATGACTGTTGACATTTTTAAAAATTTATCTATTCTCATCTTTTTTCACTTCCATTCTCTATTAGAGTTTTGTAACTCTTCTACACTACTTTTCTTGCTTAGTATCTTTAATTCATTATTAGCCATTTCTATTCCTTATTTCAATATTTTCTGAAAAGTGTCAGTTAAACTAACGTCCCTAAACTGACACATTGCCACTCACAATTTGCTAAACAAATTTTTGAGCTTGTAACTTTTTTTCCTAGGGCTTGTTCTAATGCTTTTCTATAAATGCCAATTTGTATTTGATACTTATCTGCTACTTGTTTTTCTTTTCCTTTTGGCACATAGTCTGTTTTGAAATCTACTAAATGTACTTGTTCTTGCTCATCTATATAGTATAAATCGATCATACCTTGTACTAAAATATTTTTTTCAGAGCCTGCGTCCTTTGCTTCCTTAAAAATTTCCTTAGCTGGTAGATTGATATAAAATGGTTGCTCTTTGTATATTTGTTTTGCTTTTTTTAATTTTTGGAATAGTTCTGATTTTGTATAACTATATACTAAATTAGCATCTATCGCTTCTGCTTCTATTGATGTAATAATTTCTCTTTGTGCTAATTCTTGGATAAGATTTTGAATATCTTGTAATTCATATTCTTTTCTTTCATCTAATTTTTGAATACATAAGTGGACTAAAGTTCCTTTTTGTGCAGGTGTTAATTTTGTGACTTTTTCATTTTCTAATGGTTTTACTTGTATATATTGTAATCTTTCTTTACTTTCATCTTCCTCCCAATTTACTTGGCTTTCTAAAGAAGGAAGCTGATTTACTTGTTCTTGTTTTAACTTAGTTGCAGAAGTTTTGGTTGGAAGTTTTGTATCTACTTCATAAGCATATTTCCATTCTAAATTCTGTTTTAGTCCAGAGATGTCGACATCTTTTTGCTTTTCTACTTCTTCTTGAATTACCTTTGTAATTTCTATTTCTTCTTTCTCTTCTATTACTTGCAATTCCTTGATTAAATCTTGTTTTGCAAAAGTTTGTAAAGTCATGATATCACTTAATTCTAATTGTTTTCCCTTTAAAGATATCGTTTTTCCCTGATAAAATAGATATACATATTCTAACCAATCTAAATAGGAACTACATTTTTTCATCAGCTTATAATCTATCTTAAACTCTTCATCCTCATACATCGCTAAGTTTTTTTCTTTTTCTTGCAAAGCTTTTTGAAAATCCTTGCTTCTTCCTGTGATAATTAGTTTTTCTTTTGCTCTTGTTAAAGCAACATACAAAATTCTTTCTTCTTCTGAAAGGGTTTCTTGTTTTATTTTTAGGCTAATTGCTTTTTTTGCAGTAGTTGTATATTTTAGCTTTTTAGCAGTATCAATCAAAGTTGGCCCTATTCCTAAATCTTGATGCATTAAAATGACTTCATTTAAGTCTCTTAAATTAAATTTCTTATGCGTATGGCTTAGAAATACTACTGGAAATTCTAATCCTTTACTTTTGTGGATACTTATAATACGAACAACATTAGCACTTTCCCCAATTAATTTTGCTGAACTTAAGTCTCCATTTTGTTTTTTTAGCTTTTCAATGAATTGGATAAAATGAAATAGTCCTTTAAAACTTGCTGTTTCATATTGTTTTGCTTTCTCAAACAAAGTTTTTAAATTGGCTTGTCTCATTTCTCCATTTGGTAATAGTCCTACATAATGATAATATCCTGTATCTAAATAAATTTGCCAAATTAGTTCATCTAAAGGCAAATATTCTGACTGTGCTCTCCATTTTTCTAATTGCTCTAAAATTGCTTCTATCTTGCTTTTTAATGGTTCTTCACAAGATATTCTTGTTTTGATAAGGGCTTCATAAAAATTACAATTCCTATCTGTTAATCGAATCGTGATTAATTCATTATCTGTCATTTGCCCAATACTAGACCTTAGTACTACTACGAGTGGAATATCTTGCATTGGATTGTTAATCAATTTTAAAATGGATAAAATGGTTTCAATTTCTACACTCTCTAAATAGGAAGTAGAACTATCACTGAATACTGGTAAGTCATAATCTGATAATTCTTTTTCATAAATAGGTGCTAAAGTACTAGTTGCTCTTAATAAAATGACAATATCTTTTGGTTCAATCTGTCTATATCCTTTTTTTCTGTCATATACTTGATAATCACTTTGTAGCAAGTCTTTAATACGTTTTGCTACAAACCTTGCTTCTAATACATCATCTTCTATTCTATCAGTATTTTCCTCTTCCTCTTCTTCACCAATGATAGCAGTAATAGTGTCATCTTCTTTCATATCAATGACATTTAATTCTGCTATTCCTGCATAAGAAGTTTCTTCTTCTGGTTCTGGATAATTTGCTCCATAGTTTAAATATTCATTCTCGTTATAGGTAATGTCTCCTAGTTTTTCACTCATAATGGCTTCAAATACCAAATTTGTAATGTCTAAAATATTATTCCTACTTCTAAAGTTACGGAATAATTGAATTTTCAAATCATCCTTTTCTTTCTTGTCTTCTTTTGTTTGATAGCTTGCATATTTTTGCAAAAACAGTTCTGGTCTTGCTTGTCTAAATTTATAAATACTTTGTTTGACATCTCCTACCATAAAGATGTTGTTGCCTTTAGAAATACTAGTTAGAATAGCCTCTTGTACTAAGTTACTATCTTGATACTCGTCAATGGCTATTTCTTCAAATCTTTCTTCATATTTTTTACTGACTTGTGTTTTATTCCCTTCCTCATCTAGTAATAATTTTAATGCTAAATGCTCAATATCATTAAAGTCAATACAATTCTTTTCTTTTTTCTTTTCTTTAAAATTCTCACTAAATTCTAAAATAAGTTTTGCTAATTTTTGCAAAATAGGATAAAGAACTTCAAAGTCTTTTGCAATTTCTTTTGAAGTACTACTCATTAGTGGCATCACTTTTTCTTTGATGTCTTTTTTCACTCTATCTCTAATCTCTTTTGCTTCCTCTTTAATATCTAAAGTTACTTTTTTATCCACTGGCCATTTTCCAAAACTAATCTGATAAACTTTTTGATATACTTCATCCCATGAATTGGCTATACTTGCTACTTCTTCTATTTGTAAAATATCTTCAGAAATAGCTTGATTAAACTTACTACATTCTGGAAATTTTGCTAACTCCCTTTGTACTTTTTTTAGTTTTAAGAGACTTGCTTGTAATGCTTCTTGCACTTCTTCTAAAATCACTTTTCCTAAAGCTGTATGCCCAAAATCCAAAGAAGTATCTACTTCAAATTGTCCCACTTTTTCTTGTAGCCATTTTTCTGGAAAAGGACTACTTTGAATAAAGCGATAGATGGATAATATTAATTCTTGTAATGGCTCATCTCCACGATATCCTGTATAAGTTTCTAGTAATTCTAAAAAATCGTTATCTTGCTCTATATATTTTTGCTCTAATAAATCTTCCAACACTTCCTGTTTTAATAAATCAATTTGGGTTGTATCTGCAATTGTGAAATTACTTGGTAAATCAATTTCATAGAAATGATTACGAATCACATCTAAACAGAAAGAATGTATAGTACAAATACTTGCTTTGTTTAACAAGGTAATTTGCCTTTGTAAATGTTCATTTGATGGGTCTTGTTCTAATTTTTGATAAATAGCTTCTAAAATTCTTTCTCTCATTTCTGCTGCTGCTGCATTGGTAAATGTTACTACTAACAATTTATCAATATCCATTTTATCCTCAATTATTTTATGGATAATTCTTTCTACAAGCACAGCGGTCTTACCACTACCTGCGGCAGCAGCTACTAAAATATTGGTATCTTTACTTTCAATTGCTTGTAATTGTTCTGTTGTCCACTTTACCTCTCCCATAAACAAACTTCCTTTTTCATTTTTTCGAGTTTATTATATCTTATGGAGAGCTCATTTTCAATGTTTTTTGAGTTTTAATTAAGAAAAAAATTGATTAAAATAAAAAAGAGGATAAATATTTCAGAAAATCTTTTAATTCTACATGTGCTTGTTCTAAGATGCTTTTTAGAGTTCCTTTTGCAATTTCTGTATGCATTGGAATAATATAAATCATACCAGTTATTTTATTTTTGTATTTGGCATGACTTCCTTTTTGTGCGACTTTTTCAAATCCATATTTTTCTAATATTTTTATAATTTTGTGAGGTGGCAATACTGGATATTTTGAACTCATATACTCACCTCCACTGTTGTAACAAAAATTTCTTTTGGTAAAATTGGTTCTTCACTTTCATAATATAGTTCTAATGCTTCTTTTAAATTCTGAATTGCCTGTTCTATTGTTTTTCCTTGAGACGCTACACTATTATCTAAACATTTTGCTACATACCATTCTTCTTCTTTTTGAATGATAACATTATACTTAATATTCATACCACTCCTCCTTATATATAACTATATCATATTTTTTTTGTATATAAAAGATATTTTTCCTATTTTTGAAAATATTTTTCTTCTCTTTTGGTTACACTATTTTTAAGGAGGCTAAAATTTATGGATGAAAATATCAATTTAACTATTTTAAATGAAATTGGAAAGGCTGCTAGAATGGGACTTTCTAGCATTACTTTTGTTTCTGAAAAGGTAGAAGATGAAACAATGAAAAAAGATTTAAGTACACAATACGCAGAATATGGAAAAATATTAGATAAAGTTAATACACAATTTGAAAAATATGGAGAAATACCTGATGAAGAACCACTTATGGATAAAATGATGAGTTGGACTGGTGTTCAAATGAATACTTTAACAGATAGTAGCAACTCTCACATTGCTGAATTAATGATACAAGGAAATTTAATGGGAGTAATTGAAAGTCAAAAGTTACTAAATCATAGTCCTGAAATGGAACCTGTTATTAAAGATATTTTAAATGAGTTTATTACAGTTCAAAACAACCATATTGAAAAAATGAAAGAATATTTATAAATGATTGTTTACCACTTTAGAGGTTAGAAATCATTATATGCTTTAGTATAAAACTTAAAGAAGGTTCAGCAACATTTATCTTGCTAGTAACCTTCTTTATTATTTTATTTCAAAATTTCAGTTTTTCTTTATTTTATGTTAATATATTTGTTTTCAAGCCACTACTGTTTATATATAAAGTGAATCATTTTTCTTTCCAAACGTTCAAAAAAACGGCTACAAAGTGCCTTTTTGCGTGTTTAAAACATATCGTTTCGCAAGGTTCAGACTTAGATACAAAAGCCAGGGGCTACGCCCCAATAGTAGTGCGAGAGGTCGCCGCTACTATTGCCGCCAGTGCGGACAAGGCAGAAGCCAGTGCTGCCATAGTTGCTAGGTGAACGAAGCCACCAGTAGCTCGCACTGCCATTGTTGTATTTAACACGGTTTGTGTTCGAAGAGTTCCAGTTCCATGCCTCTGTTACGTTCTTTTGGTAATACAAGTATTGCTCTCCTTCTTTGGCTATTGCATATCCTCTTGTATCCCCTCCGTTATATCCATCTTTTAATACTTCGCTTGCTGATAATAACCATAGGTAATCATTAGACGTTGTTACACTACTTGCGTTATTATATGTTGCAATGTACTTCTTCTTTACTTGTTTGATATAGCTATTATTACTTAATTGTCCTCTTCCACTTGAGCCTTCTAAGAATGTTCTCATCTCTGTTGCTGCCCATCCATTTGCATTGGTTGAGTTACTACTACTTGTTCCATTCATGTTATGTGTTCCTAGACAATCGTAAAACTCGAATGAGATACTCGCTTTTGTATGATTTCCACCATATACTGTTTGGTCAACTAAATCATCGTGTTTAAACCCTAGCACTCTTACTCTTCTGACTTCTCCTTCATATTCTACTTCAAACAAATCCCCTGGCTTTATCGTATATCGATTTCCATCTACTGTCACTGTTGCTTCTTCTAAATCACTTGTGATACTATCATCTTTTGCTATTTCTCCTGCTATTTTTTCTATCTCTTCCCAATTTGTTTTGATTTCTTCTATTGGTACATCTACTACTGGTTTATCTGGATCTGGATTTTCTGTATTTCCTCCTTGGTTATTATCGTCCCCACCATATTCATTTTTTAACATATTCGCCAATTCACCTAAAGACTGCTGTTCATTTCTAATTGCTGCTTCTGTTTGATTTTTTGCCTCTTTTGCTGCTTTTAGAATCCCATTATCTCCTACTGTATACATAATCGTTATTCCTGCTAGAATTAATAATATTACTATTGTTACTACTAATGCTACTAGGGTTATCCCGTTGATTTCTTACTTCTTTTTTCTTCATTTCACTTTTTCCTCCGTTTCTTTTGCGTCAGTTTGGTGACGTACCTCTAGCCAACACTTTTTCAAAGCGTCAGCTCTAGAGACGTCCCCAAACTAACACTCTTTGTCTTTAGTATTTCCATTTTTTTGTTTTTTATTCTTATAACATTTTGTTATATTTTATCAATATATATTTTACTTTGTCAACCTATTACTTAAAAATTTATAGCTATATAATAATTTCATTTTTTAGTTTGGCACAAAAATGACTAGAATAGTAATGTTATTCTAGCCATTCCTATTATTTAATTATTTTTTCAAAAATAATTCTGGATCTTGTTGTTCATTTTCTTTTAATAATTCAAAATGAAGATGTGGTTCATCTGAAACTTCAAAAGATGCCGTATTTCCAACTGTACCTATACTTTGTCCTTGTTTTACAGTTTCACCTTCTACTACAAATTCTGTGCTTAATAAATTAGCATATACTGTTTTATAACCATTAACATGTTCTATAATAACGGTAAGTCCATAACGTGGGTCATTTTTAATAGATACTACTTTTCCTTCTGCTGATGCTTTTACAACAGTTGTCTTGTCTGCTTTAATATCCACACCATTATGTGTTGCCCATACATCTAATGTACTAGAATATACTAACTTATTATTTGCAAATTCTTTTACAATTTCACCAGTCACTGGCATTTTAAACTCTGGATCTTTAACTGGTTCAGTTGTCTTATTTGGTTTTGTATTATTTTCTTGGTTTGTATTAGTTTTAGTTGTATTTTCTTTATTCGTTGTATTGTTTTGTGTTTCTTGGCTTGTATTCACAGCTATCTTTTCTGTATTTTGATTATTTCCTTCTGCTTCTTGCATTTCATTTACTGTTTTCCCCATAGAAGTACTAGTTTCCTCTGATGCTACTAAATTTCCTATTGTATTATTGTTTCGATTTGATTTAGCAATATTAGTGCTATTATTTAGCTTATTGCCATAAATTAGAAAAGTAATTACGAAGATAATAACTGCCAATGCTAATACACTTCCTGTAATATATAGCATTTTCTTTCCATCTAATCCATCTTCCATAGGTCTTCTTCTATTTTCTCTTCTCATAAAATTTCCTCCTTAATAATTTCTTTAGTAGCATTATTTACAATTTTGAGAAAATTATACAAAAACAAATAAACAAATTTTAAATATCCTTTACTTCGACTCCTGTGTAAAAATGATGTATGATTTCTTCATAATTTTTTCCTTGTTTTGCTAAACTATCTGCTCCTGTTTGACTCATTCCAACTCCATGTCCATATCCAGTAACCTCAAATTTAATGTTCTGTTTTTCCATTGTTATTTTAAAATTAGCCGAACGAAGTCCAAATAAAGTTCTCATTTCAACACCAGACAGAGTAAGATTTCCTACTTGTATTGTCTTCACTCGATTACCTCCTGTATATTCCTTTACTTTAATACAATCTTTTTTGCTAAAATCAATCTTAAAATCTTTATGCTCTTTTTGAATGGTTTCTGTAAATTGCTTTTGTGTAACAGTTACATTAGAAGCATATTGACTATAGGCATCTTCTCCTGAAGTTGTAACTGCCTTTAAATAGGGGTATCCGCTTCCTCCCCATACATTAATAGGTGCTTCTGTTGTTCCCCCACTATTAGAATGGAAAAAGGCATTAATTGGTTCATTATTATACGTTATCATTTTTCCTTGTGTGGTATTGACTGCCTTTACAATTTTGTTCCAATACTCTGTTTTTTTGCTATCATCCCATCTAGCCAATCTATCTCCTTTACTAATCCATGCTTGGCAGCAAGTAGAGTCATCACAAATATCTGCATTTTCGTGTTTTTTACTATTATGTACAATTTTATATAAAGTAAACGTTCTTGCCACTACTGCTTGTGCTTTTAAAGCTTCTTCTGCAAAACTTGCTGGCATTTCACTACTTACCACTCCATACAAGTACTCATCTAAAGAAAGTTCTTCTACCTTTTTTGTCTTTTTGTGATATAGTTTTACCGTTTTATATTTTTTGTAATCATATGTTACCTTTGGTATTACTTCTGTGTTTTGAGGTACATTAGCCTTTTGTGTCTTTTGAAAAGATTTTGTAAATAGTATAGGAATCAGAAAGCACAGAGTTAGAAACACTATTAAACAAATAATATACTTTTTCATTAAAAACTCCTTTTATCTATGAAATTACTATAAATATATAGTATAATTCATTGGATATTAAACTGCCAACTTCGTTCTCATTCTTTCTAATGTCTTTTTCTCAATTCTAGAAACTTGTACTTGTGTAATACCCAAAATTTTGGCAACCTCTGTTTGTGTTCTTCCTTTATAATACCTTAAAACAATAATCTGTTTTTCTTGATCTTTCAAATTTTTTAGTGCCTCTTGAATGCAAAGGCGATTACTAATCATTTCCTCTTGATTACTTTCACTTACCATTTTATCTAATAAGCAAATTCCATCTTCCTCACCTTCATAGGCAGGCTGATAAATTGATTCCATTGGTCTAAAAGCGTCCATTGCTAATGCTAATTCTTCCTTAGTAGTATTTAATGTCTCTGCTAATTCTTCCACTTTCATCTCTTTTCCTGTTTTTCTGAAATATTCATTCTTAGCTTCTAATGCCTTCATTGCTAATTCTTTAATACTTCTGCTAATTTTTACTGGCCCATCATCACGTAGGTACCTTTTTACTTCACCTAAAATATATGGAACTGCATAGGTAGTTAGCTGTACTTCAAAACTGCTATCAAATCTTTTAATACACTTAATAAATCCCATAACAGCAACCTGATACAAGTCTTCTAACTCATACCCTCTATCTTGAAATCTTTTTACAATGCTCCATATAAGTCCCTTATTTCTATCAATTAGTCTTTGCATTGCTTCTTGATTTCCAGATTGGGCTTCTATTACATCTAGGTTATTATTTGCATAATCTTCTTGCATAAAAAAAATGCCTCCTTAGTTTACTAACTTATTAGTTGATTAGAGCATTTTTTTCTTCTTCTATTATTTCTTGTTTTTGTTCTTTTTTTATTGTTTTTTTCATTACTATTTTTGTTCCAATTCCTACTACAGATTGAATTTCTACTTTATCCATGAAACTCTCCATAATGGTAAATCCCATTCCTGATCTCTCTAAATTTCCTTTTGTTGTATAAAGTGGCTTTCTTGCTAACTCTATATCCTCTATTCCTTTTCCATTATCTGCTATTTCTACTTCTAGTGTATTTTCTAAAAGTTTTGCTTTTATTCTTACAGTCCCTTCCCTATCTTCATATCCATGAATAATACAATTGGTTACAGCTTCTGACACAGCAGTTTTGATATCTGCTAATTCTTCAATTGTCGGATCCAATTGTGCTGCAAATGCAGCTACTGTGATACGTGCAAATGCTTCATTATTAGACTTACTTATAAAATTAAGTTCCATTTCATTATCATACATACTTTTCATTCTTTTCCCTCTTTTCTCTATCCTACTTTTTGGTCTTCTTCAACAGGAATGATTCTTACTACTCCACTCATTTCTAGCATCTTTTTAACTGTTCTACTGCTATTAACTATTTTCGTAGTTCCTCCTAGTAATTTTGCCAATTTATATCTTCCTATTAGTAGACCTATTCCTGCACTGTCCATAAAAGAAACTTTACTAAAATCAAACACAACTTCTCTAGGCATAAATCTTGTAATTTCATAATCCATTTTCCTCCTTAGTTTTTCTGTAGTATGATGGTCAATTTCTTCTGTTATTTGAATGCATAACAGCTTGTCCACTTCATCAAATTCTATATTCACCTTGTATTCCTCCTTATCTTTTGCTTGTCCACATTATACATTTTTTTCCAGTTTTTGAATAGAGTAAAACATAAGAGGTTTTGTCGATTTTTTAGAAATTTTCGACTTTTTTCGACTTTACTTTTAAGTAAATATTTTATTTTTTGTTACAAAACATTGTGTTTTATTCTAAGGTATGGTAGAATTATTTTACGTTATTAAAAAGGAGGTGAAACTATGACAAAAGAGGACCAAATCTTAGAAATACTACATGAACATACGAAAAAATTCGACACTCTTCAAGGACAATTTAACTCTCTTGAAAATAAGGTCGACACTCTTCAAGGGCAATTTAACTCTCTTGAAAATAAGGTTGACACTCTTCAAGGACAATTTAACTCTCTTGAAAATAAGGTTGACACTCTTCAAGGGCAATTTAACTCTCTTGAAAATAAGGTTGACACTCTTCAAGGGCAATTTAACTCTCTTGAAAGTACAGTTACTAATATTAATCAAACTGTCATTGTGCTCGAAAATGAATTTAAAGACAAAACTTCAGCATTATTTGATGGTCATGCTATGAATCAAGAACATTTAGAAAAAAATGATAAAAATCTTGAAGATGTACAAACAATTTTAGAAAATCAATCTGTAAGACTTATTTCATTAGAAATTGATTCAAAAGAACATACTAAACAGTTAGAAAATTTATCTTCTAAATAAGTCAAAACACAAAATGGAGTTTAATGATGTAATCCTAAAAAGTTTACACGATTAAACTCCATTTTGTACTAAAGCATATAATGATTTCTAATTGCTAAAGCAATAATAAATCATTTATTATACAATTTTTCCTCCACCAAGCACTATATCACCTATATAAAATACAGCAGATTGACCTGGTGTAATTCTTGCTACTTCCTCATCAAAAATAACTTTGATAGTATCTTCTCCTATCATTCCTATGGTAGCAGGATACTCTTTGCTGGAATACCTTGTCTTTACCATTACTTTCATTGGCTCTTCTAGTTTATCCATTAATAGAAAATTTACTTGACTTACTAACATCTCTTTTTGATAAATCTCTTTTTCTGTTCCAACAATCAGTTCATTTTTTTCTAGCTTAAAACCTATCACAAATAGAGGCTCTGAATAAGCAATTCCTAATCCTTTTCTTTGTCCTATGGTATATCGATATAAACCTTGATGTTTTCCTAAAACTTCTCCTTTTAGATTAACAATATTTCCTTCTTTTACTTTTAAGCCAGAATATTCCTCTAAAAACTTCTTATAATCTCCATCTGGAATAAAACAAATATCTTCACTATCTGGTTTATTTGCTACTTCTAACTTATGTTCTCTTGCAATTTGTCTAATTTCTTCTTTGCTTTTTATATTTGCTAATGGAAATACTACTTTTTCTACTACTTCCTTCGGTATATTGCATAATACATAACTTTGGTCTTTGGCAATATTGGCTGCCTTTTTAATAACGGTTCTTCCATATTTCTCACTATACTCTACTTTCGCATAATGGCCTGTCGCAATATATTCTATCCCCAATTCTTTTGCTTTTTGATACATATAACCAAACTTCAAATATTTATTGCATTCAATACATGGATTTGGAGTTCTGCAATTTTTGTATTGGCAAATAAAATCTTGAATAACATGTTTTTGGAATAATTCTTTGCCATCTAATACATAATGCTCTATTCCTAACTTATCACATACTTTCTTTGCTTCCTCAGCAATGTCTACTTCATTATCATTTTGAGGATTTTCCCATAATTTTAATGTTATCCCATATACTTCATATCCTTGTTCTTGTAATAAAATAGCTGATACTGCACTATCCACCCCTCCACTCATTCCGAGTAGAACTCTCCTTTTTTTATCCTCTTCTTTTTGCATGAACTCCTCCAAACTCTTCGTTTTCTCAAAGCAAAATCATTACACTTTCCACTATAGATTTTTCAATCGCTCTTCCACCTTTGCAAGCATTTCTTCATATTTTGCAAGCTTATCCTTTTCCTCATTAATTTTCGCTTCTGGTGCTTTATTAACAAATCCTGGATTAGAAAGCATTTTTTGTCCTCTTGCAACTTCCGCTTCTAACTTCGTCTTTTCCTCTTGTAATCTCTTCTTCTCTTCTTCTAAGTCTATCAAGTCTTCTAATGGCATATACAATTCTATATCATCTTGCATAATAGTAATTGCATTTTCAGGAAGTCCTGTTCTGTCTTTTTGAATAGTTACTTTTGTTCCAAATCCTAATTTTAATAAAATTTCCTCTGCCTCTTTGATTTCTTTTTCATATTGATTCGTAACAAAAATCAATTCTGACTTTTTAGATGGATGAATATTTCTAGTAGCTCTTACATTTCTAATCTCTACAATTAGTTTCTTTAACTTTTCTACAAATTCCTCTTCTTTATCAAAGACAAATTCTTCTCTTATATCTGGCCATTTTGCTACAATTAAATCTTCTGTTCCAAATATAATTAAATGAGAATAAATCTTTTCTGTGATAAATGGCATAAATGGATGTAACAGCTTTAAAGAAGATGCTAAAATATGACTTAATACATCACTAACTGGAACTTTGATATTGTCATCTTCACTATAAATTCTAGGTTTAACCATTTCAATATACCAATCACAAAATTCGTTCCAAATAAAGCTATAAATTTTATCAAGTGCAATTCCTAAGTCGTAATTGTCTATATTCTTAGTTACATCTACTACCAATTTATCAAACTTATTCAAAATCCATTTATCTTCTAGTCTAAAACATGCTGAGGTATATGCCTTGTTCTTTTCAAAAGCCTCATAACAAAAGTCTCTTACTTTTTGCTCATCTGCTAAATTGCTGCTTACGAACTTTGCTGCATTCCATACTTTGTTAGCAAAGTTAGAAGCTTGCTCTAATTTTTCAGGCATATAACGGATATCATTACCTGCTGAAATACCTAATACTAATGAAAAACGTAGGGCATCTGTTCCATATTGGTCAATAATTTCTAATGGGTCAATTCCATTTCCTAGACTTTTAGACATTTTTCTACCTTGACTGTCTCTTACAATTCCATGAATAAATACATCTTTAAATGGTGGTTTGCCCGTATGCTCCAAAGCTGAGAAAATCATTCTTGCTACCCAGAAGAAAATGATATCATAACCAGTAACTAAAGTACTTGTTGGATAGAAATATTCAAAATCTTCTGTTTTATCTGGCCAACCTAAAGTAGAAAATGGCCATAATGCAGAACTAAACCAAGTATCTAACGTATCTTCATCTTGTTTTAGATGCTCGCTACCACATTTCGGACATGTATGTGGTTCTTGCTCAGATACTATTACTTCGCCACAGTCTTCACAATAATAGGCTGGAATTCTATGTCCCCACCATATTTGTCTGGAAATACACCAATCTTGGATATTTTCCATCCAATTAAAATACGTTTTTTCATATCTTTCTGGAATAAATCTAGTTTCTTTGTTTTTTACTGCTTCAATTGCTGGTTTTGCTAAAGGCTCCATTTTTACAAACCATTGCTCTGAAATATGTGGTTCAATAGTATGATGACAACGATAGCATTTTCCTACATTATGGGTATAGTCTTCTGTTTTAATTAAATATCCTTCTTTTTCTAGTCTTTCTACAATTTTTTGTCTTGCCTCTAATAATTCCATTCCTTGATATTCTGGTACTAAATTTCCCATTTTGAAGTTCTCGTCAAATACTTCTAATATCTCCAAATTGTGTTTAACAGCTGCTGCATAGTCATTAGGATCATGAGCAGGTGTTAGTTTTACAGCACCTGTTCCAAATTCTGTTTCTACAAATTCGTCTGCTATAATTGGAATTTCTTTATTCATGATTGGCAAAATTACCATTTTACCAACTAAATCTTTGTATCTTTCATCACTTGGATGAACTGCAACACCTGTATCACCAAGCATAGTTTCTGGTCTTGTAGTTGCAACAATAACATATTTACCTTCTTCTCCTTTGATAGGATATTTAATATGCCATAAATGTGTTGGTTCTTCTTCATATTCTACTTCTATGTCTGAAATAGAAGTGTCACAATAAGGGCACCAGTTAATTAATCTTTTTCCCCTATAAATTAATCCCTTTTTATATAACTCTACAAAAACGTGCTTTACTGCATTTGATAACCCTTCATCCATAGTGAAACGTTCTCTTGACCAATCACAAGAACAACCTAACTTCTTCAATTGGTTTAGAATTGTTCCACCATATTCTTCTTTCCATTCCCATGCTTTTTCTAAAAAGCCTTCTCTTCCTAAGTCTTCTTTTGTGATACCTTCCTTTTTTAGATTTTCTACAATCTTTGCTTCCGTAGCAATTGAAGCATGGTCTGTGCCAGGTATCCACAATGTGTTATATCCTCTCATTCTTTTATACCTAATTAGAATATCTTGAAGCGTCTCATCTAAAGCATGTCCCATATGCAATTTACCTGTAATATTTGGTGGTGGAATTACGATAGTATATGGTTCTTTACTTTTATCCTCAGATGGTTTGAAATATCCTTTTTCATTCCACTCTTGATAAATATCCTCCTCAAAACTTTTTGGTTCAAACTTTCCCTCTAATGGTTTACGTTCATTCATATTTTTTCCTCCTAATTTGTCAATTTAGGGACGTTAGTTTAACTGACATCTGTCCCTAAACTGACAAGTTATAATCTTTTAAATTTTCTATTAATTCAAATCTTACCTTTTGTCCTGTGACATTATCTGGTCTTTCTGGAATTTCCTCTAAGAACATTTTCTCTGGTCTTACACATATTATTCCTGAACCATCTAAATGTCTATACACGACCATTCTTTCCCTTGTCTCCGAATCTAGTCCTACACAAATAACATAATAAAATGGTCCTTTAAAATGTCTGTAAATTTCTCCTTCTTTTACTTCTCTCATAACTCAAACCTCCTTAAATACAATAAACCTCGCCCCCTATATTTAAGGGCGAGGTAATTCATTCTCACGGTACCACCTTAATCTTGACTAATTAATTAGTCAAATCTTCAACTCCTTTTAACGCAAGTTATACGGATAAACTTAAGTTTATTTTCAGCTTATCAACTCCAAAGCTACCTTCAGTTCTCGTTTCTATAAGAAGCTCTCAGCGTATCCACTTCTTTTCTCTTTCTAGTTCGTTTGAACCTACTCCTCTTTTTCTTCGTTTTTCAAAATTCTGTAAATATTGTAACACACTATTTTTGAAATAGCAAGATTTTTATTGCATAACAAAATAAAAAATCAAAGCACCTATCATTGCTATAATAAATCCTAATAGTTTTAATCCTAAACTTCCTTCATTTTGATCTCCAAAACTAAAAGCCTTTTTTGTAATAACTCTTGCATCAAAAATGCAAACTACTCCAATAGCTACTAAAATAATTGCTACTATTCTTAAAATAATTTGTCCCATTTTTTGCTCCCTCTATTTTTATGCTATTTAATCAAGGTATGTCCCCTCTCTGACACTTTTGTCAGAAAAAGGAACGTCCCCAACCTGACAATCACCATCCCTAAATAGACATAAATTCTACTGTATATTTGCATTCAAACGAATCATTCGGTTTCAATGAAATAAGATCTCTCTTTTGCGTAAACACTCCTGAACCTTTTATTGTATCTGCTGTTGAAAACCATGGCTCAATACAGATAAATGGTGCATTTGGCTTTGACCAAATTGCTAAATAAGGAAAATCTGTAAAATCCATTGTTAAAACAGTTTCTTCTGTAATTCTCTTTTTTAAACTAATTTTATTGGAAGTAATCCCTTTCATAATTAGTGCATCATTGTCAAAAGTATGTGGTCCAATTGGAATAATCTTTTTATTTTCTATTGGATTTTTAGCATATTCTGTACCAATCAATCCGTCTATTAAATATAAAAAGTGAATTTTTTCTTCTTCTTGTTCAAATTCTAAATAGTAATGTCCCTTTTTTAACTCTTCTTGGTCAATTTTAAAAGCAGGATGTCCTCCTATTCCAAAAGGTAAATTGATTAGCCCAGTATTTACTACTTTATAAATTGTAGTTAGTTTATTTTCTTCTGTGCGATAAGTATTATATAATTCAAATTCATAAGGATATTTTGCCAATGTATATTTATTACTTTTTAACACATAGGAATGGAAATTATCTAGTTTTGTAATTGGCTCAAATTCTAAGTCTCTAGCAAATCCATGCTGTGGTAGTTCATAAGTTCTTCCACCAATTAAAGTAGCATTTTTCTTTAATTTTCCTACAATAGGAAATAACACTGGTGAATGTCTTTTCCAATAAATTTTGCCATTTTCATCAATGCAACTCTCTCCTTGGTGTATTTTCTCTTCACCATTGATTTTAAAACTAATTAGTTCCCCACCTTTATTGGTTGTAAGCATTTGTGTATCCATAGGCTTTTCTCCTTTCGCTTTAGTCCTTATATATCATATTGTGTTTTTATGTAAATGTCAAGAGTTCATAACTATAAAGCTACATTTTGTTTTAGCCTATTATTCACTAATTTACAGAGCCTTTTATTTTTCTCCAATTTTAACCCTTTATCTTCTGCTTCTATTTTTAGCGCTACACTTTGAACAGATTTTAGCATTGGCATATCTACAAATAGATTAGCAATTTTAAAGTCTGGCAATCCATGTTGTTTGGTTCCAAAAAATTCTCCTGTTCCTCTAAGTTCTAAGTCTTTTTCTGCAATTACAAATCCATCATTTGTTTCTTGCATAGTTTTCATTCTTTCTCTTCCTACTTGTGAGCAATGACTATCATATTTCAAAATGCAATAAGATTGATATTCTCCTCTTCCTACTCTTCCTCTTAACTGATGAAGTTGTGCCAGTCCAAATCTTTCTGAATTTTCTATTACCATAACACTTGCATTTGGCACATTTACTCCAACTTCAATAACTGTAGTAGAGACTAAAATATCGATTTCTCCATTTTTAAATTGCTCCATCACTTTATCTTTTTCAGATGGCTTCATTTTTCCATAAACACATTCCACTCGATAATTTGGAAAAATCTCTTTTTGATACTTTTCTGTCCATTCTTTTACTGCTTTTAAATCTGCCTTTTGTTCATCTACTTCCTCGTCTTCTTTTTCTTCCACTAAAGGGCATACAACATAAATTTGTCTTCCTTCATCAATATTTTTACAAATAAAATTATTAACTCTTTCCTCCATTCTCTTGCTAACTGCAAAAGTTTCTATCTTCTTTCTATTCGGTGGAAGTTCGTCGATAATTGAAATGTCTAGGTCTCCATATAAGATTAAAGCCAACGTCCTTGGAATTGGTGTTGCAGTCATAACTAATACATCTGGATTCACTCCTTTTGCAGAAATAGCTGCCCTTTGTCGAACACCAAAACGGTGTTGTTCATCTGTGACTACTAATCCTAATTTATGAAAAATAACTTTATCTGTAATTAAAGCATGCGTTCCAATTAATACTTGAATGGTACCATTCGCTAAACCTTCTAAAATTTCTTCTCTTTCCTTCTTCTTGGTTGCACCTAATAATAAAGCACATTTAATTCCCATTGGTTCTAAAATTTTTTGAAACTCTTCTAAGTGTTGTGTTGCTAGAATTGCAGTTGGTGCCATAACAGCTGCTTGATAACCAGATTTCACTGCTTTATATGCTGCAATCATGGCTACTACTGTTTTTCCAGATCCTACATCTCCTTGTAGTAAACGATTCATAGCCTTTTTTGATTCCATATCTTTGTCTATCTCTTCTAATACTCTTAATTGAGCCTTCGTTAATTTAAAGGGTAATTGATTAATAACATCAGACATTTTTACATCCTTGCTATAGCCAATTCCTTCTTCTACTTTTGTCTGTTCCTTTAATTCTAGCAAAGCTAATTGCATGCTTAATAATTCCTCAAATACCAGTCTTTTGCGTGCTTGTATACGTTCCCCATCTGAATTAGGAAAATGTATTTTTTGCAAACTTGTTTCTAAATCCTCTAAATGATACTCTGATAACAAATAATCAGGCAAAGTTTCCTCTATTTTGCTCCCTACCATTTTCAAACTATTCTCTACAGCTTGCCTAATAGCTGTTTGTGATAATTTATAAGTAGATGGATAGATTGGCATAATCTTTCCTGTATTTTTTTGTTGCCCTATTTCATCATAGATGGGACTTCTCATTTCTGTTTGTGTTAAATTTTTTTCTACCTTTCCAAAAAAACGATATGTCTGTCCTCTTTTAATTTGTTGTTTTACATATGTCTGATTAAACCAAGTAAGAGTACACATTCCTGTATTATCTTCTACTGTGGCTTTTAGTAATGTCATATTTTTACGAATCTTTTTCAAAATAACTTCTGATGTCACAGTTGCTTCAATCGTCACTTCTTCCCCTGGTGTTAATTCTGCTATTTTTTTCACTTTGCTTCTATCCTCATATTCACGTGGAAAATACGTAATTAAATCTCCTAACGTGTAAATCCCTAGGCTATTTAACAATGCTGCTCTATTAGGTCCTACTCCTTTTACAAATTGTACATTTTGGCTTAAATCTATCATCTTTTTTCCCTTTATAAAACATTTTTTTCTATTATATAGCAATTTTTTCAAAAGACGCAAGGGCTTTTACAACAAAAAAGGGAGTTTCTATGTAATAAGGACAAATTTTGTTTTCATATAATAAAAGTGGAAAGGTGTGAAATAACCATGAAAAAAAATAAATTAGCTATTGTAGGAGCTACTGGGCTTGTTGGTCAAACTATTTTAAAAGTTTTGGAAGAAAAAAAATTACCAATTGAGGAATATGTTTTCTTTTCCTCTAGTAGGTCAGCTGGTAAGAAAATTCAGTTCTTAGAAAAAGAATATACCATTCAAGAACTAACATCTAACTCTTTTGACAAAGAATTTTCCTATGCCATTTTTTCTGCTGGTGGTGAAGTTGCTAAAAAATATGCTCCTATTGCGGCTGCTAAAAATTGTATCGTAATTGATAATAGTAGCGCATTTCGTATGGACACTGATGTTCCTTTAATTGTTCCTGAAGTAAATCCAGAAGAGATTTTAAATCATCATAAAATTATTGCTAATCCTAATTGTTCCACTATTCAAGCGGTTGTTGCTTTAAAACCTTTAGATACCGAGTATCATATTAAAAGAATTATTTATAGCACTTATCAGGCTGTTTCTGGTAGTGGTTACAAAGGAGTTTTAGACTTTCAAAATGGAATCACACATTACCCTTCTACAGGTTATGACCTTGTGAAATTCCCTTCCCCTATTTTTAATAATTGCTTACCACATATTGATGTTTTCTTGGAAAATGGCTATACCAAAGAAGAAGAAAAAATGATAAATGAAACTAGAAAAATTTTAAAGAAACCTGATTTAGCAATTACTGCAACTACAGTAAGAGTACCAGTTTTAAATAGTCATAGTGAATCAATCAATGTAGAATTTGAAAAAGATTTTGAATTGTCTGAATTAAAAGGAGTATTACAAAAAGCTCCTGGAATTATTATAAAAGATGATAGTTGTTGTGAAATGTATCCAACTACTTTGGATAGTAATAATAAAGACGAAGTTTTTGTTGGTAGAATTCGTAGAGATTTTAGTGTGAAATCTGGAGTAAATTTATGGGTAGTGGCTGATAACTTAAGAAAGGGTGCTGCTAGTAATGCAGTACAGATTTTAGAGAAATTAATAAATAATTAGAAATATATTGAATCCATATACAACTTTCTCTGTATATGGATTCTTTCATTTAAGATTCCATTTTTACTTGAATTCCAATAATAGCATGTCCATATACGCCTGCAAACAAATTGCCTTTGCTACCAAATCCCATTGCCCATGGTAACCATCCATCTTGTTTTGTTTTTACTCTATACTTTACATTACCAGATGTTGATTTGATACGAATACCATCCATGGCATATCCGTATATTCCAGCATATGAATGAATTTTCTGCATGTCATTCTTTTTATAATTTTTAGAGCTAACTGCTCCTATCCAGTTAGCTCCTAGTAAATGGGTTTCATAGATAAGTTCCCCATTATTCAATTTGCATCTAAATCCACTAATGATTTGGTTTCCATTTCCCGCAAATCCATCTTCTGTATTATCACATTTGTTTACTTCTGGTAACCAGCAATTTGTATAGGCTTGATATGTAATCACATTTGTTTTGGCAGTATTGGAATTATCAGAATTAGGTATGTTATCATATATCAAATATGGCAATTTTCCATGTTTTATCCATTTTCCAACATATATTCCATTTCTCGAACGATTTCCAGCACTATCTATTTTACTGTAAAGAACTTTGCTTTCCCAAGCGGCTGTACATTCAATAACTTGTCCGTTTCCAACATAAATTCCAACATGTCCTTCCATCCAAAGTAGCTCTCCTACCTGAATGTTTTTAAAATTACTAGATACTTCTTTGCAACGGTTAATAATGGTATCTGCACTATCATCATATACTTGATTCGATCCATAAATAGCTCCTCCATGTACATGATTTTTGCTTTCATTCCATCCCCATAAGATTGCTTTTATTAAGATAACACAATCAAAGTTCCATGACCTTCCATTCCATTTTGCCCACTCTCCACCTGCTATACTATAGTAAGTAGTGGGTAAAGTTGCTATATACTCTAATTTTTTAATAAACTCTGCTATTTTCATTATAGTTAGCTTTCCTCACTTTCATTGTTTTTATCAATATTATCTTGCATAATATTTTCTTTCCTTTTTGAAAAAAAATAAGTAAAGACTGCTGTTGTTATATTGCTAAATAAAGTAAATACTATTTGGAATATCTCCCAATTCTCTTTAACTGCAACAATAACTATTAATACAATAATTGTTATTGTAAAAGCCACTGTAACAAAACTTTTTAAATCACTCCATACTTGTTTCACAACCTTCTCCTTATTTCAATTCACAATCTTTGTCTTTAGTCCTAGTAGTTCTACCATTAATTGTTTTACAGTTCCATTTCCTCCGAAGTTTCTCATATTGTATAAACATATCTTCAATATTTTCTTTGTCTAAAATTGACATTTCTCCCTTTGTTTCATATTCTCTGTATCTACGTACTAACTCATTACGCAAAAGTGCCTGTACACCTTCTTCTATTGCTTTATCCTTTTTTCTACTATTTTTCACTTTTGTACTTAAAAAGCCTATCATTGTTCCAAATATAAGTGGCAATATATAATTTAAAATTATTTTTATAATATCTATATTCTCCATTATGTCTTCCTCATTTCTTAAAATCTACGCTTGTCCTATTGCAAACCAATCAACAGAAGTACTTGTAGTATCTTTCCTTGTAAGATTAATTTTTGTATTCGAAGTAGTCGTAGAGTTAGAAGAGCAACCTATAACATACGTTCCAGGTCCCCCAGTTTGAGGATTTACTATTACAGCTGGACTAAGAGAAAATTTTTTAGGAAATGTTATAGTCTTAGAAGTGGGAGTATTTGCAGCACTCGGTACAATTGCAACTCTTCCCCAACATAATAGCAAATTTCCTAAAATTATATAAGAAGAATTACCTCCTGTAGTATTTGTAATTGACTTAGCACCTTGTGTTACCTTTGTATCATTTAATAATTTTCCTTGATAAGCTGAAAGTATCGCAGTGCTACTTGTACTAGTCAAATTATTTACTACATTGTCTGTAGTCAAAATATAGCATCCTCCTATCGTCGCCCCTGTAGGTAGTACTTCTAAATATCCATTTCCTGAATATAATCTCATTCTAGGTGAGCTATCACTATCTAATAGATCAACTCCATAAATTCTATTTCCTGTACTGCTAAGACCTACCATTACACTATGTTGTGCATTTGTATTATCTGTCTTTTGTGTGATTATTCCTTGGTTTGGTGAATTCCAACTACCTCTATTAAAACCACTTCCTGAATTTATAGTTCCTAATGCTGTTCCTCCTGTTTTTAATGTTACATTTTTATCAAATACTGTACTTATAGCTACTTCTAGCATTTCTTGATTATTACTTGCCTCTGAAACCTTACCAATTGCTATGGATTTTCCTGAACTATTAAAATCCATTAATGTAAATCCTGTTGCAACGTTTTTGATAATTGTTGAGTTTGTAAAGTAATCTCCTATATAAAATTGAATATGATAAGAATTATTTTCGCTAAATGTTACATTTGAAAGTACCATATCTTCTTTATCAATTGAATATGCATCATTTGGAATTGTTACATAAGTATAAGTACTTGCAGTAGTTAATTTATATCCTATTTTATAAACATGTGTATTCTTATCATTTACACTACTTATTGCTCCTTTAAATGTATATTTTAAATATGTTCCTTCTTCATTTGCTGTTCCATCACTATTACACCTTGTAGCTGTAACTTTAGAAATCGTAGGATTAGAATATGCAATGCATGTATAAGCTGCAGTTTTAGTCGCTGTTCTTCCCCTGCTATCAGTTACTGTCACAGTTACAGTCTTACCTCCACTTTGTGTTAAGGTCGAAGAAGTAAAATTACTTGAGGTATATGTATTTCCATCAATACCTGTAATCTTATAACTCTGAATTGTAGACGAATAAGAACCTCTCGCAGTTGTTACTACTTTTAATTTCGACTTATTTTGAACATATACTCCCCAGTCTATCGGGGTGGAACCTGCTTCCGAAATTACTATTGAACTAATTTCTGGTACTACACTGCTAGGTACTGTCAATGTTAAATTTACTGTTTTCGTTCCTATTAACGTACTTCCATTATATGTTTGGCAGGTTATTGTACATGTTCCACTATCTGTATTCGGTAGCTGATTTGCTAAACTTATTGGTACTACCCATGGCACGCTAGTTCCTACACTAGATGCTATAGTTCCAGTTGTTGCTCCAAATGTATAAGTAATTGTATGAGTAAAGTTAGAACTTGCTCTATTTGTAGTAATTGTTACACTTGATCCCATCGCTATGCTTGTAGCTGATAACGTAGGTGTAGTAGCTCTTGGAATAGTTGTTAATGAAATGGTTTTACTAATAGTTCCATTAGGATAGTAATTGCTTAATTTTCCGTCCATCTTCAAACTAATTGGAACAGATTTTTTACCATCCGCACCATGCGTTATAGTCACAGTTTTTGTACAAATTTTTACATAATTATTAGTATTTAAATTATAACTTGGCGAAAAATTGTAGGTTTTTCCATCAATTTTTAGTACTACACTGGATGTAGTATTATATGGATAATAAGTACTATTATTTCTTTTTACATATCCAGTTGCTGTTAAAGTACTTGTATTGTTTGCTACACTTTGTGTATAGCTATATACTACTTTCAATGTAAATCCATCACTTGGTGTACCTATTTTTCCTGTGAATTCTGCCATATTAACTCACCTCCTTTTTGAATGAAAGATTACCATTAGTACGTGGAATAAATGCAAAATTTCCTAATCTTAATCTTTCTAAGATTTCTGCATTTGTAACATACAATTGATTATTTGAAAAATATGCTACTTCTTTTTCATTTTGCGAAAAAGTAATTTTATCATTTTCTATTGTTAGCGTTAACTCATTTCCACTTTCTCCTAGAACAATATTTCCATCTACAAATCTAATGTACTTACTAATTTCTACTAATTTTTCATTAGTTTCATCATCATTGGAATTTATAGTTTCTAGTAGAGTATTAAATAGATATGTGTAATCATTCTTTGTTTGTATTAATTTTGTTTGTATTGTACTTTGTTCTTGTTTAATTACGTCTTGTTCTTCTGTCATTCTACTTTCAGTTTCTGAAACTAATGTAACAATTTCATTATCCCTAATTTCTTGTTGTGCTGT
Organism: Clostridia bacterium; assembly: GCA_022797635.1. Lineage (GTDB taxonomy): Bacteria > Bacillota > Clostridia > TANB77 > CAG-508 > CAG-273. The sequence continues at coordinate 32,673 of JAAWKZ010000009.1, forward strand.
ATTTTCCACTATAGTCTTTTCTATATTGTCTACATTTTCATTAGTTTCATTTAGTTCAACACTAATGTTATTAACAGTATTCGTTATACTACTTATATCTTGCTCATGTTTTGTTAGTTTTTGTTCATTCTCCGCTGTTTCTTGTACTAATTGAGTAATTCTTTGCTCCTCTTGATCTATTTTGCTTTGCACTCTTCTATTAATTGCTTTTTGTGAAGCTGTTCTAGTGGTTGTTTCTTCCTTCTCTTTGCCTTGTATTTTACTAGAAATATTTGCCTTAAACTTCCCCTTATACTCACTAGAACCCTGATAAATTACCTTTTTTCCATCTATCTCTAAAATATCTCCCACGTCTAATGCAGGATCTATTATACTGCCTCCTTCAAAACTATATAATTCCAAGTTATCTAGTTCTTCGTAGATATTATCTATTTGCTCTTGGTCTACTATATACATATTATCTTGGCTAATATACACTGTATTTGCGGTTGTATCTCCTTTTTCAAATAACTGTACTCCATCTTCATATTGTACACGGCTAATTTTAAAGAGCTCTCCCCATGTAAAATCCTGAAAATATTTTAATGGCAATTCTGCTATATCTTCTCCTATCGTTTTAATATATAGCTTTCCATCTCTGCCAATGCTTGCAAAGCCTCCTGCTTGTTCTGCAATATAACTAATATAATCTCTAGCAGATACTTCATTATCGTATACTGCAACTTGTTTATCGCTGTTCAAAAAAGAAGTAGAACCGAAGTTCTACTCCTGCTTTTAAGCATATATCTTGCAATATAGATAGTAATGTTGTTGGATAATTTAATGTACTACCATCATAAATAAATTCAAATTTAATCATATTATCTAATAATTTTAGTTTTACAGTGTAATCATCCTCTTTGCTTATTTCTTCTACATTAAAATATCCTATTGGAATTGCTTCATCTGCAATGCCACTTTCTATATATACTTTATTCACTTTATCAGGTACTACCTGCTTATATAGCTTTAATTCTACAAATTGAGAAGTAACTGTTCCTAATGTAAACTCGTCATTTGAAAATAGCGGTTGTAATAACTTACAGTCTAATATATATTTTTCATTGATTTCTACATCATTAATATACACTTTTAATAAATGTCTTGTACTTGGCCTATATACCAATGATTTATATTCATCACTCGTTTTATACATTGCTATTTGCCTCCTCTACTGCTTGTTTTTGTGCATCTGTTAGTTCCTTTTGCTCCATACTAAATGATACCTGCCATTTTGATTTCGTAGCATCTTCATCTACTCCTGTTATATGCATTTTAGATTGTCTTTTGTTTACTCTAAATTTTGCATCTTCCAATATTCCCCCTGGAATAGAGGGAACTTTAATGGTTACTATCATCGGATTTTTGTATGTTGCTTGTAACAATTCTTCCGCTTCTTCCTCTGTTAAGTAATCCCATGACATACTACAACTTAACATACCTACCGCTATCGGATTGTCTATTAAAGAACCATCTATTGCACTAGTATAGCTATCTTTGTCAGTATCTGATATATCGTCATCATAACTAGATGGCGTTTTCATAACTTTACCATTTAATTTCCATAACATATTTATTCCTCCTTTCCTTATCCACCTACTAATACTTCTAGCCCTTTACCTGTAGCTCTTCTTTTTTCTCTTAGGTTGTCCAATAGAATATCTCCTAATTTTTGGTTTCCTACATATACTGCTAGTTGCATTGGTGTACCAGATTTATTATTTAATGAATGGTTGCCTAATACCTCTTCAAAAGTGTCCTTTAAGATACTCTGTGGCGCTGTAATCTCTGGGTTATTACTTGCTCCTGCATACTCACCAAATATTGCCAATGTCTTCTTGTAGGCAACATTTCCTTTTGCTAGTCGTGGAAGTGATATGGTATTAATTCTTAAATTAATCGGATCTAATCCTATTAATCCACCAATTGCATTAGCAAGACCACTAATTCCACCTAATACAAAGTTAATGCCACTAATGACACCATTAACAAATCTTTCAATGCCACCAAGAATGAAATTAATAACGCCTTTAATACCATTCCAAATACCATTCCAAATATTTATTACTGTTGTCTTAATACCATTCCATATATTAGACCAGACTGTTTTAATACCATTTAAAATATTTGTAATTGTATTTCTAATTCCATTGAAAATATTAGATACAAATGTGCTAATACCATTCCATACACTCTCAAATATTCCTTTTACTGCATTAAAAAGTCCAACAAAAAAGTCTCTAATTGTGTTCCATACTGTTATCGCAACATTCTTAATACCTTCCCATAATCCACTAAAGAAATCGCGTATTCCATTCCAAACAGTTTCAAATATTGTTTTTACTGTATTAAAATAATTAATGAAGAATTCTTTAATGAAGTTCCATACTGTCATAATAACATTCTGTATTCCTTCAAATATTCCACTCAAAAATCCCCAAATACTATTCCATACTGCCTCGAATATTTCTTTTATTGCACCAAGAGCTCCTTGGAAAAATTCACTAATTGCTCCCCAAATCTCTGCTGCCTTTTGTTGTACCCATTCCCATCCTGCTGCTAGTGCTGCCATTATGTCATCCCAGTTTTGTATTATCGCGATGATAACAGCCACTACTGCTGCAATTGCTAATATAGCTACAATTACTTGTGGAGATGCCGCAATAGCTCCTCCTATGGATTTAACTACTCCGCCTACAGCTGTACCAATTCCTCCTATTCCTTGTCCTATACTACCTAAAGCCGTTCCTATTCCATTTATAGTTGCTTTCATTTGATCAGGAAATAAATCATTTATGCTGGCTAAAATTCCCAATACATTATTAGCTGTTCCTAAATAATCGCCTCCTGTCTCCATCTCAAAATCTAATCTAACTCCTAGTGCTCCTGCACTTATCTTTTCTTTTAGACTTTCAATTTGTTTTTCTACTTGACTAATTTGTCCTTCTGCTTCTTGGTTATTCATTTTCAATTTTATTTCACAACTTTGATTTAATCCCTGTAATATGCCTTTTATTGACTGTACTGTTGATTGTATTTTTTCCTCGATATCTTTAATTTCTATCGTTTTAAATACCTTTTTTATTTTTTCTCCAATTTGTTTTATAGAAGGAACAATTTTATTAAATTCTTTTACAATTGTTTCTGCTTGTATAGTAGCTATTCCCTCTATCTCCTGTTCTATCGTCATAGATAATTTCCTCCTTTCCATAGTAAAAGCACTAGATTATTCTAGCGCTTTCATTCATTTTTATTTATATACTATTACTACTTCTATTCTTTCAGTCCAACCTTGAGTTGTTTGTATCCCTATTATTTTTATATCTACTATTTCATACCCTTTATCTTGTATCATTTCCAATATATCTTCTATACTATATATATACTGCTCATCACATGCATTAACTCTAGCAGAATTAAAATACCCATACTTACTTTTTATTAACAAAATATGATGTTTCCCATCTTTTTGCTTTAAATCATTTTGCACTTTTCTCTTCATTGCCTCTAATTGTTCGAAGTTCTTCACTTTCTCTTTTTCCATTCTTTCTTTTTCTGCCTTTTCTGGACCACTTTTCCACGCTGCTTTTATCTCTTCTTTTAAACTTGGCTTAGTACTTTCCTGTTTTGCTTCTATACTT
>JAAWKZ010000037.1 GCA_022797635.1 Clostridia bacterium
AGCATTTCTGCTTTAAAAGCAAGCGTAAAAACAGCAGAAGATGCTGAATATAACCAAAATGATTATTCAGTAGAAAGCTGGGAGGCATATACAAATGCATTACAAGCAGCTAAAGATATAATAGCGAAAGCAGATGCAACAGCAGAAGAAATAGAAACAGCAAAAACAAATTTAGAAACAGCAATGGAAGGATTAACAACAACTAAAACAGGTTTAGAAAGTGCCATTGCAGAAGTAGAAAAAGCAAATTATGACCCAAATAGCTATACAGAAGCAAGTTATACAGAATTAACAACTGCTATTCAAAATGCAAAAGCAGTTGTAGCAGACGAAAATGCAACACAAGAACAAATTAATAATGCGAAAACAACATTAGAAAATGCAGTAAATGAACTAGTAGATATTTCAGAATTAAGAACTGCTATTCAAAATGCAGAAAACGCAGGATATGTGGAAAGCGACTATTCAACAGATAGTTGGAGTTTTTATCAAACAACATTAGGTGTAGCTAAATCAGTACTAAACAATAAAGAAGCAACACAAACACAAGTAAATGGTGCAAAAGAAGCACTAGCAGAAGCAATTAATGGTTTAACAACTGATAAAACAGAATTAGAAGCTGCAATTGATACAGTAAATAATGCAGGTTACAAAGCAGAAGACTATACAGAAGCAACTTATACAGCATTAACAAGTGCATTACAAGCAGCAGAAGATATTGTTGCAAATGAAGATGCAAAACAATCAGAAATTAATGATGCAAAAATAGCATTAGAAAATGCAGTAAATGAATTAATCAACATTTCTGCTTTAAAAGCAAGCGTAAAAACAGCAGAAGAAGCAGGATATGTGGAAAGTGATTATTCAGAAGCAAGCTGGAAAACATATACAGATGCATTACAAGCAGCTAAAGATGTAATAGCAAAAGGAAATGCAACTGTAGAAGAAATAGAAACAGCAAAAACAAACTTAGAAACAGCAATAAATGGATTTACAACTGACAAAACTGAGTTAGAAGCAATCATTAATGCAGTAGAAGCTAAAAATTATCAAGCAAATAATTATACATTAAACAGTTATGTAACATTAATAAATGCAATCAGTGATGCAAAATCAGTAGTGGCAGATAAAGATGCAAAACAATCAGAAATTAATAGTGCTAAAGAAGCATTAGAAAATGCAGAAAGAGAATTAGTTGATATTACAGCTTTAAAAGCAATTATCCAAGAAGTAGAAAGTGCAAATTATGATAAAGATAATTATTCTACAACAAGTTGGAAAGCTTTAGAAGATGCTCTTAAAAATGCACAAGGCATCACTCTAAAGAAAGATGCAACAAAAACTGAAGTTGAAGAAGCAGTTCAAGCATTAAGAGATGCAATGAATGGCTTAACAACTGATAAAACAGCATTAGAAACAGCAATCACAAATGTAGAAGCAGAAAACTATAACCAAGCTGATTATACAGCAAATAGTTATACAGTATTAACAGATGCCCTTCAAGCAGCAAAAGATATGGTTGCAAATGAAGATGCAACACAAAAACAAATAAATGAGGCAAAAACAGTATTAGACAACGCAATTAGCGAATTAGTTTCTATTGCAGGATTAAATAACGCAATTGAAACAGCAGAAAATGCAGGATATAATGAAAATGATTATTCACCAGAAAGCTGGAAAGCATACACAGATGCCCTTCAAGCAGCAAAAGATATGGCAGCAAAAGTAGATGCTACTAAAGAAGAAGTAGCAAATGCAAAAACAAATTTGGAAGAAGCAATTGGAGAATTAGGAACAAATACTACTGTATTAGAAAATGCAATCACAGCAGTAGAAAATGCAGGATACAATGCAGATAACTATACAGTAGGAAGTTATGGAGCATTAACAAATGCGTTACAAGCAGCAAAAGACATTGTAGCAAATGAAAATGCAACACAACAACAAATTAATAATGCAAAAATAGCATTAGATGAAGCTGTTAATGGATTAGTAGATATTTCTGCTTTAAGAACAGATATCCAAACAGCAGAAAATGCAGGATATAATCAAGAAGATTACTCAGTAGATAGTTGGAAAACATACACAGATGCATTACAAGCAGCTAAAGATATAGTAGCAAAAGAAAATGCAACAAAAGCTGAAGTAGCAGAAGCAAAAACAGCATTACAAACAGCAATTAATGGTTTGACAACTGATAGAGCAGAGCTAGAGGCAGTAATCACAACAGTGGAAACAGCAGATTATAAGCAAGCCGATTACACAGCAAATAGCTATGCAACATTAACAAATGCATTACAAGCAGCTAAAGATGTTGTTGAAAATGAAAATGCAACACAAAGCCAAATTAATGAAGCAAAAATAGCATTAGAAGAAGCTATAAGTGGATTAGTAAATATTTCAGGTTTAAATAAAGTAATTCAAGATGCAGAAAATGCAAATTACAATGCAGAAGACTATACAGTAGAAAGTTGGAATGCATATACAACAACATTGGGTGTTGCAAAAACAGTAGTAGCAAATGAGGGAGCAACACAAAAACAAATCGATGGTGCTAAATTAGCATTAGAAGAAGCAATTGCAGGATTAACAACTGATAAAACAGCATTAGAAGAAACAATTGCAGCATTAGAAGCGGAAAATTACCAAGCTGCTGATTACACAGCAAATAGCTATGCAGCTTTAACAAACGCACTTCAAAATGCAAAAGCAGTAGTAGACAACAAAGATGCAAAACAATCAGAAATTAATGAAGCAAAAGCAGCATTAGATTCAGCAGTAAGTGAATTAGTAAATATTTCAGGATTAAATGCAATTATTCAAGAAGTAGAAGATGCAAATTATAATGAAAGCGACTATTCAATAGACAGCTGGACAATATTCAAAACAGCTTTTGAAACTGCGCAAGATGTAGTATTGAAAGTAAATGCTAGCAAAGAAGAAGTAACAAATGCAACTCAAGCATTAAGAGATGCAATCAATGGATTAACAACTGATATAACAGAATTAGAAGAAGTAATTGCAGAAGTAGAAGCAGCAGATTACAAACAAGCAGATTATACAGCAAATACTTATGATGCATTAGCAAATGCACTTCAAACAGCAAAAACAGTTGTAGCAGATGAAAATGCAACACAACAACAAATTAACAATGCAAAAACAGCATTAGAAGATGCAGTAACAGAATTAATAGATGTTTCAGAATTAAAAGCAACTATTGAAACAGCAAAAGCAAAAGTTGAAAGTGATTATTCAGTTGATACTTGGGCAATATTTGAGACAGCTAAAGTTAATGCAGAAGTAATAGCAGCAAAAGCAGATGCAACAGTAGAAGAAATTGCAGAAGCAAAAGCAACATTAGAAGATGCTATGAGCAAATTAGACATAGATAATTCTAAATTAACAGCTATTATTGAAACAACGAATGATTTAGTAGAAAATGATTATACAGTAGAAAGCTGGAAGGCATTAACAGATGCATTAAAAGGAACAGAAGGATTAACAAAACAAAGTGAAATTGATAATAAAGTAAGAGAAATCCAAAGTGCAATTGATGCATTAGATGCTGTTGAAGTAGATCAACGTGAATTAGATAAATATTTAGATACTTTATTACCAAGTACAGATTATTCAAATTGGGAAGAATTTGATAAATTAGTACAAGAAGCTAGAGCAATTAAAGATTTACAAAGTAAATTTGATGCAAAATTAGAAGAAGTTAAAGCATTTGAGTTAAGCATAGGAATTGTTAAAATTGATACAAGCAATATAGAATTCACAACTGAATTTGTATATAATGGTCAAGAACAAAAAGTTCAAGTAAAAGAAGGAACAACTTTACCAAAAGGATTAACTATTGAAAGCTTTGGAGAAGGAAGAACTAATGTAGGAGAAACTACAGTAACAGTAACATTTGGAGTAACTGATGCTACAAGATATGAAGTAGATCCAGCAACTAGAACTCTAAATTTAGTAATCAAACCAGCAACAGTAGAAATCAGTAAAGATGACTTCGTAACAGAATTTACATATAATGGACAACCTCAAAAAGTAGAATTAAAAGATGCTAATAAATTACCAGAAGGAATGGTAATTACAAGCAATACTACTACAAGAATGAATGTAGGAACATCAACAGGTATAACAGTAAAATTTGGTTATGCAGAAGACTTTACAGGCGCTAAAAACTATATTGTACCAAATGCAATTACAGGTTTAAGTATTACAATTAAACCTGCAGTAGTAGAAATTAGTAAAGACGACTTTATAACAGAATTTAACTATAATGGACAACCTCAAAATGTTAGATTAAAAGAAGATGTAACATTACCAGAAGAATTAATGATTACAGACTTTGGAAAAACAAGAACAAATGTAGGAACATCAACAGGTGTAACAGTAAAATTTGGTTATAAAGATCCAAGCCTAAAATACAAAAATTATGTTGTACCAAGTGCAATGAACTTATCTATTACAATCAAACCAGCGCCAGTAGAAATTAGCGCAGACGATTTTGTAACAGAATTTACTTATAATGGACAACCACAAAATGTTAAGTTAAAAGAAGGTGTGACATTACCTGAGCAATTAATTATTACAGACTTTGGAAAAACAAGAACGAATATAGGAAAAACATCACCAATTACAGTAAAATTTGGTTACAAAAATCCAAATGAACAATACAAAAATTATGCTGTACCAGATCCAATCAAAGACTTATCTATTACAATTACACCAGCAACATTTGAAATTAGCAAAGATGATTTTGTAACAGAGTTTACTTATGATGGACAAGTACATAATGTACAATTAAAAGATACTGTAGAATTACCAGCAGGATTAATTATTACAAGTTATGGTGAAGGAAGAAAAGATGTCGGAACAACACCAGTAACAGTAACATTTGGTTATGCAGAAGACTATACAGGATATAAGAACTATAATGTACCAGAAGAAATTACAGATTTAAGTGTAACAATTAATAAAGCAGATCAAAAAGATGTAGCTATTAGCTTAAATCCGTCAACAATTATTGTAGGAAAAACAGCTACTATAAGTGGAAATGGTATAGGAAAAGTAACTTATGCAAGTAATAATGAAGCAGTTGCAACAGTTGATGAAGCAGGAGTAGTAACAGGTATTTCAGCAGGTACTGCAGAAATTACTGCAACATATACAGGAGATGCAAACCATAATGAAGCAACAGCAAAAGCAACTATTACAGTAGAAGGTAAATCAATTACAAACATCACAGCTGAATATACAGGAAAAGACGTAATTGAAGGATTAAAAGTAAATAAAGCTGATATTACAGTAACAGTACATTACAACAATGATACAACTGAAACTGTTGAGAACTTTGAAGTAGAAGACAAAGCAATTGAAGTTGGAGAAAACACAATTACAATCACAGCATTAGGACAAACAGCATCAATCAATGTAACAGGTATTGAAAAATCACTAGAGAACATCACTGTTGAATATACAGGAAAAGATGTAATCGAGGGATTAAAAGTAAATAAAGCTGATATCAAAGTAACAGCACATTACAACAACAATACAACATCAAATGTAGAAGATTTTGAAGTAGAAGACAAAGCAATTGAAGTTGGAGAAAACACATTAACAATTACAGCATTAGGAACAACAACAACAATTAAAGTAAATGGTGTTGAAAAA
>JAAWKZ010000010.1 GCA_022797635.1 Clostridia bacterium
GCATCTATTGCTGAACCTCCTGTTGCAAGCATTGGGTCTAAAATGATAACTTCTCTTTTTTCAATATCTTTTGGCACTTTAAAGAAATAATTAACTGGCTCAAAAGTTTCTTCATTACGGTACATTCCAATATGCCCTATTTTAGCATTTGGAACAACGTTAATAACACCATCAAGCATTCCAGTTCCAGCTCTTAATATTGGAACAAAAGCATAATTATCTTCATTTAGCTTACCTGTTTTCATAGTAGTAATTGGTGTTTCAATTTCTACCTCTTCTAACGTAGCATCTTTCATTGCTTCATAACATAAAAATGTAGCAATCTCGCTAATTAACTCACGAAACTCTTTAGTCCCAGTTTTTTTATCTCTTAAAATAGCTAATTTATGTTGAATCAAAGGATGATTTAATTCTATTGTTTTCATACTTTTCTTCCTTCTTTCTATTTTTCTCTTTAAATATATAATTTTTTTATTCACCTAAAAGACTATACCTTTGCTTTTTCTTTTTTCTCAGCCTTTGCTTCTTTTTCTTTTATTTTTTCTGATTTTTTAGCTTCTTTCTCTTTTTTATTCTTTTCTTTTTGTTCTTTTGTCTTGTTTTCTGGAATACAAAGGTTAATTAAAATTCCAACAACTGCTGCTAAACTCATTCCTGAAATTGTAATTGATAAATCTCCACTAATGATAGAAATAGCTGCTCCTCCTAAACCTAACACTAACATAGATGCCCCTACAACTACATTCTTAGGATTATCAAAATCCACTTGATTATGAATTAATACTTTTAATCCATTTACTGCAATAAAACCATAAAGAAGTAATGAAACTCCTCCTAAAACAGCACTTGGTATAGTTGAAACTAATGCTGTAAACTTTCCTAAAAATCCTATTACAATAGCAAAAATAGCAGCTAAACCAATAACCCATACAGATGCAACTTTTGTCATACCTACTACTGATGTATTTTCTCCATAAGTAGTATTAGCAGGTCCTCCTAATAATCCAGCTACAAATGTTGCAATACCATCTCCTAATATAGTTCTGTCTAGCCCTGGATCTCTTAATAAATCTTTTCCAATAATATTACTTAATGATGTATGATCTCCAATATGTTCACATAGAGTTACTAATGCAATTGGTGCAATTGTAATTAATGCTTCAAAATTTGGTGTATAATTAACAAATGGGAAAACGAATTGTGGTACACTAAAGAATGGTGCTTCTAATACTGCTGTAAAATCTACCATTCCTAAACAAACAGCTGCAATATACCCTGTAATAATACCTACTAAAAATGGAATAATTTTTAAAAATCCTTTTGCTTTTATCATAACAATAGCTGTTACTAAGAAAGATACTACTGCAACTAGTACAGTTTTCCATTCAAATTCTACTCCTGAAGTTAAACCTATTTGAGAAATGGCACTAGGTGCTAACCCCAAACCGATAATCATAATCATTGGTCCAATAACGACTGGTGGTAATAATTTATCTAACCAGTTTTTACCTACAAAATGAATAACAGTAGCAACTACAATGTAGATTAGACCTACTGCCATAATTCCTGTCATAGCACCTGAAATTCCACCTTTTAAGTATGCAGCAGCTAATGGTGCAATAAAGGCAAATGAACTTCCTAAATATACTGGTGATTTTCCTTTTGTACATAAAATGTAAAGTAATGTTCCTATTCCAGATGCTACTAATGCTACTGGTATAGTAAGTACTGTTTCTCCTGCAGCTGCATTTACTAAAATTGGTACTAAAATGGTGGCACCAAACATTGCAAAAACATGTTGAATTGCTAAAACAATCCATTTTGCAATTGGTGGTTTTTCATTTACGTCAATCGTCATCTTGCTCTCGTTCATAAAATTTTCCTCCTCTTATTTTGGTTTTCAGGCACAAACAAAAACAAAGAAAAACCACTAATAAAAATATTAGTGGTTAATTATTAAAAATATAACAATAGATGAAAAAACAATTGAAAATATAGCAATTTTAAAAATTGCTTTTATGCTTGTCATTTCTAATTTATTTTTTCCATCTACAAATTTTGTCATTTTTTGCACCCCATAAAATATTACTATACTTTATTTTAAAATGCAATAGTTTTTTTATTTTTTTATAAAATTGGTGACCCCTACGGGAATCGAACCCATGATTCAGCCTTGAGAGGGCTGCGTCTTAACCGCTTGACCAAGGGGCCACATATTCAAAACTACTTTAATACTATACCATATTTTTAGCAGTTTCGTCAATGTTTTCACGCAATAATTTTATTTAATATTTCACTTAGTCTTTCATCCTGCTTTGTTAAATACAAATATCCTATTAATGCTTCAAATGCAGTTGAATACATATAATCTTGAAAAGACGCATTTTTAGCAATATGATGCGTTTGTGTATTTCTTCCTCTTCTTACAATATCCTTTTCTTCTTCTGTTAGTATTTCTTCTAACTTTTGTAAAATGTCTGCTTGAGCTTTTGCTTTTACATATTTAATAGCTTTTATATGTAATTCATGTGGCTTCAATCTTGTTGTATTAATTAAGTGTGTACGAATATATTGTTCATAAACACTATCTCCCACATATGCCCATGTTAATGGTGACATTTGCCTTACTTCTTCTATACTTCTTGTTCTCTCTATTAATTCCACCTTTATTTCTCCTTTTTACCACATGTCAGTTTGGGGACGTTAGTTTAACTGACATCTGTCCCTTAACTGACACTTTCCAATGTAATTCTTCCTAACTTTCCGCTTCTAAAATCGTCTAGTATAATACTTGCTACTCTTTCTAGATCTATTTCTCCTCCTGAAATAATAGCTCCACGTTTTCTACCAATTAAGTTCATTAATTCTACTATTTTTTCATTTTCTTCTAAATCTCTATTTTGCAAAATATCTTCTATTTCATTTTCTTGTAATTTATATCGTTCTTGTAAATTAGATAAATAGTTACTTTGTAGTACTTTTAATAATTCATATCCTATATCCAAAGTAGATAAAATATCATCTTTAATAGTTCCTGTATAAGCCAAATTCAACGCTACCTTTTGATTTCCTAATTTTGGCCATAATACACCTGGTGTATCTAATAATTCTATTTGATCTGATACTTTTATCCATTGCTTTTGTCTAGTTACCCCTGGTTTATTGCCAACCTGTGCAGTATTTCTTTTTGCAATTCGATTAATAAAAGAAGATTTCCCCACATTTGGAATTCCCAATATCATTACTCGAATAGACTTTCCTATTCTTCCTTTTGTTTGATATTTTTCTTCATCATAAATTTCTACTATTTTTTGAAGTACCTCTTGAATTCCTTTTCCTGATACAGAGTCTACTAGTACGGCTGGTATTTGTTCTTTCTTAAAGTATTCTATCCATTTTCTATTTTCTTGCTCACAAGCTAAATCTGACTTATTTAAGATAATAAGTCTTCTTTTATCTTTGACAATTTCTTTAATATCTGGGTTTTGGCTTGATATTGGAATACGACTGTCAATGATTTCTGCTACAATATCAATTAATTTTAAGTCTTCTATTATTTGTCTTTTTGTTTTCGTCATATGTCCTGGGTACCAATTAATATTAGTTATGTTTTCATTCATTCTATATTACTCCTGTACTTTTCGTTTTTTCTTATCACTACTTGTTCTATTATATCATATAAAAGTTTTAAAATCTATTGTACTTTTATAAAAGTAAAGACTGCCATATACAGGCAGCCTCCATCTTTTCAATTACTCAAGTAATTTTAATTTCATTTGAGCCATATCATTAATAGAAATTCTTCCATCTCCATCTATATCTCCTGCTTTTAGTTGCTCACCTTCTAAAAGTTCTATATCAATTAAATGTAACTTTAATAGTGCAATATCATTAACAGTTAATCTTCCATCACCATCAATGTCACCTTTTACCTTTTCAACCTTAGTTGTATCTTCATATAGGTTTACCATTGCAAGTGATGCAAAAATTTCATAAGCTTCCATTTCTAATTTGACATATTGAGCTTCCATGCTTTCTGCAAAGTCAATTCTCTTAAACTCTTCATCTTGTTCACAATTTTCTTTTCTACCAATTTCTGTCCAATTTTCACCATCACTGCTTATAGATACTATCATATTTTGAATAAGACTTGGATCATCCACTCTATATTTCTTTTGAACAAACTCCATAGCAGAAATATATTTTGGACTATCTAATTTAATAGTAATATAAGCTCTTTGTCCTGCAATAGATACTGCAAAATCAGTATGCCATTGTGTACGAATATCTCCATCAATTGCATTTGGTGCATAAAATGGTCTTTTGCTGTCTTTTGATTGACTTGAATATCCATGAATAGATAAATGCTTAATTGGTATATATTTTGCTGTCTCTGTATCAGTATCTGCTGTAAATTGGTACTCTGTAACATCGCTTGCTGTATAAATACCACTTGCTTTTGTTCTAATAAGAAGTGTATTATCTCCACTTACTACTGGTTCTTGTTCTTGATAAGAAGTCCAAGAATTGCTACTAGCTAATTTCCATTCTAATCTATCAATATTAGTCATTCCTATTAATCTATTTTCCCAATCATTTACATAAACATTTTGTTCTATGGCACTTCCCTTTTGAATATTAATAGTATGCACAGCTTGATTTCCATCAAAACGAATCTTGATATTATCATTTTCATTAACTTGTTCTAACTCTTCTCTTGATAATTGATAACTTGCTCCATTTCCATTTTTCCAATTAGCTCCATCAATACAATATTGCCAATTTACATTTTGATATTCATCTGCTAATATAATCTTTCCTGCATTAGCACCATCAAATGAGAACATAGCTGATACTTCTGTACTTTCATAGAAGTTAAACATTCTAGCAGCAAACCAATTTCCATTTGTTCTATCTGCTACAATCTTAACATATTGTACTTTTCTTAAACTTTCTATTTCAAAAGGTTTGGTATTAGCTTTAGCTTGCTCATTTGTAGCAACATTTGAAGGATTGTATGTTAAGTTCTTTTGGCTAGTTAACACTTCCCAGTTTTCGCCATCCATACTTCCCCAAATAGTTCCATCCACAATTTTACCATTTCCACCAGCTGCTGGAACAAATTCTACTGCTGAAAGATAAACTGGTCTATCTATCTTTACGATAATATATCTTTGTTTATCACTACCATCCCAAGCTGAGTGATATCTTGTGTTCATATTTCCATCAATACCATTTACTGCTGCACCTCCATTTGAGGTTGCTTCTGTTGAAACACCATGAATAGATAAATGCTCAATTGGAATATATTTTCTAGCATTTTGCTCAATGTTTGTTGTAAATTCATAAGTTGTACTTGTTTTACTTTCCAAATATGTTCCCGTTCTTCCCATTCTAACAATAACTGTTTTATTGCCTGTTAAATCTGGTTCTTCATCACTATAGAAAGTCCAGTCATCTTCCTCTCTATATTTCCATTGCATACTAGGTACTGATGCAATTAATTTATTTTCTAAATCATTTGCATATAAAGTACTTGGTAAACCTGCTGATTCAAAAATGTCAATTTTGTATAAATTTTCCTCACTATAATTTGCCCCAACAATATGAACATAAATATCATTTTCAGCTGTAATATCATTTAACTCTTTTGTTGTTAATTGCAACTTGTGTTCTTCTTGTGCATCAAATGCAACTTCATTCCAAGTCTGTTTTCCATCTAAACTGTAGTCCCAACGAACACCATTTCCATCAAAACGACTTGATAATACAATTTTTCCTGCATCTTCTCCATCAAATGAGAAACTTGCTAAACTAGTATCTATTTGACCTAATAAATGTGCTGCAAATCCTCTTGTTAAATTTGGTTGTAATACTGCTGAACCTTTATAATCTTTTGCTTCATTTAATATTTTTGCTTGTAATACTGTAAATTTGAAAGAATATTCAACACTTGTTATTTTTGTTTTAATATAGTTTGATAAATTATACATTGGGAATGGGAAACATTTTAAAGCTTCCATCATTTCCTTTTCTAAGTTGTAATAATCTTCCTCTGTTTTAGTTTCATCATTTACATATAATTTAGCAAGTCCTGCCCATGCATCTAAGTTAATAGATTGAACTTTAATTGCTTCTCTGTAAATTTGTTCTTGTTTTGCTTTGTCATCTTTATAAACATCTGCCAATTTTACAAGTTTTTCTGCTTTTTCCAAATTTTCATAATCATTTAATGCTTCTTGGGCTAATATAACATATGGCACATTGTAACCCCTTACATAAGTTCTATCATTTCCCCATCCTAAAGGCATTCTTTCACCTTTTTCTGAGTAGTTCCATCCAGATACGTCATTATCAATTCCCCAATATCCTTTTCCTTCTGTATTTTGGGTATAGTAAAGAATTGCTGCATGTCCTGGTTGGCCAATAACTGCTGATGGTATTGCATGCACCCCACGGATACAATGTCCTGATTTTGATATACCACCACAAACTGCACCAGTACCAAATTTATTTCTAAAGTTCATCCATAATTTGTAGGTATATGGTGTACCATTTCTATAAGGTATATAATCAAATAAACCTTTTTTTGTAACTGTTCCATCTGCATTTTTCTTTTCTACTGCAAACAATTCATTAAAATAATCTTTATTTGCCTCATCATAATAAACTGGATTTGAATAGTTAGGCCATACATAAGCCATATAAGAGTGTGGAGTTAATAATCCCCATGCACTTCCTGGATTTTTATCTATTTTTGATTGAGTATATTCATTTAACCATACAATTTCTTCATCATCAATATTTGTACCTAAAACCCATCTCATTTCTTCAATACTAAAGGTTTCAAACCATGGTGTTATA
Source organism: Clostridia bacterium (assembly GCA_022797635.1). Classification (GTDB taxonomy): domain Bacteria; phylum Bacillota; class Clostridia; order TANB77; family CAG-508; genus CAG-273. Next base: position 6,865 of record JAAWKZ010000010.1, read on the forward strand.
TTGACTGCATCAGTAGCTTTGAATTGTCCATTATTATATAAATCTTTATAAATTTTATAACGATCTACTGCATCTGATAAATTGTGTTCTGAAGCTTGCATCCATAAATTTACTCTTGCTGAATGTGTTAATGAAAGTGTTATTGCCATTCTTTTATATAAACTTCCTTTAGTTGTATCCCAATTTAAACCTTTTTTCTCTAAAAGTTTGATACCTGCATCTGATATTGAGGTTTTATCATCAAAGTCACTTTTATATGCTTTCAATAGTCTAGTAAGTTGTGTTAAAGAATTAAAATAACTTGCTCCATTTGGTTCTCCTCCTGATATATAAAGACGTAATGTGTCTACATCATTCATTAACCATGCAAGTGTTTCTTGATTATCATCACTTTCTTTCAAATATCTTTTTAAAGCATATTCTCCTACTTTATTTACTAATTCTCTTTGTAATAATGTTAATTCATATTCTCCTGATGTAATCTCAGCTAATTCTTTGCTTTTTAATATTGCATCATATTCTGCTACTGTTTTGATGTTAATATCACTACCTGCATCTTCTTTATAGTTCTCTGTAATAAGCATTGGCTCTACATATGCAATATGATCATTTCCGTTACTTCCATTATCATATGCTTGAAGTCTTATATATTTTGCTCCTCTAATATCTATTTTTTCAAATACTGCATTTTGTCCTGGCATAACTACTCTATCTGCTGTCTCAGTATTTTTTAGTGTCCAGTGTTGTGCACCACTTGGATAAAATTGATCTTTATCAGATGTATAAATATATACTTTAACACCATTACCTGCGCTTGAAGTTTGGTTCATACCTACATATAATGTTAAATATGGATATTTTTCGCTATATTCACTAACGTCATAATATACTTCTGATGATGCATGTGCTAAAATACCATAATCAAATTGATAAAATGCATTCTCAATTTTTATTGCTAGCTTATTTCCATTTAGATCTTGATTTACTTTAATAGTTCCCCAGCCTGCATGAGATTCCTTACGATATGGGATACTATCTTCTGATAGTTCATCTGATAAACGTAAATATTCTCCTTTGTTTGGATCTTCAGCAATTTTAGCTGTAGTCGCTAAAGTTCCATTTCCTTGAATTATAAAAAATAACATAAAAAATACGAAGAAGCATATCAATGTTTTTGCCAAAAACTTGATTGAACTTTTTTCGTTTTCTACATTTTTTCTTAACATAAATAATCCCTTTCTTTTCCTTTTTTATTTTTTCACCTATATAATACTATTATACCACTTTTTCTATTTTATGTAAACATTTTCCATAAAATTTTATCATTACCTAGAAATATTATCTATAAAATTTCAAACACAAAAAATGGATAGCTCTCTAACTATCCATTTTTTTCTCAATTTATTTTCTATTTAAATCACGCATCTTCACAAAACATATTACTGCAACAGTTAGTGTTGCTACAATTCCAACTACTAAAATGACATTACTTACTCCTGTTTGTGGTAATTTTTTATCTGGAGCAGTATCATTAGTTACTGTATTATTCGTATTAGGAATAACTGGTAAAGTATTCCCATCATCATCTGGTGTTGGATTTGGAACTGGATTATCTGTTCCCTCTTGTATTGTAATATTTTTATATACTTTTTCTACACTTAATGGAGAAGTTCCATCTGCTAATGAAATATTCTTTAATGTTACAAGAAGATTTTTCTTAGCTTCTTCTTTTACTTTAAAAGTAATTTTAAATATAGTTTCATTATTATTTCCAAGTCCATTTCTAGTAATAGCAATTTTCCCATTAGCTTCATTGTAAGAAGAACCTGCTGATGGGCTTTCCCAACCGTTTTGTCCTTCCATTTTCACTAATGTTAAGCTATCTTTATCATATTCTAAAGTAGCTCCTAAAGAAATAACTCCTCTTTCAGATTGAATATCGGAAATATTAATATCTACTGTAAATTCGTCACCCTTCTTGAATTCTGTTTTCTCCATTTGCATACTAACTTTACAGGTAAATGCTGCATTTACAGTTCCCATCATACTCGTCATCATTAAAAATAATAATACTAAACTTAATACTTTTTTCATTGTACTTCTCCTTTTAACTTTTTATCTTATTGTACTACATTTCTTATTTTATTTCAAATAAATTAATTAATACTAACTTAATTCTTGCCATATCGTTTACACCAACTGGTTGATTATCTTCCATTTGACCATCAACATCAGCTGCTTTTAAGTAAGCACCTGTTAATGAAGTATCTGCAATATAGTGTAATTTTACTTTAGCTAAGTCATTTACTGTGATTTGTCCATCACCATCAACATCTCCAAGTACAGATGCAGTGAACTCTAAAGTTTTTCCTACTTTTATTGTCATACCAGTTGCAATCACATCATTTTCATTTAAGGTGTTTCCTGCTTGGTCTATAAATATAATAGCATCATTGTCTACATTTTCTGTAGTTACGTTTTTCATAAAATCTTTTACAGTTGTTCCTGGAATTATTTTAGCAATCATTCCATTTGCAATCTCATATTTTGTAGAAGTAATTGATTCTGGTAAATCTGGTTCTTCTGGAATTTCTACATTAATAGCTACTGTTGCATCATTTGATAAAATAAGCCCATCACCACCACTAGCTTCGATTCCTTTTAATTTAATTGTAGTTGATACATCTTCTTCTACACTTGCTTTTACTCTAAAAGCCATTTTAAAAGCATCTCCTGCTGTTGTAACTGGTGAATTACTATCTACAATGAATTTACCATTTGCTTCATTGAAAGAATTGTCTTTTAATTCCCATCCATTTTGTGCTATAATTCCTGCATATTCTAAAATAGTTTTGTCATATTCTAATTGTGCTTGCATATAGCGTATTCCTTTTTCAATATTTTGGAAGTTATCCATATGCACTACTAATTCAAAAGTTGCTCCTGGTGTTAATTGATTTAAATTTACATTTGATTTTAATGTAACATCCATAGTACGTGTCGTATTTGCACTTACAAAACTAAATTGTAATAGCATCATCATCATTAGTAAAATAACTGTTACGGTTTTCTTGATTTTCATAAATTAAATCTCTCCCTTTTTTTGGTATTTTTGTATAAACATAACAATTATTATTTTAGCACAAATTTTTTTCATAGTCAACAAATTATGTAAAATACTTTTTTATTTTACATTGTTCTATATTGATTTCTATCTGCTCTTTCATCTACTTCTCTGTCGAAATCTTTATTCTTATAAAACCAATCTGTTTGCTTGTCTACTGGATGTGCTTTTCTATTTTTGTCTAATAATACATCAAAGAATGCTGCAAGTGGAATAATCACTCCAACTAAAGCTATTAAAAGGGATAAATAGCTCTCCATTGAACCTGCTCCACTAATAATACTCATAATGTTTTGATATAAATAATATCCATAATATAAGCCATGCGCTGCTAAATAAATACATGCTGAAAGTAGATTTCTTTTTGCTATAAAGCAAATACATATAAATGTAACAAATAATAATACAATTTCCATTGTCATATTATCTGGTACAGCTACAAATTCTGAGCCTAAAGAATACATGACTGTCGCCATAACTCTAAAAGCCCAAAACATAAAAGCAAACATGGCAATTAACCAACTTGATAAATTTTTCATTTGTTTGCCTCCTTATTATTAGTCAACAAAATTGAATTCATCTTCAAATTTTTCTTTAAACATTTCAAATACTTTATTAAGCACTTCTTCATCTTCTACACTAACATAAGATTCTTCTTCTTCTGATTCTGTATCTTCTAATTTAAGAATAACTACTTCTCCTGGTTCTTCTGTTTCTTCCTCTTCTACAGGTAGAAGTACAACATATTCTTCTCCTTCATATTCAATTAAATCTAAAAATTCAAATTCAACTTCATTTCCATCTTCATCATTAAGAACTAATACATTATCTAATTCCTCTCCTTGATTTTCTGGATTGTTATTTACGTCTTCACTCATTTTTCTACTTTCTCCTCTCGTTTTTTATTATATATATCTTTATTGTATTTCTACAATAATAATATCAATATTATTATTTCAAATTTTTCTAAAACTATACTATTGTTTTACTTTTATTTATTTTGTTCTTGCTTCTTCATATATGTCTCTAAAATATATACTGCAGATATAGTATCTACAATTTCTTTTTTCTTATTTTTATTGATATTTAAGTAATTCATTGTCTTATGAGCAGCAACAGTAGTAAGTCTTTCATCAATTGTCTCTATCGCAACTTTAGGAAATCTACATTTTAATTTATGAATAAAATTATTTGTCACTTCCACTCTTTGAGTTTTTGTTCCATTCATATTAATTGGCATTCCTACCACAAATGTATCCACACTATATTGCTCTAATAGTTCTACCAATCTTTTTAACACGATTTTATCATTTCCCTTATGATGAACAGTCTCTAAACCTTGTGCTGTAATTCCTAGTTCATCAGTCATTGCTATTCCTACTCTACTATCTCCATAATCAATTCCTAATTTTCTCATTTTTACTACCAATTCTAATCATCTAGTCCAATATAGTTTTTCACCATTTTTTCTAGTAATTCGTCTCTTTCTACTTGTCTTATCATATTTCTAGCATCATTATGACTAGTAATATAAGTGGGATCTCCTGATAAAATATATCCAACAATTTGATTAATTGGATTATATCCCTTTTCTTCCAAAGCTTTGTAAACTTCTTTTAAAATTTCTCTTGCTTTGATGTTTTTGTCTTTTTCTACTTTAAAGCTAACTGTTTCATCAGATATCATAATTTTACCTCCTATAAATAATTAATCGTATTTTCATTTTTTGGAGCATTATCTAAATATTCTTCCATCTTTTTAGTTAGACCTTCTAAGGCAGTTCCTTTATAATAAGTAGATACTACAGTATTAATTCTAGGTTGCACCATTTTAATTTGGTCTTCCTTTACCTCTTGTTCTTCTAACATTTGATTTGTTAATACCTTACCATTTATTAATTTTACTTGTATTGCTTCTAATTTTTGCTTTAATCCTTTCATAAAATCAGCAACAGCATTAATCTCAATTCCAGAAAAGGCTATAGCAAATTTAGGTCCCATATATCTTACAAAAATATATTCTGCTGCTAAATTCTGTTTTGCTATTCTACTTACTTCTGTAACAATTTGATTACCTGCTTCCCTACTATACTTTTGATTAATCTCTTCTAAGTTTGCAATTCTAAATAAACATACCGTGGAAGTAGTATATTGGTTAATAATCTTTTTACCTTCTCCATATAAATATTCTGCAGATTTTAAACTACTATACAAATCATCTCTAACAATATTTTCAATTACTTGTTGGTTTTCTACTGTTTTTAAAACAGAAACAATATTATTCTTTACAACTTCTAGTAGTGTAGTATCAATATTATCAAATTCATGTGGCCTGCTACCTTCAATAATCCAATATCCAATATAAATATTTTCAATATAAAGTGGATAGAACATAGCAGATTTTGCTCTGCCAAATTCCATTTTTTGATAAGGTAATCTTTCTCCTTCTTTTTCTATTGTAACATATTTTGGTGTTGCAGTTTGGATACTATCTTGAAAAATCTCTTCGCTTTGTAAATTTCTTAAAGTATCCCAATGTTTTTGATCTACATTTGAAGCTTTTACCACATATTCTGTCCCATTATAAATGACAATAGTTGAATATTTAATTTCATATCTTTCAATTAAAATATCGTTGATTTTTTGAAATTTTTCATCAACAGAAGTAACTTCACTAAGTGTATTCATAAAATCCTGCAATACATTTAGACTGGTTATCTTTTGGTTTAAATTATTAAAATTCTGTATTTTCTTATGTATGGACATATTATATACCATCAATAGTCCAATAATTAGTACTAGTAATAGGATAACCGCAAGTATCAAAAAATCACCCCTTTTCTATTTTAATTAATAGTTTTTCATTCTATTTAAAGTTTCATTCATTCCATTTGAAAAATTATTTGTCTGATTATTTGCATAATTATTATAGCCACCTGGCATTGTATAATTTCCATTTCCAATTAAAGGATATACCATACCAGCAAGTTTTGCAAATGCTGCCATGAAATTTTTAGAATATCCACTCAAGCTAATCTTACAATTAATAAGTCCTTCTAAATATCTAGAATAAGCTTGTTCTTCAAATGGTATTGTACAATATGGCACTAGATCTTTATTAAATAATTCTGTCATAAACGACATGGCAGGATCATTATAATATGCCATTCCACCAATAATTATCTTCTCTGTAATGCTTCTCACTTTTACCAATTTGTTAAGCACTACTCTAATTTTCTCTGGATTTAATACATTTTTTGCTTTTAGGTCTCTTAGGAAAGCAGTAAGTGGTTGAATCGTTAATACATCTAAACTTTGTACTAAATAAATTTCTTGTGCCTCTTTGAAATAACCATAGTTTGTTTCAAAATCACAATCTAATATTACTAAAGAATAATTCTTGATAAGTGTTTCAAGAATATTACCATAGTCGTTAATATCTTCATTTTCTCCTGGCAAAGTAGTATACACTGTCAAATTCTTATTTACTTGAATTCCGCTTGGCTCTCCTCTTCTTAAGTTGGCCATTGCACCATAAGCAATTTTTCTTAAGTCTTCCTCATTTTCTGTATAGATATAATAAGCATTCTTATTTTGTGTCAAATCTAAAAGTGCAGTTTTAATTCCTTTTTGAGATAACATTTCAGCTAAATTGTTAACCAAGAAAGAAGTTCCGTTTTTAGAAGTTCCTACAAAGGCAACCACTTTCTTATCTCTTGTTAGTAAGCCACTTAAATCTGTATTGCTTAAATTATATTTTCCTGTATTTTGTACTGCTTGTGTTGTAGATGTTCCAAAACTTGGAATAGAACTTGGCTCTGTTTGTCTCATAACGTTCTCTTGACTAATTGTTTCTTGGAAAGACTGTATTGGTTGTTGCATTGTATCTACTGGCACATTGCTGTTTGATTGTTGTTCCATTGTAGTTTGTGCATTTGTACTTTCTTGTGCTATATACATATTCTCGTCATCTAATCCTGGTAAAATCATATCTGAATATGTACTACTTGTACTATTTTGAGGCACACTTTCTGATGTTTCATCACCCAACTCAAATAAATTAACAGGTGCTTCTGGTACTATAGTCTCATTTGCTGAACTAGCTGTTGTACCTTCTACTTCTGACTTTCTAGGTCTGCCTCTTCTCTTTTTAGGCTCTTCTACTACTGGCACAGAAGCTTCTTGTCCTTTTTTAGGTCTTCCTCTTTTCTTTGGTTGCGCAGTTAATACTTCTGGTGTTTCTTCTATTTCTGCCTGTGGTATTACAGGTGCTGGCTCTTCATCATCAAATCCTGCTATAATAGGAGCTTCTACTGGCTGTGGTGTAGCTACTGGTGCTGTAATATCCCCTAAGATATCATCAATACCTTGTGCTTGTACATTTTCTTCTGGCATTGGTATCATCGGTTCTTCCATTTTTCTCACCTTAGCTGGATTAACAGCAGACGGAATAACCACTGGCTCTGTGATCCTATTCTGATTTAAGTTTTTCTCTATAAATTCCAATTGAGGTTCTTCCTTCTTAGCTGAAGCATTTTTTGCTTTTTTATCTGGTTTACTATTTTTTTGTGCATTTCCATAACTAGGTTCTTTTGCTGACTTTTTAGTTGTTGTTCCTGTTCCGAAAGAAACTGCTTCTTGATATCTTGGACTATTTGCTTCTAATACCGCTTTTACTCCTAATGGTAAAAATTTCGCAATTAATCTTAATTGTGCATCTGTATATTGACTAGCAATATGTTCAAAACTTTCTACATATTTATCTTCATTTTTTCCCAATTTCTTGTAATGATTTAAGATGTTTTGAATTTCAGTTTCACTAACATCTCCTTCGTTTTCTACTTTATAATCTACATCTTCTGCATCAATACGATAATAAGATTTTGCTTCTTTTTTTCCACGAGGTCTATTTAATAACTCACATACTGTTGTAATGCTTCTATCTTTTCCTAGAAGCGCATTATATACACCAATACCAAATAGCTTTACAAGTAATGGTTCTGATTTTTCTCTTCTATCTGCACAAATCAAAATAATTGGAATATCATTCCCTGATTGATTTGTTGCTTCATCACTAATATTATCCATTTTTTCAAAAATGAACTTATCAATAGCATCATAATTATTATTTGAAAATGGCTCTAAATCTTCACTTATAACAATTCTGTCATAACTTTTATCCCTTTGTAACTCTTTTACAATTGCATTAAAATAATAGACATTTTTTGCTGAGATAATTTCTTTGTAATCTTGTTGATATCTCTTGATGATTGACTCAGAAATGTTTTCATTATTGACTGCAAATAATACTTTCATTCGTTTTAACCCCTCCAACCTCTAACAACGATTGCAAAAATCAATGGTAATACTTGGCAAATTACCATTACTGTAATAATAGCAACAAGCACACCAAAACCTTTATCTTGAACATCTAACTTTCTAATACCAATAACGTAACGATAAATGGCTGCTATAACGATTCCTACAAATCCGAAAGGAATACTATATATTCTTACAATATTTAAAAAATACGCTACCATTCCATAAGTATCATTTCCATAAGCTGCCTGATAATCTTGCATAGATTTCCATGCTTTATCTTTTAATTCTACTAAATTACTAGTTGCTGTCTCTGCTGTTAACGTATTATTATTTGTATTGGTAGCATAAACACTTACTGTTCCGAAAATTACTAAGATAATAAATATGACTGCAATTACTTTCTTCATAAATCAATTGCCCCTTCCTTATTTTGTTCCATAATATTCCTATTTTTCTACTAGCATATATCATACAATAAACTCTTCAAAATAGCAAGGAAAAAACTACAATTTTTTATATAAATATTTCATCCATGTGTAAACCCCATTTGCCCAATTTTTGTCACTTGCATATCTAACATTGACACCTGCCAAAGTCGGTCCATTATAATAGGTACCTACCGCTCTATTTCCATCATAAATTTTAGTTCCTGCTGGATTTAAATAGTACTTAGCAAATACTCTGGCTACTAAGTCAATTCCTTCTGAATAGTCATTAAATTGAAAACTATTATTATATGGATTCCTATCATAAGCTCCATAACCAAATAAGTTATTTTTGTTATTGGCTATACTTGAGCCTCCCCATCCACTTTCATGAATTGCTACTGCAGCTAAAAATACTCCATTTACATTATATTGTTTTTCTGCATAGTAAAAATATTGTGCATTATTTTTGAAGACATTTTTAGTATCTTTTGGCTCATTTGCAAATATCTTTTTAAATTGTTCTAAGGATAATCCACTTGGCTTATTTAGTATCATATTGAAGTTTAATCTATTCAGTAATTGTTGTTTTGTATATTGGCTTGTACCACTTATTTCTTCTTTACTACTATTAGGATCTAAATATGTAAAGCATTCCGCTTTTGCCCAGCCAATATAACTTTGATACTGTACCTGATACCATTCTTTTTTCTTTTGCAATAATTTTACTTGTGTATCTCTATTTAGTGAAATTAATTTATTTGCTTTATCATTTGGTTCGATTCTAACAGCAAGCAAACTAGAAGTAACATACATGTTATCTCCTACTTTCATTTGGTAATTGCTTCTATATGGCGCTGTTCCAATTGCTATCATTTTATTTACAGAAGATTTTGTTACTTTGTTTCCGATTTCTTCTTCCGAAATTAATTTTTCTCCTTCATAAATCTTCTTGGCATATATTTCTTGTTTCCCATCAATTCCTTCTTGCATGACTTGCATCATTCCTTTTGGAAGTTCTGGATTTTCTATATATTTTGTGGTATATTCTAAGTCTTTTTGTCTAGTAATAATCTCTTCTTTTTTGATACTTTGACTATTGTTAGCTATAATCTGCCTAATATCTACCTCTTTTTGTTCTAATTCCATTGTGGAATTTAACGGTTCTTCTAGTACTTGATTTAACTGTTCATCTATTTTGTTATCATTTTGTATTTCTAAATCCACCGCATAACTTATTTTTGGAATTAGCATAGAACTAAAATAAATCCCTACTATTATGCAGAAAACGGCTAATATTACTACTCTATTTATCTTCTTTTCTTTAGTTTGTTTTCTCATTTTTTCTCACCTAGTAATATTGTAATATTTCTGTCGTTTTTTGTCAATTTCATTTTTTGGTAAAAAATGAACTCAAATTAGAAAACAAAAATTTTCATAATTTGAGCTCATTTTTCTTAAAAACTGGTACCGATGGTGGGACTCGAACCCACATGGTTTCCCGCTGGATTTTGAATCCAGTGCGTCTGCCAGTTCCGCCACATCGGCATATATTGCACTTTTTCATATATGAAATATTTAATTTACATTTGCTATCATACCATATATTTTTTTATTTGTCTACACTTTTACTTTGTTTATTTTTTTCGGTCAGGCACAATTGCTATTTTCAAAACATATACTTCTTATATATCGATTTGGAGGTACATTTATGTTATTTCTTTCTCTTGCTAGTTTTGCCACTTTTTTACAATCCGCTGTTTGTTTAGTTGGATACATTTCAAGTAATTCCTTATTTCCTGAACCATTAAATGGCGAAGACGAAAAAAAATACCTAGAGCTTTTAAAAAATGGTAATGAAGAGGCTAGAAACATTTTAATAGAACACAATTTAAGATTAGTTGCTCATATCTCTAAAAAATATAGTTCTACTAATATTGATCAAGATGACTTAATTTCAATTGGTTCTATTGGATTAATTAAAGGAATTAATAGTTTTGACAATTCCAAGGGGATCAAACTTTCTACTTACATTTCTCGCTGTGTGGAAAATGAAATTTTGATGTTTCTTCGTTCTTCTAAGAAGCTTAACTCTGAAGTCTACTTAGAAGACCCCATTGGAAAAGATAAGGACGATAATACTGTAACCTTACAAGAAGTATTAGAAAATAGTGATAGGAATATTGAAGATGAAGTCGATTTGAAGTTTAAAGTAAAACAACTTTATGAAAAAATGAAAGAAATTTTAAAATCTCGTGAAAGAACCATTTTGGAGCTTCGCTTTGGCTTAGGTGGTCAAAAACCTCAAACACAAAATGAAATTGCAGATAGTATGGGAATTTCTCGTTCTTACGTTTCTAGAATTGAAACTAAAGCTATTGGAAAATTAGCAAAAGAAATAAAAGAGTAATCTATGCGTTATATAAAAGGAGAACGTTTAAGTTTGTTCTCCTCTATTTTTTCTTTGTTCTATAAATACATTTCCCACTTCATCTGTTCGATAAATCTTACTTCCTACCTCTTCTAACCTTTCTACAACCTCTTGATTGGGATGCCCATAAGAATTATCTCTTCCTACTGAAATAACAGATATCTCTGGTACTAAAGTCTGTATAAATTTTTCACTACTACTTGTATCGGAGCCATGATGTCCTACTTTTAAAATATTTACCTTGATATCTTTATTCGCTTTCAATATTTTCTCTTCTACTTCTTTTTCGCTATCCCCTGTAAATAAATATGTCATATCATCAAATTGCATTTGTATTACAATAGATGTAATGTTTAAATTCTTAGCTTTATTGTCTACTGCTAAAACTTGACATTCTGCTTTTCCTACTTTAAAAGTATCTTTTACTTTTGGAGTAGAAATTGTTAATTCTTTTTCCCTAACTGCATCTAATACATCTTCAAAAGTTTTAGTGTTAGTTTGCACCTTTGGCATATAAATTGTACCTATTTCAAAATTTTTAATAATATTATCCATTCCACCAATATGGTCTTCATGTGGATGTGTACCAACTAAATAATCAATTTTAGTAATGCCCAATATCTCTAAATTCTTCACTAGCATTTCTCCGTCATCATTGTTCCCTGCATCAATCAGCATAGTTTGCTCTTCATTCATTATCAAAATACTATCAGCCTGTCCTACATCAAAAAAATACACCTTTAAATTTTGCTTTGTTTCTGATAGAAAATCTTTTGTAATCGTAGGACCAGTTTTTATTGTTATATTCTGTAAATTTTCAGGCTTAGCAATGTTAATCGGCATAGTGTTGCCCACTGTTTCAGTTGTTCCATATTCGATCCCTACAAAAGATAAAATACTAACAACAATGATAGATAATAAATATATAATTAACTTACTTTGCTTTTTTATTTTTCTTCCCATAGGTTATTTCCACACATCTTTCATTTTTTGTTCTATTCTGTCATTTATCTCTTTAGAAGTATCTATCTCATATTTTCCATCTTTCCACTTTAAAATACTACCCTCTTCAATATTCTTAGGTAACTCTGCTATATCAATGTTTTGTATTTTCTTTGTTTTTCTATTTTCACATACAGCAACATTGCCCTCTATTCTATCTACTACCAACACTTCTTCCATCTTCTCTAGCCTTTCTGCAATTTGCTTTAAAAAACTTTGTATCCAATTTTGAGCAATTACTCCTAATCCCAAATCTATTTTCTTATCTTTTTCTAACTCTTCTTTTCTCTCCATATGACAACCTCCTTGGTTGCCCCCATATTATTTTGCTTTCTTTTTTAATGGTGTAGCTTCATAATTTACTACTTGTACTTCCACCACTCGACTTACATATTCATCTACTTGATAGTTAATACGAATTTGCCTTTCTTTTTTATTCACTAGTTTATATTCTTCCAAATTAACCAACACTTGTGTTGTTACATTCATACCTATTGGTAGGGTCTGGTTAAAATTATCATATTGTATAATATTAGTATCATAAATTAACGGAGCATCTTTTGGCAATTTTATAGTATAAAAATATAATTCTTCTTCTTTCATTTTTTCAACTGCTTTATATAGTTCTTCAGTCGCATTTAGATTTGCTACATTTAGACTATTCACTGGCTCCTTTTTTGAAACTGTTGCCATATAAATTGGCATTTCAAATGGTGTAGTAATCTTGCAGAATGCTTCTTTTACTAGTTTTAAACTATTTTTCAAATTGTCAATGAATACGTCAATTTCTGTATTTGATGTAACATTTAATACTTTGTATTTATCTTTTTCTATCTCTCGATGTTTTTCATTATTTAATGTCTTTACTTTAGTACAATCTTCAACCATTCCTCCAAAAACATCAAAATCTTTTAACTCGATAGTCTCAATATTCTCCGAATATTCCACCTTTAGCTCATCTAATTCCCTTTGTATTTGTGCTAACTCTTTTTGTTTTAAATCTTTGCTATTTGCTTTCATTAAAATTTTACATGAAGTCATAGCATGTTGCACAGCAAAAATGCTATCCACTTCATTTTTAGAAAGTTTTCGTCTTTGTATTTCATCCATTTGCTTTCCTAAACTTTCAATATCTTCCTCAAATACAAAGCTTTTACCTATTTTTTCTTTTTCGTTTTTTTCCTCTTCTTCTCCTTCATTTAAGCCTGGTAATTCATCTTTATTCGTAAACTTCCAAAATTCAAAAATGCTCTTTTTATGTAATTCGATTTCATTTAAATAGATATTAGCATTTTTAATTTTTCGTTCTAAATTTATTTTCTTTAGTTCTAATGCCTTTTTATCCATTTGCAGATTTTTGACCATTTTCTTTCTACCATCTAATTTCGTACAAACTTCAATTAAATCTTCAATAGTATAGTTTTCTTTTATTTCTTCTTTTGCCGCCTGCTTGTTGACTTCCTTTTTCTCTTCTTTTATTTCTCTTCTATTTTGATAACTTTCTACACTTCCTTGATGCTTTTTACGAGTTCCAAAATAATATTTGATTTTCCCCAAAAATGTCTTTTTACATTCCAGAAAAGTAGCAATTTGACGTTGCTTTGTTAAATACTCTTCTGTTTGAATTTCTGTTATCTTTTTCAGTTTTTCTAATTCTTGTTGTTCCTCTATTATTTTTTGATCTTCTTGTCCCACTAAAAGCTTCTTTTGCTCTACCTGTTCCTTTATAAATATTGGTAGATTAGCATATTCTACTCTTGTACTTTCTTCATATAAAAATTCTAATTCCCCTTGCTTAGAGATAACAGTTTCAAAATGATAATCATTTGATAGTCCCGTTGCTAAAATAAATAATGCTTTTATTAGTTTATACCATTCTATTGCTTGTTCTTTATTTTCTAAAGTAATAACATAATCACTTTTTATCTCTTCATATACTTTAGTTTTTCCTACTATCTTTAGAGTCATTTTTCCTTTTACATCATACACCTCATAAATATTAGGCCATTCTTTAGTAAAGTACCATAAATAATTTTCGATATCAGTTATTTGGCTTTGTACTAAATAACGGCCAGAATAGTCTTGATGCGTTACGGGTGCAAAAATATAATCTTTTTTTCGTGATTTACTACATGCAATCTGCTTTTTTAGTAAATAGAAAAAAGCACTATTATTAGTTTCATTTGTTGGAACTAGCATGAAATATTTATTTGAAACGTCTGAATAAAAAATCTGCCAAATATAATTATGAGAATATTTAATTTCATAAGGAAGTATTTGTTTTAATTTTTCTTGTTCTTCTTCTAATGTTTCAATCTCTTCTTCTTTCATTCCATTTAACATTGCTAAAAATGTTGCAAATCTTTCTATATTTTCTTCTGACTTTGTATCTAAATATGCCCCTATTGGCGCAGCCATTTTATATTTTTGATTCAAATCTGCTAATCTATGCGTTGGTGCTAACAAAATTTGGATATCACACACTGGAATATATTGGTATACTTTGTAGCTTGTATCCTCATAAGATTTAGCTGGTCTATAATTAATTGGTTCAAATTCCTTCAAAATCTTTGGTACTCTTGTTAAATTAAGCCCTAAATAATCTAATTTCTTTTTTATCTTTTCTTGATTTTCTTCTGTATTTTTAGGCATTGTAAGTCCCTTCTCCTATTTCTATTTTAACTTTAATCCGCTTTAATATATTTCCTTTTGCAAAGTATATCATAAAAATCAATTACTTTACAACACATTTTCATGAATTTGACATTCTTAATACAATATATATTTATGATCCTCTAATCCAAGCAAAAGGAGCCACCAATAAGGGCTCCTTTTAATAATATTTATTTATATTCTTCTATTTCCTTTTTCACTTTACTAATAAATTCATCAATTCCTATCTGTCCAATATCTCCTTCTGCTCTTGAACGAACACCAACTGCATTTGTCTCAACTTCTTTATCTCCTAAGATTAGCATGTATGGAATTTTTTGAAGCTGTGCTTCACGGATTTTATATCCAATCTTTTCTTGTCTTTCATCTACTTCTACACGAATACCAACTTTATCTAACTCCTCAGCTACTTTATTTGCATATTCTTTGTGACTATCTGCTATTGGAAGTAATCTTACTTGTACTGGTGAAAGCCATGTTGGAAATGCTCCTGCATAATGTTCTGTTAAAATACCAATAAATCTTTCAAAAGAACCAAACAATGCTCTATGTATCATAATTGGAGTTTTCTTTTCTCCATCTGAATCAATATAGCTTAGGTTAAATCTTAATGGTAATTGGAAGTCTACTTGTACTGTTCCCATTTGCCACTCTCTTCCTAAACAATCTTTCATTTTTATATCAATCTTAGGACCATAGAATGCTCCATCACCTTCATTAATACGATAATTATCTTTTCCACAAATTTCATCTAATACATCTTTTAAGTCTGATTCTGCTTTATCCCATAAACTTAATTCACCCATGTAATCATCTGGTCTAGTAGATAAAGTTAAAATGAAGTCTAAACCAAAAATACTATATAGCTTTTTCGCAATTTCTAAAATTTCTTTAATCTCATCTTTAATTTGAGATTCCATTACATAATTGTGAGAATCATCTTGTCTAAACATTCTTACTCTAAATAGTCCATTTAATTGACCAGATTTTTCATTTCTATGGATAACATCAATATCACTAAAACGAAGTGGTAAGTCTTTGTAACTTCTCAATTTCGTTTGATAAATTTTGATAGAGTTCGGACAGTTCATTGGCTTTAATGCTTGTTCGTTTCCATCAGCGTCTGTTAATACAAACATATCCTCTTTATAGTGGTCCCAATGTCCTGAAGTCTTCCATAAACTACTGCTATTTAATTGTGGACCAGAAAATTCCTGATATCCTCTTTTTTTATGTTCTTTTCTCCATAAATCAATTAGCACATTCATCATTGTAAAGCCTTTTGGCATCCAATAAGCCATACCCGGCGCAGTTTCATCAAAGAAGAATAAATCTAATTCTTTTCCTAATTTCCTATGATCTCTTTTCTTTGCTTCTTCTAGCATGAATAAATATTCTTCTAACATACTGGCTTTTGGGAAAGAAATACCATAAATTCTTTGAAGAGTTTGTTTTGTTTCATCTCCTCTCCAATAAGCTGATGAAGAATTTAATAATTTGAAAGCCTTTACCGCTCCTGTACTCATAATATGTGGTCCTGCACATAACTCTTTAAATTCTCCTTGGTCATAAAAACTAATTTCTTCACCCTCTGGTAATTCCTCAATCAATTCTACTTTATATGGCTCTTTTCTCTCTTCCATTAACTTAATTGCTTTGTTTCTTGGAAAAGTATATCTTGTAAGTTCTAAATTTTCTTTTACAATCTTTTTCATTTCTTCTTCAATTTTTGCTAAATCTTCTTCTGTAAATGGTTTTTCTACGTCAAAATCATAATAGAAACCATTATCAATAGAAGGTCCTATTGTTAGTTTCGCATTATCTCCATAAAGCCTTTTTACAGCCTGTGCCATAATATGCGAAGTTGTATGCCAAAATGCTTTCTTACCTTCTTCATTATCAAAAGTCATAATTTCTAATTTACAATCTTCACTAATTGTTGTTCTTAAATCTTTCACTTCACCATTGATTTTCCCAGCCATAGCATTTCTAGCTAGACCTTCACTAATTTGTTTTGCCACTTCTAAAATAGAGCTACCTTCTTGTACTTGCATTTTTGAACCATCTTTTAATTCTACTTCTATCATATTTTTCCTCCTTGTCATATTGGGGACGTTCCTTTTTCTGCCACTTTTGTCATGTTGGGGACACACCTTAATAACAAAAAAACTCCTTTTAACTAATCTCTTAGTTAAAAGGAGTGCTTATTTACACGGTTCCATCCCTTAATTTTACTTTATTTTCTTTAACGCAGATTTACGCCTAGTTTTTTGCTAGGAACAAATGAGGTAGTTTTTCAAATCTGTTTTTGTAAATTAGCTTTCAGCTGGTAACTAATTCTCTCTTTCCACAACCTTGATTTTACTCTGTCTCATTTTTGTTTTTTTCTAATCTCAAACTATTATTTATTATACTCGTGTTTTTACTCTTAGTCAATAGTTATTGTAAAAGTTTTACAATTTTTTCTTTTGATTGAACTCCTACTGTTCTTCCAGTTTCTACTCCATCTTTTAATACTACAAATGTAGGAATACTCATAACCCCATACTTTTCAGCCAAATTTTGGCATTCATCAATATTGATTTTTCCTACCTTAATGGAAGTATTCATACTTTCTGCAATTTCATCTACTACTGGTGACATCATTCTACATGGTCCGCACCAAGTTGCCCAAAAGTCTAGTAAGACTGGCATTCTTGAACCTAAAATCTCCTTTTCAAAATTCTCATTGTTTACTGTTATTACTGACATTTTTCATCTCTCCTTTTCACTTTATTATTTTATACTGTTTTTATGATAATATTCTATTTTTTTAATACTGTCAACCCTGCTTTTGCTCCTTCATAAACTGCTTTACTAATCTGCAATAGGCCTCCTGTGCAGTCTCCGCAAGCAAATAGTCCAGGTACTGTTGTTTCCATATTTTCATTCACAACTATATGGTTATTTTCTATTCTTGCTCCAATTTTTCTAGCTAAATCATTACTTGAAGCAGTCCCCACTGCTACAAAAACACCATGTACTTGTTTTTTAGTATTATCTTCAAATTCTATTTCTGCTAACTTCCCATCTCCCCTAAACTCTCGAATTTTCCTACTATCTATGTCCACCTCTACATCTCTATTTTCTATCATTTCTTCTCCATTTGTCAGAATAGATACTGATGCTACTACTGGTTTTAATTGTTCCATTTCATGAATTGCATAATTTCCATTTCCTAGAACTGCTACATCTTTTCCTCTAAAGAAAAATGCATCACAAATGGCACAATAGCTAACTCCTTTTCCTTCAAATTCTCGAATTCCTTTAATGTTAGGTGTTACTCGATTCGTTCCTGTTGCTAGAATAACAGATTTTGCAGTATATTGTGAATTAACTGTTTCTACTTCAAAGTTTTCTAAGTAGTTGAGTGCTACTACTTCATCTTCTATTAATTCTACTCCTAACATTTTTGCTTGCTCTATACCATTTTGATATAGTTCTTTTCCTGAAATTCCTTTAGAAAATCCATAATAGTTATCTATTTGCTCTGTCTTACCTAAAGCTCCTTTTCCTTTGGAAATAACAAGAACTGATAATTTTCTACGTTTTGCATATAGCGAAGCTGAAATTCCTGCAGGTCCGCTTCCTACAATAATCACATCATATAGCATATTTTTCTACTCCTTTTCTATTATATCTATCTAATGGTATCTATATTTCATTTTTTTGTTTTTATTCTATCACATCATATATACTTTTAAAACTATAACCTTGTCCTTTTAAGTATTTTATAACATCTGGTAATGTTTTGGCTGTTAAATCTTTATTCGGAGCATCATGCATTAATATTACTAAACTTTTCTTTCCTTTGCTTGTTACTTTCAAATTTTGCATAATGGCTTGTTTTGTTTCTGCACCATCTGAATCATTTGTTAAGCAGTTCCAATCTAGAGAGGAAATGCCTTTTTCTCGAAACTTCTTTTTTGCTTTTTGTTTTAGTTTGTCATAATATCCACCTACTGATCCACCTGGGAAACGGAAAAGATTAGATTGATAACTGCTATCACCTAGTGCATCTTGTATTATTTTATTTGTCTTGTTATATTCTTCTAACGGCTTATTTTCATTAGCATATACCTTTGGATAAACATGAGAATAACTATGGTTTGCAATATAGTGGCCTTCTTCCTTTTCTCTTTTTAATACTTCTGGATTTGCTTTTGCCATAGTACCTAATACAAAAAACGTCGCTTTAATATCTTCTTTTTTTAATACATCTAATATTTTTGGTGTAACATTACTGGAAGGACCATCATCAAAGGTAAGAAACGCTATCTTTTCTTTACTATCATAAATATTATCTATTGCTTTCAATTGTTCTTTTGTCAAACCTTTTTGATTATTTGTATTTTGTTGTTCATTATTTGAATTATTGGTATCCTTATTTTCTTCCTTTTTATCCCCTCTAGCTACTTTTTGCTCTTTTTGATTTGCCACATATTCTGCTGTTTTTATTCCACCAAAAATAGCTATACCAATAACAATTATTCCTATCAGTATAGTCCAAAAAATCCATTTTTTACTTTTCTTTTTTTCAAAACTTTCAATGTCATATATTATCATAAAAAAACACCTTAAATCGACAATTTTCTTCTATAGTATATACTATTCATAAAAAAATTAATAGTTAATTTAAGGTATTTTTTTAGATTTAAGATTTTTTTAATTTTTACACTTCATCTTTCGTCGTATTAATCTTAAACAATTTAAACAATTCCACAACCACAATTGGAATAAATATTAAAACTACAACTTCAATAATATTCATTACTGGTAATACTGGAATACTGAAAATGTTTCTTAACGCAGGCACAATTAATATCACTAGCATCAATAGTGCTGAAGCCAAATTTGCTAAAATTAATTTGCGATTACTAAAAATTCCTGTTTTAAAGATAGACTTTTTATTATTTCTAATATTAAATACATGGACTAACTCCGAAAGTGCTAAAACTGTAAATGCCATAGTTTGCCCTATTTCCACTCTTACCTCTTCCTCTGATAAAGTCCTAATCACACCCTCGTTATCTGTCACTTCTACCATTGGTAATTGATCCACTGGTGTTGCTAAACCAATAATAAAGGCAACAAGTGTAATAAGGCCAATCATAATTCCTTGATAAATGACTCTCCATGTCATTCCTTTGGTGAATACGCCTTGTTTTGGCTTAATTGGTTTTCTATCCATAATATCTTTTTCTGCTGGATCCACTGCTAAAGCAAGTGCTGGCAAAGAGTCTGTTACTAAATTAATCCATAAAATATGAATAGGAAGTAATGGCACAATTAAATTCACATCTATATGGAACCATTTACTAAGTAATGGAGTAATTAATATTGCAACAAATAAAATGATGATTTCTCCTACATTACTAGATAATAGAAATTGGATTGCTTTTAAAATATTATCATAAATACGTCTACCTTCTTCTACCGAAGATACAATAGTCGCAAAATTGTCATCTGTTAAAATAACATCTGCTGCTTCTTTTGCTACATCAGTTCCTACAACTCCCATAGCACAACCAATATCAGCTGTTTTCAAGGCTGGTGCATCATTGACACCATCACCCGTCATGGCTACAATTTCTCCATTTTCTTTCCATGCCTTTACAATTCGTACTTTATGCTCAGGAGATACTCTAGCATACACACTATATTTCCTTACATTTGCAATTAAGTCTTGATCAGACATTTCCTCTAGTTCTGCCCCTGTAATCGCTTCTTCTTCACTCTCTAAAATACCTAATGCCTTTGCAATTGCAATTGCAGTGACTTTGTGGTCACCTGTAATCATTACAGTTTTAATACCAGCTCTTTTACATTTTGCAACTGCGTCCTTTACCTCTTCTCTCGGCGGATCTATCATTCCTACCATACCAACATATGTCAAATTATTTTCTATAGTCTTCATTTCTTCATCTGTTGGCTCATGGTCTATTTCTTTATATCCCATAGCAAGTACACGAAGAGCATCTTTTGCCATTACTTCATTTTGTTTTGTAATTTCTTGTTTGAAACTTTCTAAATCTTGCTTCACTTCATTATTTATCACATAGCTATCACATCTCGCTAATAATTCATCTACTCCACCTTTTGTGTATACTACATATTTATCAGTTAGCTTATGAACTGTTGTCATTAATTTTCTTTCTGAATCAAATGGCAATTCTTTTACACGTGGATATTGTTCTAACACTGCTGGTTGAAAATCTAAGTTAAAAGCCATATCAATTAAAGCTGTTTCTGTTGGGTCTCCTGTTAATGTTTTGTCAGACGCTACTTTTGTATCATTACAAAACATGCTAATATATACTAACTTCTCTAGTTCTTCTACTGTTTCATTTGTATTGATGTTTTCTCTTTCTACTAATTGATTATTATAGAACAACTTTTTGACTGTCATTTTATTTTGTGTTAATGTTCCCGTCTTATCTGAACAAATAACAGTTGTACTTCCCAATGTCTCCACTGCTGGTAGCTTTTTCACAATGGCATGCTTTTTTACCATTCTTTGTACACCAATTGCAAGAACAATGGTAGATACTGCTGCTAGCCCTTCTGGTATTGCTGCTACTGCTAAACTAACCGCTGTCATAAACATATCCATTGGGTCTTTTCCATAAAGTAAACCTATTCCAAAAATGAAAACGCAAATCACAATGGCAGCTATTCCCAATACTTTTCCTAATTTATTTAACTTTTGTTGAAGTGGTGTCTCTGTATCTTCTACCTCGTTAATCATTCCTGCAATTTTTCCTACTTCTGTTGTCATTCCTGTTTCTACAACAATTCCTTTTCCTCTGCCATACGTGATTAAGCTAGAAGAAAATAGCATATTGGTTCTATCCCCAATCCCTACTTTTTCTTTCTCAATTATTGCTGTATTTTTCTCTACTGGAACAGACTCACCTGTCAAAGAGGCTTCTTGTGATTTTAAATTCACTGCTTCTATAATTCTCAAATCTGCAGGCACATAATCTCCTGTATCTAGCACCACAATATCTCCTGGTACTAATTCTTTAGAAGGTACTAATGTTATATTTCCGGCTACGCATTACTTTCACAACATGAGAACTTAACTTCTGTAAAGCTTCTAATGATTTCTCCGCCTTGTTCTCTTGAGCTACACCAATAATGGCATTGACAATAACCACTATTAAGATAATAATGGAATCTGTAATTCCTTCTCCCTCATAATAACCAACTACTCCTGAAATAATGGCTGCAATAATTAAAATAATAATCATAAAATCTTTAAATTGCTCTAAAAATTTCACGAATAAACTCTTCTTCTTTTTGGTTGCTAACTCGTTTAATCCATAAATCTCTCTGTTTTTTGTAACTTGCTCTTCTGATAATCCTTGTGTTTCTTCTACTTGAAGTCTTTCTTCTATTTCTTCTACAGACTGGTTAAACCACTCTTTTTTGTTTTTTTCCATTCGTATCCTCCTCATTTCATTATTTTGCCCTTTGTATTTTATATTTATTCTTTTGTTATATATTCTTCTAAATTCATATTAGACATTCTTTCAATAAAAGCATCTAATTTGTCTAATGGCAAAATATTCTTCCCAGCTTCTGCAGATACTTTTTGATGTTTCTTAGAACCTTCAATTTCTTTATCAATTCTTTCTGCTAATTCTTTTTTTAACATAATGTGATACTTCTCTTCTAAATATTCATTAGTTTGATCATAACTTGTATATAAGTTCTCTGTAAATTGATGATAATTTGTATTTTCTATAAATTCCTTACTATAAAATTCTGTATAGAATATTTTATCCGTTACTAAGTGTAATAAAACACCTTTATCATAATCTGTTTTAATTTTATTTTCTTTTAAAAATCTATTCAAATCCACTTTTGCTTCTAAATGATCCCATAATACTTCTGTTTGAACAGGTATTGTATAATGACTAATTTCTTTTGGTTTTACAAAGTCTGGCGCAATGCTCCCTTCTATAAACGCTTCTTTATCTTCTATTTTATGTTTCTCCATATATCTCTTTGCTATTGCTAAATGAATTTGAAATGATGGCATAATCTTCACTCCTTTTTTGTTTCACATTATATCTCAATCATTTATTTCTTTCAAGCTCTTTTCTTTTTCTTATAAATAGTTTATAATTTAGTCATTAACAGGATTTTTATGTAAATAGTAATAAAATATTGTTTGAAAATGGAGTTGCTGTTAGTGTAGGAGAAAATGTTATTCAGATTTATATATGATAGATAAAAGCTTACACGATAGTGTTATTACAATTAGTTTTGAACCTGATGCCCCTCTAATGACCATTACAATTTTTCGTTTTATATAATATTTTGTTATATTGCATCAATATATGTCATAATGTGTCAACAAATTACTTAAAAATTTTAACGATAAAAAACTACAATTTCTGAATAACTCTATCATTCAGAAATTGTAGTTTTCATTTCAATTATATTTATTTTAGCTTCGTAAATACTTGCATAATTTTTCCTACTGCAAGTACTATTTTATCACTTTTCTTAGTTGCAATCGTTTTAAAATATGCTTTTCCTCCCACAGTCAATGCTGAAATAAAAGACGCTACTAAAATACTTGCTAATAAAGCATTCATAAGACATGCTGTCGTTAAATACACTGTCAAAGTTGCACCTAACCCACCGGCTGACAATACCACAAATATCTCCTACAATATCATTACAAACGCTAGAAACTTTTGTACTATTTTTTAATAAATTAATGCATGCTGTTGCTTCTTTTATTTTTTTCGAGCTCATAGCATGAAAAGGCGCTTCTTCTGCTGTCAATGTAGCAACACCAATCATATCAAATAATATACCAATTCCAATAACAATGAGAATAATTACGAATAAAACAATGACATTAATGTCTGACAATAAGGACGATAGTCCACTAAATATTGCTGATAAAATGAATGAAATAATAAATACTTGAATAATCCATTTATCTTTCAATTAAATCTTCACTCTTTCTTCAAAAGTTTTTATAAAAAATCATGGTATCTCACAAATTAATTTTACGGCTTAGGTCGAGTTGAATTTCTCTACTTTTCACCTTAGGTTACCCATGGGCGATTTCTCTTTCAGAAAAGTAATTAAGTGTTACCAGCTTAATGACTCGATTGCCACTTAGTCCGTACCTTAATCCTTGTGATATTAACACTCTAGAGGTTTTCCCTAACACATATAAGATAATACTTATTCGCTTTTGCAATAATATTTTCAAAACAGATTACGCTATCCCATATTATCACTCACGACATGCGCTTTATTTTTATTTGCAATCGACAAAAGGAATTTCATTGTATGCCATTACAACTTTCCTTAAATCTTAAATTATATACCCACCCTCATCTGGGCGAAGAAAGCAGAATATATAAAGTGCTTTTCACACAATTAGTGGATTTTTAGCCCCACCTTCATATTATTTATGCGACTAGAATAATGCACCACAAGATCTATTATACTATGTTTTCCTTTTTTTGTCAAATATATTTCCAAAATTTCTCATTTTTTATTTTTCTCATGTCTTGTAATAATTGAAATATCAGTAAAAATGTGGTAAAATTAATATATTATACTTTTTTAGGAGGAAAAAACGGTGAAAACAATAAGACCAGCAAAAAACAGAAAGGCATTGTCAGAGTGGCTTCGGGTTTCTAAGGAGGAATTAGAACGTACAAATCTAATATTATCAGCTGTCAGCGCCGAGCCCATTGATGAAATGTGGAAATGGCTTCAGCCCAAAATGGTATTCGTCATTCAAATGCATGCTTTGGGCAAAAGACGTTTTGGAGCTACCACTCATCTTACTGTGAAAAAAATTGATGTATTAGAAGCAGCAAGAAATCAAACCAAGGCCCTTATCTATTCTGCTGAACCAACTTACAGTGAAAAAGTACAAATTGTAAGTAAGCTCATTAATCGATCTGACACCATTGCCATGGAGGTTCTTCCCAACGAGGAAAATCTTGTAGACCAAGCAAATCTCTATCATATCTGGATAGTTGAAAAATCTCAATTTCCTTTCAGTATCATAGACACTACTATTCTTCCTGAAGGGAAAGAATGGGAAAACGAGATTGTAGACGGCTTAGACATTGAATTCATGGTACGTACCAAACGGTACGAAAAAGGTAAAGCAGCATATCTGTATGTTCGGAAGAAAGATGGAAAGGAACTCTGTTGGAGAGAAAAGCAAAAATTGAAAAATGAACTTCAATATGAGGGCATAAATGCAGTAGAAATTATTTCTAAGCATGGTATCGACAAACCTACATGCCTTCTGTGCTTGCCTCTGGACTTCACTCTTGACTTTGGACTTCACACACAATAGTATTTTATTCGTTTTTCCACAAACGGTTATCTAAGTTATATAGCCAGAAGGGATACTTAGGAAATAAAATTCCCAAGCACCCCTTCTTTATTTTAACTAATTATACTCTTAATCTATTCTCCATAATTGAAATTTACCAGTTATTTCATCTACTTCTTTTGTATCCCCATATATAATAGCTCCCATATATTCTAACTCATCATTTTCTTTTGAGTGAATCGAATTGACTAGTTCTTCATCTGTATTTCATTATTCGAATATTTAAGCACTTTTTCCTCCTAGTTCTTTAAATAAAAAAATCAACTTTTAAAAAGTTGATTTTTAATATATATTATAATGGAGCAGGTAGCGGGAATCGAACCCGCATAGCCAGCTTGGAAGGCTGGAATTCTACCATTGAACTACACCTGCATTTCGTTTGAACAAGTATTATTATAAATGCTATATTTCATTTTGTCAAGAACTTTTTTGAATTTTTTTCATTTTTTTTGCATACCTTTTATCAAATGAAGAGGTGGTTTTCTATGAAGTTTTTATTTGACTATTGTAAAGGTATTTTAATTGGCAGTGGAGCTATCCTTCCTCGGCATTAGCAGTGGCGTCTTTTGTGTTATTTTTGGCATTTATGAAAAATTAGTCAACAGTGTATTAAATTTATTCAAGAATTTTAAGAAAAACTTTCTGTTTCTCATTCCTATTGGTTTAGGTGGAACAACAGGAGTCTTTTTAGTAGGCAAAATTTTAAATTTTCTTTTTGCAAGTTATCCTATGCCAACTAGTTTTTGTTTTATTGGTTTAATATGTGGCTCTCTCCCTATTCTTTTTAAACAAGCTAATCAGAAAAAAAGATTTCGACTTCATTATAGCATTTTCTTACTTGCTGCTTTTGGTATTGGTCTTTTGTCTATTAGGTTAGAAACCGTTTTACCTGCTCTTATTCAAATTGACACCAATAGTATTTCTTTTTTCTATTTTGTATTAGCTGGATTTGCAATGTCTATTGGTATTGTTGTTCCAGGAGTAAGCAGTACTGTTATCCTTATGTGCTTAGGTGTATACTCACATTACCTAAACGCTGTTGCTACTGCTAATTTTGCTATTTTATTTCCAATGGGAATTGGAGTTTTATTAGGAAGTATTTTATTTTTGAAAATGATTCAATTTTTATTAGACAAGTATTACTCTCAAACGTTTTATGCGATTATTGGTTTTGTATTAGGCTCTATTTTTGTGCTCTATCCAGGTATAGAATTTACTGGTCAGGGTATTTTATCTATTCTTCTCTTTATGATTAGTTTTTGTATTGGTTTAGCTTTTGAAAAGTTGGATAACTCTCATTAAATATTTCAATAAAAAAGATGTGTGGCAAGATTAATTTTCTCTCACTACACACTTTTTTTCAATCAAATAAGTTTTATTCCGTCCTCAAAGCCTCCACAGGGTCTTTCTTGCTAGCCACCTTTGCTGGAATTAATCCTGCTATTATCGTCAATATTAAACTAATTAGTACTAGCCCTACCATATGCGTTGCCTTTAAAGTGGTATGGATAGATACTTCTGTTGCAGCTAGAATGATGGAATTAATTGGAATAGTCATTAGCATGGTAATTCCTACCCCCATAAGCCCAGCAATTAAACCAATAATAAAAGTCTCTGCATTAAATACTCTTGAAATATCTCTTTTAGAAGCTCCAATTGCTCTTAGAATTCCAATTTCTTTTGTTCTCTCCAATACTGAAATATAGGTAATAATTCCAATCATAATAGAAGAAACTACCAAAGAAATACTAACAAATCCAATCAGCGCAAAACTAATCGCATCAATAATTTGTGTAATGGATTTCATCATTGTACCAACTAAATCTGTATAGTTAATTACATTTTCATCTTTTCCAGCATCTCTTTGTTTTTGGTTATAGTCTTCTATCGCTTTGCTAACGGCCTCTTTACTTTCAAAATTCTTTGGATAAATAGAAATAGAAGTTGGCTTTTCTAAATCAATTGCACCTAATATTTTTAGATTATTTTCATAGGTCGCATTTTGATTTTCTGTATAAGTCTGCATTACCTTCGCAATCTCTTCACTACTCATTTGGCTAATCGATAGTTTTTGCTCATTACTTAAATCATTAAAGTTAAACTCTTTCTTCTCTCCTTCTTTTGGGAATTTAAGTCCTGTAAATACATTAATATCTTTCTTTTCTTTCTGTTCTTTCACGATTTTGGCTTTATTTGTCTCATTAATAACATATTCCTTCAATTCTTTTATATAACCAATTCCTGTATCCATAGCCATTGCAGTACTTTGTTTATTCTGTTTGATAATGCCAACTACTTTGATACTATCACAATCTTTCAATTTCTTTTTCATGTAATCTGTATCTTCACTTTTATCAATCCATAATCCCTTTTCTTTTTGATAATAGTCAGAATCTAAGACTAAT
>JAAWKZ010000029.1 GCA_022797635.1 Clostridia bacterium
AGGCGCAAGATGCGAAGGATAAAACAGCAGAAGCCATAAAAAATGAACAAGAATATATGAACGAAGTAGATAATATGGTAGATAAATATATGAATGGAATAGGAAATGGAGAAGGGACAGATACTCCAACAGGTCCAGAAGAAGTGCCAGTTGAAAACATCAAATCAGACTGGGCGAAGATCGAAAAGATAGCAGAAGAAATCGCTAAAGATGATATTATCACGAGCGATACAGAGAAAGTAACAGTAATACTAGATAATAAAAAATATAGTATTAGTACAGGAGATTTGTTTGAAGTAGGATATGAAGGAGAAGTTAGAAGAGTAAGAGTGCTAGGATTTAAGCACGATGATTTAGTAGACCAAACAGTATATGGAGGAACACATGAAAAGGCAAGTATTAGTTTTGAGTTCGTAGACTTCATGGCAGGAAGCACATACAAGAGCATGAATGGAGACGATACAAATTCAGGAGGTTGGGCAAATACAACAATGAGGACGTTTTTAAATGGAGAAGAAGGAAAAGAAAAACTAAGTAATAAAGCATATATAAAACAGGTAAAGAAGAAGTACATTGAAATATATGATAACGCAAGTAGTGTAACAACATGTAATGATTATTTATGGTTATTAGCCGCAAGTGAGGTAGTAAATAACGGATATAATGGGAGTGGAACATTCGGCTATGCAATCACATCAGAGGGAAGTCAGTATAAATATTACCAAGGAGTAACAGAGGTATGGAACACGAATAGCACGAACCGCGTAAAGAAAATAAACTTCTCAGGCAGTGCGGGCTGGTGGTGGCTTCGTTCGCCTTCGTACGACAGCAGTAGCACCTTCTGTGATTTCGACAGCTACGGTAATAGCAGCAACGGCGGTGCGAGCCGCAACATTGGCGTTGCACCTGGTTTTTGCATCTAGATTTGATTTTGGTAAAATGATATGTTTTAAACACTCGAAAAGGTACTTCGTGGCCACTTTTTGAATATTCAGAAAGAAAAATCACTTTATGTACGAATAGCAGAGGAGTTAAAATGAATATGTTGATATAAAACAAATAAAAAGATGATTTAGTAAATAGCAAAACTATATCATCTTTTTTATAATAAAACTAATTACTATTTCTCCATATTACACCTTGTAAATTTAAGTAAAATCCAGTATAATGGAAATGCTAATAAAATAGATTAATATAAAAGATAGATAAGGGATGGTAAAATGGAAGAAAAGAAAAAACGTATGTTAACAGGTGATAGACCAACAGGTAGATTACACATTGGTCATTATTTTGGTTCTCTAAAAACAAGAGTGGAGATGCAAAATAGTGGAAAATATGATCCATATATCTTAATTGCAGATGTGCAAGCATTAACTGACAATTTTGATAATCCAGAAAAGGTAAGGAAAAATGTGAGAGAAGTTGTTTTAGACTATTTATCAATTGGGATTGATCCAGAGAAAACAACTATATATATTCAGTCCATGATACCAGAAACAGCAGAACTGACAGTTTTTTATTCAAACTTAGTAACAATTGCAAGACTAGAAAGAAATCCAACAGTTAAAACTGAAATTGCACAAAAAAAAGAAGTTTTTGGAGAGAGTGTTACTTATGGATTTTTGGGATATCCAGTAAGCCAAGCAGCAGATATTACAGTGGTAGGAGGAACAATAGTACCTGTTGGGGAAGACCAATTGCCATTAATTGAACAATGTAGAGAAATTGTTAGAAAGTTTAATAGTATTTATGGAGAAATTTTGGAAGAACCAGAACCAGTATTATCTCAATATAAGAGAATTAAAGGATTAGACGGAAATGATAAAATGGGAAAATCATTAGGAAATGCTATTTATTTATCAGATTCAGAAGAAGAAGTTAATAAAAAGATTATGAGTGCAGTAACAGACCCTGCAAGAATAAAGAAAGACGATCCAGGACATCCTGATATATGTATGGTAGCATATTACCATAAGCTATTTAGCACAAATGAAGAGGTAAAATGTGTTTGTGAAGAATGCAAAGCAGGAGCAAGAGGTTGTGTGGCTTGCAAGAAGCAATTAGCTAAAAATGCAAACCAATTCCTAATGCCAATGAGAGAAAAAAGAAAATATTATGAAGAACATCCAGAATTGGTAGAAAAAATATTAATAGAAGGAACAGAAAAAACAAGACAGACAGCGAAAGAAACTATGAAAAAGGTTAAAAAAGCTATGAAATTAGACTATTTTGAATAAAGAGGAAAGAAAAATGAAGTATGGATTGCCACAAAATACTTATCAAGAAATTAAAAAGGTAGTACAAAAATATTCTAATTATGAATTTCAAATATATGGTTCAAGAGCAAGAGGAAATTATAAAGAAAATTCAGACATTGATATTGCTGTAAGAGGAAATATTACAGAAAAAGATAGGATAGCAATTTTAAATGATTTTGATTTACTCAATATACCTTATATGGTAGATATTGTGTTTTATGGACAATTAGAAAAGCAAGAGTTAAAAGAATCCATTGATAAGGAAGGAATTTTATATGAATAGATTTCAGGAGCGTTTAAAGGATTATAAAAACGCAGTAGATAGATTAGAGGAAGCATTACAAGAAACAGAGAGTGAAATTGTAATAGATGGCGTTTTACATAGGTTTGAATTTACATTTGAATTGGCATGGAAAACTGTAAAAGATGCATTGGAATATTTAGGATTAGTAGATAAGACAGGAAGTCCAAGAGAGAATATTCAAATTGGATTTAGACACGGTATTATTGAAGATGGAGAAAAGTGGATAGAGATAATGCTTTCAAGAAATGCTCTTGCACATTTATATGATGAAAGATCTTCAAGAGAAATTTATCAAAAAATAAAGAATGATTATATACAAGAATTCAAAAAATTAAGAGAGAAGTTAGAAGGGATATAAGTTAATGTTTACAGATTATGTGAAAATAATTGCAAAAGCAGGAAATGGTGGTGATGGTGCTGTTTCTTTTCGTAGAGAAAAATATGTAGCAGCAGGTGGACCAGATGGTGGAGACGGAGGAAAAGGTGGAAGTGTTTATTTCGAAGTAGACCAAGATAGAAATACTTTAATTGATTTCCGTTATCAAAAAAAGTTCAAGGCTGAAAATGGAAAAAATGGAGAAGGAGCACATAGATATGGAAAAAGTGGAGAAGATTTAGTAATTAAAGTGCCTTTGGGAACCATTGTAAAAGAAGTAGAAACAGGAAAAGTCTTAGCTGATTTATCAGAATTAGGTCAAAAAGAATTAATTTTAGCAGGAGGAAGAGGAGGAAAAGGAAATTCTCATTTTGCCACATCTACTAGACAAGCACCTCATTTTTCGCAAGAGGGAGAAAAAGGGGAAGAAAAGGAATTTATTTTAGAACTAAAACTATTAGCAGATGTTGGCTTATTAGGCTTTCCAAATGTAGGTAAATCTACTTTGTTGTCTGTTGTAACTGATGCTACTCCTAAGATTGCAGACTATCATTTTACAACATTAGAGCCTAATTTAGGTGTTGTAAAAGGAGAATATGGAGACAGTTTTGTTATAGCAGATATTCCAGGAATTATTGAAGGAGCAAGTCAAGGTATTGGGCTTGGTATTCAATTTTTACGTCATATTGAAAGAACTAGATTATTACTTCATGTAATTGATGTATCCGGAATAGAAGGAAGAAATCCTGTACAAGATTTTAATACTATCAATGAAGAATTAAAGAAATATAGTGAAAAATTAAGTCAGAGAAAGCAAATTGTAGTAGCAAATAAAGTAGATAGTATGCAAGATGAAACTTTATATCAAGAGTTAGAAAAAATGGCCAAAGAAAAAGGGATAGAAATTTACAAAATATCTGCAGCTACAAAACAAGGTATTAAAGAATTAATGATACGAGTTTCAGAAGTATTAAAGACTTTACCAAAAGAAGATTTAGTGGAAATAAAAATGGAGACAAAGGTATATACTTTACAAGAAACAGAAAAAATTAGTGTTAGAAAAGAAGAGGGGATATATATTGTTTCAGGTGTAGTAGTAGAAAAACTGATGAGAACCGTTAACTTGGCAGATAATGAGTCATTACACTATTTCCATAGAAGACTAAATGAAATGGGAATCAATCAAAAATTAAAAGAACTTGGAATTCAAAATGGAGATTGGGTACAAATTTCAGATTATGAATTAGAATGGGAAGACTAGAATTAACTAGTCTTCCTATTTTGTCTCGTTTTATCAAATAAATTTTCTATTGGAACTTCTAAAGCTTGACTGATTTTCCATAATGTAACAACACTAATACCTTGTGAAATTTTTTCACTTTCTAAATTACCAATTAGAGCAGTGGAAACATCAACAAGTTCAGCCAGATTTTCTTGTGTCATTTTTCCTCTATTTAAATTATATAATTTTCTATAGTATTTTACATTTGTACCAATTATATTAAATAATTCTTCTGAATTTAATTCTTTCATATATTCTCCTAAATATTATCTTGAACTTAAATTATACTAGTAAACAAAATGTATTATAATTACTATTATATGTTATATTTTCTAATTTTATGGAATAAAAAACAATATATTATAAGTGATAAAATATCATTGACACTGATAAAGCAAATTGGTATAATTAATGAAAATTTTGAGAATAATAAAACAAAAGTAAAAAATGGGGGAAAAAACACATGAAAAATAAGAAAATAGTAAAGGAGAATGAACATGCTATTACTCTTATAGCATTAGTAGTAACAATAGTAGTTCTACTTATTCTAGCAGGAATTACAATTATGTATGTAATGGGAGATAATGGAATATTCAAAAAAGCATCAGATGCAAAACTAAAAGCAGATATAGCAAGTTGGCAAGAAAGATTAGAATTAGCAAAAGAACCAGTCTTCATAGATGGATTAGGAACGTTTGATGCAGATGAATATTTTGAATATATAGAAAAGCAAGAA
>JAAWKZ010000011.1 GCA_022797635.1 Clostridia bacterium
AAGTAAGTGTAATACCTGCTAGAATTAAAAGAACAACTATTGTTACAACCAAAGCAACCAGAGTAATACCTGTTGTAGCATGTTTGATACATACAACTAAGTTACTCTGGTTATTCGCTAATTTATTCTTTCTATTATTTTCTATAGAATTACTTGTGTGTGTGTGTGTGTGTGTGTACAGCCTCAACTGTTTCAAGGTTTATATTTTTTTCTCTCATTTTTGTTCCTCCGTGTTCCTTTTATGCACTTTGTATTTTGTTATTTTTTCTCAATCCATTGCATAAGTCTTTTGTTTTACTATTTCCTAATTTAATGAAAAATGTTCTAGTTCTTATTATATTTTTTTCATCAATCGTTCTATAACACTTTGTTATATTTTAACAATACATACCATTAAATGTCAATATCATTTGTTTAAATTATCAAAATAAATAGCACAAAAGAAGAACAAGATTGTTATCTTGCTCTTCCTTTTCTAATCATTAGGCATTTATTATTTATTTAATACTTTTTTCTTAATGACTATTATTCCTGCAGCTAAGATTACTAAAACACCTGCTGTTATTGCAATATATACTATTATATTTCCACTACCAAATGGTGGTAAAATAGTTACTCTTTCTGACTTAATACTATCTACTTCTGCTGGTGTCTTTGTTGGGTCTTGGTTACCTTGAATTGAGTATGCCATTCTTCTACCTACGGTATTTGAAATAGTAGTAATTTCTGCAATATTGTCGTATGTTTTATCATCTGTACTGTTTTCTGGGTTGATTAATTGTGTTAATACTAGTCCTACTGTTGTGTCATCTCCTGGTGTTAATGCTTTATTTAAGTTTGATGTTCTAATAATATTATTGTATTTTGTTGCTCCTGCTTTAGCATCATTACTTAATTCTAGAGCATTGCTATCTGTTATTTGCCAGCCGGTTCCATTGTTATTATCTGTTTTAAAGTTTAAGTTATTTGCTACATAGTCTGCAACAATATCTGCTTTTGTTGTAACTATTGTGCCTGCTCCTGTTCCTTTATAGTAGAAGTCTTGTCCTTCGTAGTCTGTTTCTCCTACGTTAGTAACAGTTAGTAAATAACTAATTTTAATATTAGCTCCTTGCATTAATTCTTCATCCATAGTTGCTACAATTAATCCATTATTTCCTTGGCTGTCATACTTACTATCTACTAAAGCTTTTACTGAAGTCCTGTAAGCATAACGGTCTTGGCTTGCTCCATAATATTCTGGATATTTATGGTTTTTAATGCCTTCATTTAATTTATATGGACTTCCAGATCTCCATTGTAAATCTGTCATACCTTTATTAGCATCAAATAGGATATTTCCATTCGCTAATTTAATTTGAACATTGGTTATCTGTTTGCCTAATTCTAATGCTGCTTTTGGTCTTTCTGTAATACCTAAATCTACATCATTTAGAGTATATTTTCCATTATAGTCGTTACCATATTTGTAATTATTTTCACCATTACTTGTGTTGGCATCTCCGTCTGTTCCAGTTCTGTTATATTCTCCTTCTAGCACAATTAATCCTGTTACAGCAGTCATTTTTGTATTGTTAATTAGTTCTGCAGTATTTCCTGTTGTATATGGTGATGCTAAAATTTCAGCTTTTCCATTAGTTACTTGGTTATTACTATAATTAATTACTTTTTCTCTTTCACTCCAAATATCTTTAGCATCTGAGAAATTGTTTCCGCTTCCCCTTAAAGTATCTAATTGCTTAATATCATAATAGCCTACTTCTGTTCCTTGATATTTTCCATCATATCCTTCTATCTTAGTATCTTTATATTCGTCAAGTTCCTTGCCATTCTTCATATCTTTTTGATATACAGTTGACTTGAAGTCTTGACCATTATATGAAGTTGTATTTGAACCACCATTTGCAGTTGTATTAGCTGTTGCTGTTGTATCTCCATAGTGGAATCTGATGAAGTAGTTACCTGGTATAATGTAGATTTTGTTGTCTTTATCTGTTTTGAATTCGTATTTACCATTTTGTGTTTTTGTTGTTTGCCATACATATTCGCTTCCATTTTCTAGTCTTTCTACTAATTCTACAGTAGCTCCTGTAACTCCAATCTCACTACCTTGTCTCATACCATCACCAATAATAGCTTGTGATACGGTTTGAGTTCTTTGGTCTTCCCACACATTACCATTAATACTTCTAATAAAGTCTTCTTTTACAATTACTTTAATGCTCTTTGCACGATCCGTATCATTTTCAAAGTTCTTCTCGTATTTATTACCTTCTAAATCTTTCTTGCATAAGTTACCTGGTGTTGAGTTAATGTCTATCAATCCTGCTACATCACTGCTTCCTTTTGTTACGCCATTTGGTAATTGTGTTCCATCTTTGTAATATGTTTTATAACCATTAATTTCTACATAATTTTGTTTTAAAGTATTGTCTTCATCTGTGATAATCTTTCCATTTTGTTTATTTACTTCAAATGTTAAATAAATGAATGCTTCTTCACCACTTGCTAGTTTCTTACCAGCTAAACCTTTGATGTAAATATCATTATAGTCTGATGTCATATCACTTCTACACTCACTGCTTCTTGCTTCATATTGTCCTGAAGTACTACTTTGTGTTCCTTTATTGTTACTACTAATTTTATCTGATAGTTTTAAATTGTCTATCGTGTCATAGTAATCTGATTCAGTAAAGTTAATTTCTTCTAAGTTATTACTATTACTATCACGTTTATACATTACCCAAGATAAGTCGTCTCTATATGTATAGTCCTTATCAAAGTAATCAACAATTTCTGTGATTTCTCCCAAGATACTCTCTGACACATTTCTTACTGTAATTTTATAGGTTACATATAGTTGTAATTCCTTATCTTCACCTGCTTTATTTGTGTTAGCACTCCTATAGTTATAATCTGCTGTATAAAGTTCTTTTGTATAATTTCCACTATAGTAATTGTTGTAGTCCCTCATTCTTAATTGAATTTGCCAGTAGTCTTCTTTACCGTCATTTGGTCTATTAGCTTGTTCAAATTGCGCTTTTGCTGCTAAGTAAGCTTGGTAATCTGATGGCTTTCTACCATTGTGTTCATAAATATCTCTTAATCTTCTTAATTCATCTTTTTGCTCTGCTGTTAATTCATTTCTCTTATTGTATTCATATACTTCTGTTTTACCATTAATTCTAGTAGCAGCATATAGAATATCTTTTCTTAATGCTAAATCAACTTCTTGTCTTCTCCATAGTCCTTGGTTAACATAGAATTGTCCTGGATAAATTGGCTTGTATACAGATCCTTCTATTGTTTCTTCTGTCAAGTCATATTCTAAACTTCTAGCTTCTTCTGCTGTATCATATGTCATATCTATTGTTTTATTAATAATAAAATCATCATATACTGGGTATAAATCGTATCCTGCTGTTCTAGAAGTTGCTCTTACTCTATTTGTATTATTACTCTTTGAACGTTTTTTTGTAGTTACTGCGCTATCAAAAGTAAAATCATTTGCGTGTACAACTTTTTCTGTGTCCTTATATACTATTTTAAAGTTGAAATTGGTCAATTTTGTTTCATCCATTCCAGCTCTAGTAAATGCAAGTCTATAGTTATTAATAACACTATCTCTTAAATAATTAACTAATTTATACCTACTTGATTGTGGTCGATAGTTATTAATATAGTCTGTTCTAAGATCTTGCTGAATCATATTGCCTAATATTGTAAAGAATTTCTCTAAAACTTCATCAATTTTGTTAAGATCCGCATTTGGAATAGGATCATCTTTTCTAATGTTTTCAAATTCTTGATCTACTGTTTGAGTCCAAATTCCTTCTGGCATTTCTACATCAAAATCATAATATACAATTTTAAGCTGTCTCATGGCATTTTCTACTTCACTTAGAAGTTTTGTTTTGTTTACTACAGTCGTTGTTCCTCCACTGCCGCTTCCATCTGGATTTGGTCTACTTGTTCCTCCTCCTGATATGACATCCATTGCTTTTGTATAAGATTCTATCTTAGTATCTTCAATAAATTGAATCTTTCTTAGCATTTCTTTGTCTCCGCCAGCAATGTTTCTATATATTCTCAACATATCGCTTTCTTCTGGTGACCTTCTGTTTCTGCTAATAAATTCTTTAATTTCTTGTGAGATTTCACCTTCTTGGAATTCTTCTGTTTCTTTAATTTCTCCATCTATAATAGTATAAAAACCGTCTATCAATCTAGTTTCTTGTACATAGTCACCATTCTCTGTCATCTTAAAGCCCATTAAATCATATTGTGAAAAAGCTTCATTATATCCATTTGTTAGTGGTGCAATTTTCATTGAATTGCTTGGTACTTTATAGTTAGCTGGGCTTGAGCCTATTTCTGAGAAGTTTTTATCGTAAGTATCTCTATCTGTTGATTTTTCTGTACCTTTTGAAGTCCAGAACCAATCAACTCTATTATAAGCATCAACATCTCTATTATAGTCTGTTGGTAAATATACTTGTCCATTATATTCAAAAGTTACATAGTATTTTCTTAATGGATCAAGTCCTTTAAATAAGTAATCACCTTTTTCATCTGTATAAGTTGGATTAATTCTTGTCATAATCTGCTCATCAGAAGTATCTTCTGATGTAGGTTCTAAATTAACCATTGTTCCATCTTCATCATAAATTGTTACTTTTACATTTGGTAAAACTCTATCAGCATCTGTGTAGATACCATCTGTAAGACTTTCTTTACCTTCTGGTACATCTTCCCATACCTTACCACCTAAGTCCATTGTTATTGGGAAAGAATCATCATCTCCTGCGTCAATTTCAATTTCTGTCTTGAAT
Organism: Clostridia bacterium; assembly: GCA_022797635.1. Lineage (GTDB taxonomy): Bacteria > Bacillota > Clostridia > TANB77 > CAG-508 > CAG-273. The sequence continues at coordinate 4,833 of JAAWKZ010000011.1, forward strand.
AATTTTCTTTCTCCTTTTAGTAAATTAAGGTGATCTTGAATTGGTGTAGATGTTAGCCAAGACCTAGCATTACAGTCATAACATTTCATTTTGCTATGGGTATGTGGACAATCAAGCCAGCATCCGTCTTCATCACAATCATAACAACCACTATTATGTGAATGGTGACAATGGAATGGATCATCACATTCCCAATTTACAGTGTAATAGTATCCTTGCATTTTACATATAGTAGCTTCTGTTACACCCATCCATTTAAATTCAATATGTAATTTTAATTTAGTTACATATTCACTTGGGTCTGAATCTGCTGATAATTCAGCATTTGGATTATCTATTTTTACTTGGAAAGTATCTTCTCCTGCTGACTTTCCTTTTGGGTATACTTGTTTTGAATAGTCTACAAATGAATTATCATCTTCCTTTGGTTCAAAATATTCTGGTTCATATCCAATTCCATCTGGATCAATATATTTTTTGATATCAATTCTTTCTTTAACAATTTCATTTTCTGAATTGTATCCTATCATATACATGTCGGAAATTCCTCCAACAGCCACATCATCATAAGCTCCATTAATATAGTCTATTGAAAATGGTCCAACAGTTAAAGTTTGTTCTTGATAACTTGCTTTTATAGTTACCTTTTCTTTTTCTGTTTCATCTGTTACTTTAATGTCTGGATCCGTATAATGTTGTCCATTATCTGTTGTTTGATCATGAAATTCTCTATAATGTATTGCTTCATTATATAATGAGTTTCCTACTTCATGTCTTCCAATATTTAATGAAGTAGCCCATATAGCCATCTGTTTATACATAGTAACATCACCCATGTCTGGATATGTTAAAATATATCCTGCTTCTGGAAGGTAACCTCCAGCAGCTACAAGATTTTGATGACTTCCTACGCATCTTAAATATGGATAAGTATTTTCTCCTTCATGTTCTCTTTCTCTATGAGCACCATGAACTTTAGGCCATGATACTTTAGCTGTTGAATCAATAGATCCATATTTTTGCGCTTGTGCAATTGTTAAGGTAGGTCCTGGATTCTTTGGCCAAAAGGCTACACCATGTTCAATACAATAAAGTACTTTTCCTGGTACAAAAGCAATACCTGAAAGATGTGTACCATGGACTTCAATACTTCCATCACCACCAGTGATACTAACCGAATTTACATTTTCAATAGCATAAAACTCTGTATCTGATTCTAATTTTTCTGCCGTATCTTTTGTAATCCCTTGAATCGTATATACAATTACATTTGGTATTACTAATACTGCTATAATTGCAAGTAATAGTATTAGTAATATATATCGTTTTCCTTTTCTATTTTCTGTATCTATCATATTTTTCCCTCCTTCCTATTTTTCTTTCTTGATTAAAACACGTTTTTTAATTTCAAAAACTCCAAATCCTAATAAGGCAATAATTGCTAATGCAAAAGTTGTATAGATAATTACTTTACCTGTTGCTACTGAAATGATGACATCTGCATTTGACATATCATCTTCTGACTCTAATCTATTAGCTGCAATTGAGTCAATATCTTCTAATCCAAGCTCATTATAGCTTTCATAAATTTCTGCATTATTATTAATTGTTTTTCCTATTGTTTTGCTATTAATTGCATAACTTAATACTAATCTTACCTCTTTACTTTCACCTGGTAATATTTTTTCATTTTCTAAAGCTGTATTGTAAACTGCTCCATTATTGTCTGACATATACCAGTCTTTATTTAATTCACTGCTAAATTTAGTATTTTCTGGTAAGTAGTCAATAATCTTTTTCACATATCCGTCTACTTGTCCTTCATTTGTTACTACAATTTTGTATTCAATAACTAGACTGCTATTTCCTACATCTTTACTTGCAATTTCACGTTTTGTTATTTTTGAATTATTGTAATTATATGTTTTTGTTCCATTGCTTGGTGTTGTCACTGTTACTTTGCTAATATATTTATCTAATCTTAAATCAAATTTTTCTGCTACAAATAGTCCAATATCAATATCTCTCACATTATCATTCGTAATTTTAATTGTATTACTTACACCTGCTTGTCTTTGTTCTCCATTTAATACAATTTTCATACTAGTCGCATCAGAGTTGACGCTTTCTGCTACCCCTTCTTTTTGATAATCTGTAATACTATATTTACCTGCATCATATAGGAATAATACTAAATATTCATCTGGTTTTAAATTAGAAAATTCATATTTCCCACTACCATTAGTAGTCGTAATTTTTTCTGCACCTGTTGTTTCATCCTTTACAATCTGACTATTTGATTTATACAATAATACAACTTGTACACCTGCTAGTAGTTCTTCTGTTTCATCTCGTTTACCATCTTTATTCTCATCTATCCATGCAGTACCTGTAATTTTATGTTTTCCTGTTTGAGTTGGCTTATCACTTCCACCTTGATTTCCTTTGTGGGCTTCTTCATCATATTCAATAATTGCTTTTACTCTGTTAGATTCTATTGTTTGAATACCTTGTGCTGCTAGTGTTGCTACTGTTAGAATCTCTTTATCATTTTTATCTGGTAGTAAGTCTGCTTTTACTGTTACTGCTAGTTCAATCTTTCCGCCAGCTTCTAAACTATGAATATTAATTGTTAATTTTCCGTCTCTTGCAGATGAATTAGTCTTAGTTTGTCCATCATATGTATACTCTGCCTTCACTAATTTTAATCCCTCTGGAATAGGCATCTCTATTACATTTGAAATAGAAGCTACTTTGCTATTATTCTCAATAGTAAAATGATAAGTATAATTACTTCCTTCTTTAATATATTGGTTGTCTAATGCTTTTTGTTCTATTCTTAAATTTATTGTTTCTCCTAATAACTTTCTGCTATTAGAATAATGTTTTTCTAGCCCATCTGCTGTTGCTTCTACTAAAATCTGAGATTCTCCACTAAAGTTTGATAATTCTAATGTCATGAATACATATACTGTATCTCGTATATTAATTAATTGAGGTTCATCACTCTCATTATCTGTTTCTTTTAAAGATTTAATAGAACTTTTCAAGTTTCCTATATTAATCAATATCTTATTTTCAGTTTGGCTAATATTTTCAGTCTTTTTGTTAATTCCAAAAGTATCTTCAGTATAATAAACTTCTTTTACTTTTACTCCTTGTGGAAGTGGAATACTTAACGTTACATTATCTAAATCTTTATCATAAGAAATATTTTTTACTTCCATTCTATAAATTACGCTGTCTCCATTACGTAATACTACTTCTTCATTAATATTAGGAACATTGACAATTTGCAAATCACCTTTTAATATTTTTAAAGTATATGGTTCAGACTTAATTTCTCCTGACATATTATTAGCTAGTACTCTTACAATATTTGAAATATCTTTATCACCTGGATATTCATTTACTTCTTCATAATTCTTTTCTTCTGTTTTTCCTGATGTTTGCTCTATCTCTTTAATAGTAGTACCTTTTTTAATTCTCAATTCATATTCTTTTACAATAGTTTCACCTTTTTTAATATCTCCAAGTGTGATTGTTTTTTCTTTTTCATTGCTGTCTGCATATCCCTTGGTTCCTTCTGGCACGCTTGTATGTACAGTTCCTTCAGGTGCAGTAATTTTCAATTTAGCATTTTGGGCTATTATATCACCATTGTTTTTAACTGTTGCTTTCATTCTAACAATTTGCCCTTCTCTTGCTGTATTGCTATTAGAACTTACGCTAACTTGCAATTCTGGTCCTTGACCTGTAGTTAATCCAATAACACCTGCAACTTTAGTTTCTCCTAAAGTAGCATCTGCCATTTTGTTATCATAATATACTTTATAATTTGAATAAGCTTCTTTGTTATATGATAAATTTGCTGGTAAGTCTGCCTTGTAATCAAAGCTAATTTGTGTACCTTTTACTATTTCTCCACTGATTACTATTAAGTAACTTCTGATTTCTGCTAAATTTGTTGGTTGTTCTGTCCAACCATTATTCGTATCTATTAAATTTTTATTTGCTTCTCCATTTGTAGAGTAATATACTTTTATTTTACTACTATCAATACCACCTGTTGTTACTTTATTTTTCATTGCCATTGTGAAATTAGTTCCAAGGTCTACTGATGCATCTATTGCTTTATTTCCGCTAAATGGTGTTCTTCCTAGTATCACTACATTCTCAATACTATTATCATAATTGTTAACAACAGTTCCACCAATTGTTACTTCCTTAGCATTTCCATTTGCATCAATATTTTCAGTTTGTTTGTCTGCTGTTAAGTTACTAATGCTTCCACTTGTTTTAAATCCAGTCATATGATTTTCAGCTACTACACCATTTGGAGATACAATTGTAACTCCAGTTGTTGCTACCCCCACTGGTACTGTATCACTAGTTGCACTTCTAGCTTTTAAGTTTGGATTTTGGTAATATTTTTCAAATAGTATAGTATTTTCATTTGTGTAATATAGGTAAATATTAGAATTTGCACTTGGTGTTAATCTCTTGAAAGTAATATCTGCTTTTATAACAATATTTGCACCTTTACTGATAATGTTTCCTTCTTTATTTGAAGTTCCATTATCCATATATTTTGTTTGTGTTCCTTTTAATTCAACAAGAATTACTTTTCTTCCATTTTGTTCTACTACTTTTGTTTCTTTTATTTTCAACTCATCTTCTAATAAAAGATCTACACTTTTCAAATTTAAAGCTTCAATATTTTCAGGTAATATAATTTGTAATCTTGGGTTTTTATATAAAGCATTTTCATTACTTGAAGTATCTAGTACTACTCTAATTTCTACATCTTTATTTTCTACCATGGTAGATAAATTTTGTGTTCCGATACTGATTTGTGCTTTAGAAACTGGTTCTACAAAGCTAATTTGTGTTTCTTTTGTTTTGTTATCTGTCATTACTCCTAGCGTCATTTTTTTAAATTCTTGCATTTGCTCTTTTGTATATTCTTGGTTTCCTAAAATAGCTTTTTCTACTGCTATTTCAATATTTCCTTCTGTTATTGGTTTACTTGTCTTTATTATAATTTCATTTACTTCTGCTTCTGCTATGTTGACTACATAATTCCCATTATTATCTTTTTCTAAATCTTTTGTAATTTCTGCTAGTTTTTCTCCTGCTTTATTAAGAATTTCTATTTTTCCTTCTTCTCCTAGCATTTTAGTAAATACTGCTTCTGATATTGCTACTGTTTTACTATAAATCCCATCTTTGTTATTTAATTTACTGCTGTATTCATTTTTATTTTCGTCTATATATTTTTCAGTAATAGTTTGTAGCTCTACACCATTTGTTAAAGCTTTATCTTGTATTTGTGCAATGTAAGTTACTGTATAGTTTGTATCTTTTTTTCCTTCCTTTTTTGCAAAGTTTGCATATAAGTAACCTTTACTCATTTTTTGTACTGTACTAATGGTTGTATCGATTAATTCGCCTGTTGCCTTTTTAATACTATAAGTAATTTTTCCACTTTGTGTTAGTTTTGTTTGTTCCATGTTGTAAGTTGTTATTTCTACTTTTACTTCTATCTCACCAGTAATTGCATTTTCTTCTGCTTTTTCTAATTGTTCTTGAATGTAGTTATATACTTCTTCACCTGTATAAATAAAATTGATTAAATACTCATCTACTGCTTTTTTATTCCAAGCAATTTTTCCGCTTTCTTCTTTATTTTCTACTTCGATTTCTATTTTTCCAGTTTCTTCATTATACTTGTAGTTTGCTTCATTAAATTCGTAACTACCTTTTCCATTTGTGCTAACGGTTGTATTAGCAATAACTGTTATTCTTTGAGGCTTTGCTGCATTTTCTTCAGACATTACAATTTCTGGTAAACTTACTTCTAGTTTTGTTTTTTGTACTGGTAAACTATTTTCTTTTAATCCACTTCTTACTCTTGCTTGTACAATTATACCTTTTTCATTCTCATTTTTGTATGGCAAATATTTACTAACTTCACCAGCTAACTCTACTTCTGCTGTTCCATTCCAATTTACTTGGTTGCTAATTTCTTTTTCAATTATTCTTTCTTTGCCATTTTCGTCCATATAAGTTCCAGTAAATTTAACTGTTGTTATTTTGCTAAAAACATCTCTGTCTACTGTTTCACCAGTTATCATGGTTAATGGTACTTCAATAATTACTTCTTCCCCATTATTCACCTGCTTAAAATCGATTTTATCTTTGCTACTACTTTGTACTTTATCATGTTTTAAGCTGTTACTATTCACTTCAAAATTGGCATTTAAAAATTGGACTACTCCATTTTTTAGATAGCCTGTATTACTTACTTTGAGTTTCAGATATAGCTTCGCTTCTTTTCCTATTTCAAAAGCTTTGCTATATGCTTCTTCTTCAAAATAGCTATTAAATTCAACATTTGTATGATTTGTTTTGCTGCTTTGATTTGTTAAATTAACACTTGCTGCAATTACTGCATCTGTTAAAATTGTCATATAACTTGTAAGCATTATGACTATTAAAATTGCTGCTATTAATTTTTGTTTTAGTTTCATAGTAACCTCCTAAAATTACGTCGTTTTTTATTATTTTGGCAATAATACGCCATATAATATATTATACGACTTTTTTGCCCATTTTTCAATGGTTTTGTGGATTTTTTTCACTTTTTAACATTTTATGTAGATTAATTCCCTTTCCACTTTTTTGGACATACTTTTTTTATCCTATAATATTAGTTATACTATATCATTTTAGCATGTTTTTTCTTTTTTTCAATGGAAGAAAACTACCAGAATTGTCGAAAAATGGAATTTCATTTACGGATTTTTCATTTTGGTAGTAAATATTAAATTTGTATTACAATTTTTATTTTTTTAATTTTTTAGAATTTGTCACATCTTTATTAAATTTGAATATACTATAATGAAGTAAAAACAAGGAGGTTTTTTGTATGAACCAAATGAATAATATGGACATGGGAAAATTAATGGAAATGCTTTCTAAGATGGACAAAAAACAGTTAGAGCAGGGATTAGCTAAAGTTAGTCAAGTACTTAGTAATGAAGATAAAGCTAAGATTATGAATGAATTAAATAAACATCAATAAACTTTGAAGAAAGGAGGGATTATGATGAGTGAAGATATGTCAGAAATCGTACAGAAAATGAGTGAAATGTTGAAGAATAATGAAATTCCAGATAATGTAAAATCCATCTTAGATGGTTTTACTTCTAATCAGAATAATTCCTCTCCTTCTCAAAAAGACTCTTCTAATACTACGGATAGCAGAAATGAGCAAAATTCTTCTGATTCTTTTGAAATGCCTAATATTGATTTAGGTACTATGTTAAAAATGAAGTCTATTATTGATTCTATGAATAAACAACAAAATGATCCAAGGGCCAATTTACTTAGGTCTTTAAAACCTTATTTAAAACCTAGTAGAAAAGAAAAAGTAGATCAATATATTAAATTATTTAGTATGGGAAAAGTTTTTGAAGTAATAAATCCTTTGGGAGGAGAGAAGAAAAATGATGTATAATTACCCTTTTTTTAGTTTTCCTCATTTTAGAAGATATTCTCACTACTACTCGCCTTATTCAATTCCTACAATAAAAAGAACTATTCCTAGCTCTCCCTCTAAAAAAGAGCTAACTTGCGAGCCTTCTAAAGAAAATATAAAAGAAAAGAGCTCTAAGAAAAGAGCTCCTGTCGGTTTTAGCTTTTTGAATAATTTTTTACACCAAGAAGATAGAGAGGAAACAGAAGAGTTCTTTGATGTTTTTGGATTAAAACTCTACCATGATGACATTTTACTAATTGGTCTTATTTTCTTTTTGTATCAGGAAGAAGTGAAAGATCAATATCTATTTTTTGCTCTAATTTTATTGTTATTAAGCTAAGTGTCAGTTTGGGGACGTATGTTTAACTGACACTTATTCTAATACTACTTCTCCACTATCATCTACATAAGCACATATTTTTATCTGCTCTTCAAATTCACTCTTTTCAATTTCTTTTACAATATTAGCAATACGAATTTGTGGAGATTCAATAGAAGCTGCAGCAATAATAGCCTCTTTATTTCCTTTTGCTCCAGCATGCGCCATTCCTCTTAAAATGCCAAGTACTACTATGTTCTCTCCTGCTAACACTTCGGCTCCTGCATTAACATCTCCTAGAACAACTAGACTTCCTTCAAATTCAATTTTTTGTCCTGAGCGTAATGAACCTCTATGAAATTGTGTTTCGGAAGTAGCTATATCTCTACTAAATGCTTTTTTGATACCGTGCAAACCCAACATTTTAGGACTATCAAATTCTACCTCTACATCTAATATATCTTGAATAGCATCTTTAATTTGCTCCATTTCTCTATTTTTAAATACTTTTCCTGTTACCAAAATTGGTGTAGAATCTTCCTGATATAAGCTTTTTAATTCTGGCATTTTCTTTTTTAGTTCTGTCATAATCTCTTTTTGACTTGCTTCTTCTTCTATTTTTAAGATTACTTTTCCTCTTTTTGTTTGAATACTAATTACATTACTCATTTTCTTTCTCCCTTTATTATTTAATTATAAACTAATACATTAGGAATAGCTGTCACATCTTCATTTACTTTTTTGGAATTCATTCCAAAATATTCTTGCATAATTTCTTTAGCTGCTGATGCTACATTACCACCTGCTCCTGCATTTTCTATAAAGACAACTACTGCAATTTCTGGGTTGTTGTATGGTGCAAACCCTGTATACCAACCATTTACTTTATCTTTTTCTTCTGTTTCTGCCGAACCAGTCTTTCCTGCTATTACCATATCTAAATCTGAAAATACATAATAAGCTGTTCCGCCACTTTCACTGGTAACACCTTTCATTCCTTTTTTGATTGCTTCTATTGTTTCTGTTTTTAATTTTAAATCTTCTACCTTACACACTTCTTCACTAATTCCTAGTTTTTCATTCACCTTTTTATTAATTTCTTCTTTTGGTATATTATTGCCATCTGAATCTGTAATTGCTTTTATCACAGATACATCTACTGCTTTTCCACCATTTGCTATCATACAAATATATCTTGCCATTTGAATTGGTGTATAACTATTATAACTCTGTCCAATAGATGCTGACAAGGTTTCACCCAATTGCCAATCTTCATGATACGCGTCTTGTTTGTATTTAGTAGATGCTACAATTCCTGCCGATTCTCCTGCAAGTTCTATTCCTGTTTTTTTACCTAATCCATATTTATAGGCATATTCTGCTATTTTATCAATTCCTACTCTGTAGCCTATTTCATAGAAGAAAATATTACAAGAATGTTTAATAGCATCACTAATATTTAAAGCTCCATGGCCATAATGACGATCTGTATATATCCAACATACTGGGTGGTGTCCTCTTGAATATGGCCCATTATCAGTTACTAATGTTTTAGTTGTAAAAGTTCCTGTTTCTAATGCTGCTGTTGCAACTGCCATTTTAAAAGTTGAACCTGGTGCATAGGCACTTGAAATAGCCCTATTATAAGTATTGCTTTGTTTTTCATATTCCTTTAATTTTGCTTGACTAATCCCTGTCGCAAATAGTTCTGGCTCATAACCTGGATAACTTGCCATTGCTAAAACATCTCCTGTTTTTACATTCATAACTACTGCTGCACCAGCTTTAGCATTGTGCTTTTTATTATCAATCTCTCCATTTGCAATTTTTTTGATATTCTTTTCTAATGCATCTTCTACTTTCTTTTGTAAATTAGCATCAATGGTTAAAGCTACATTATTTCCTGATATTGCCTCTTTTGAAATGTATTCTTCTGTAATTGTTCCATCTACTGCCATATCAATTTGTCTAACTCCGTCTTTTCCCTTTAAATATTCTTCTAATGTATATTGAATTCCTTCTCTACCAATTAAGTCATTCATTTGATAAGTATCTTTATTTGCCTTGTATTCTTCTTGGTTGATTTTTCCTACATATCCCAATAAATGAGATGCTAAAGTTTTATATGGATATTGAATAACTGGTTCTGTGACAAGAGAAGTTCCTGGAAATTTATCACTTTGCTCTCTAATCTTATTAGCACTTTCTCTACTAATGTCTGTGGATATAGTAATTGGTTTAATATTGCTAAATCCCTCTATTGTTGTTTCATAGCGTACTGTCATAATTTTTCTGGCATTTTCTTCTTTATCTTCTTGAATATCATATTTTTCTTTTAATTTTTTGAAGGCTTCTTCTGCTGAGGAATTTTCATCTATTCCCATTTCTTTTTTCCATTTTTTTTGTTCCTCTTCAGTCTTTTGTTTAAATTTATATGGCTTTACTGTAATTGGTAAATTATCTATATAGGTATCTTTGTTTTTTTCTAATAGCTTTACTAAATTTAAAATTGTATTATTTAATGTTTGTATATCTATTTTAGTTTTATATAATTCTAAACTAAATCCCATCTTTGTAGTTACTAATTTATTACCTGACGTATCTGTAATGTTTCCTCTAGCAGCTTTTACAGTTGCTTCTCTAGTCAATCTAGTATTAGAAGTCTCTAAATATTCTTTTCCGTGAATAATTTGAAGATTAAATAGTTGTGTAAGTAAAATAATTCCTACTAATAAAACGAATATAGTTAGTACATTATACCTAATTCTTTCGTTTCGATTCTCTTTTGGCTTCAAATTATCACCTACCTTTCCTAGAAATTAGAAATATCTTGTAAGGACTGATGTGCTTTTAAATACTTTTTCTAAACCATTCCCTGCCCTTTGTATGAGTGGATATAAAATAATAACTAATACTGCATTAAAAATAACCTCTATCATAAGAGTTGTAATAAATGGTAATATCTCAATATCAAGTTTCCATCTTAAAATTTGAAAAAAATATTGGCCTAATTCATAAATTGCTGTACTTCCCATTACCATAAAAATAAGTGTTATTCTACTATCCTTCGAAAAATTTTTATCTAAATATTCCCCTATTAATCCTACAATTCCTAACATTAAACCTGAAATTCCAACTGTCTTTCCAATTAATAAGTCTAAATAAATTCCTAACATCAAGCCAAAGACAAATCCTAATTTATTTCCTATAAATAAACCTATAAATAATACGAATACTACAAATAGGTTTGGCTTTACTCCTGCTATATGAAACCAAGTAAAAAAGTTAGCTTGCAAAAAGTAAATAATAAAAAATGTTAAAATTAATCCTAAAATGGAAAAAAATTTTTTCAAGTCTCTCTCCTACTTTCTCTTATTTCATATTATTTAGTAATAACTAAAACTGTTTCTAATTTTTTAAAGTCTACTGCTGTTTCTACATAGGCATATCTATCTGTAATATTTTTAGTACTAACGACCTCTCTAATTGTACCAATAGGAATTCCTTTTGGATAAATTCCTCCTATTCCAGAAGTTTCTACTTTGTCATCTTCTAGTATTGTAGCATCTGTTGGAATGTAACTAGCTTTTAAGATAGAATCTCTTTCTAGAGTACCTGTTACAATAATAGGTTCTCTAGATGTACTAATATTGCAACTAACTGAACTTGCTGTGTCTATAATAGTTTGCACTTTAGCTGTTGCTTGTGTCGTTGAAATAACATGCCCAACTAGTCCTTGGTCTGCAATAACTGTCATATCTGCTTTTATTCCATCTTTTTCTCCTACATTAATAACAATCATTTGATTATAATTAGTAATATCTTTATTAATAATATAGGCTGGTACAGTTTGATAGTTTTGATATTTATCTTTTAAATTAACATATTCTTTCAATGTCTCATTTTCTGCTTTTATAATCTCAAACTCTCGCAAAGTTTGTTCCAATTCACTATTTTTTCTTTTTAGTTCTTCATTTTCTTCTTGTAATTTATTAATATCTGTAAAAAAACTACTATTACCTTCTATTTTATTCTTCAAGTAAGTTAATCCATTTTGAATTGGCATAACAAATGCGTTAAAAGCATTTTCTAGATAAGACATTTTTTGTACATCTATATTAGATAAAATCACAGTTAAAATAAGAATTACAATGGTAATCATAATTCCAATCATACCTGTTTTCTTGTTTCGATACATGAAAACGCTCCTTCATTTTCTATCTTTTTCTTTTAGAATTCATTAAAACATCTCTTAATTTTTCTAAATCTTCTAATGTCTTCTCGGCCCCCCTCGCTACACACTCTAGTGGATTCTCTGCTACATATACTGGCATATCAGTTTCTTTTGCAAGTAGTGTATCAAGTCCCTTAATAAGTGCTCCTCCTCCTGCTATAATAATACCTCTCTCCATAATATCTGATGCAAGTTCTGGTGGTGTTCTTTCCAATGTTTGTTTCACTACTTCAACAATTTTCTGAATAGAATCCCTCATTGCCTCAAAAATCTGACTAGAAGTAACCGTTAAGGTTTGAGGTAAGCCTGTAATTAAATCTCTTCCTCTTACTTGCATTGAGCTTTCAGTCATAAGTGGCATAGCACAACCAATCTGCTTTTTTATTTCTTCTGCTGTAGTTGCTCCTATAGACAAGTTTAATCTATGTTTTGCATAATTAATAATGTCTTCATCAATTTCGTCTCCTGCTACTCTTAAAGAATTACTTACTACAATTCCACCTAGAGATACAACTGCAACTTCTGTTGTTCCTCCTCCAATATCTACAATAATATTTCCATTTGGTTCTGATACCTCTAAGTTGGCTCCAATAGCTGCTGCCATTGGCTCCTCAATCAAATATACTTCTTTTGCACCTGCTTGCATAACAGATTCTTCTACTGCTCTTTCTTCTACTTCAGTAATTCCTGATGGTACTCCTACTACCACCCTTGGCTTATGAACATTATGCCTTTGGCATACTTTTTGTAACATATTTTTTAACATTAATTGTGTTGCAGTAAAGTCTGCAATAACACCATCTTGCAAAGGTCTAATTGCATTAATTTCTTTTGGAGTTCTTCCTAACATTTCTTTTGCTTCTGCTCCTGTTGCTAAAATATGATTATTCTCCTTCTCTATTGCAATGACAGAGGGCTCATTTAATACAATTCCCTTTCCTTTTATTGTAATAATAATATTGGCTGTTCCTAAATCTACTCCAATATCTTTTGAACTAAAACCTGCCAAATTCATAATTTTCTTCCTTTCTCATTTTTAAGTATCTTTCACTTTTAGAAAATTACTTACTTTATCTTTTTAATTTCTTTTTCCAATAAATATGATTTTATACTAGTATATTGATTATACCCAATTATAATATGATCTAACAATTGAATTGCAAATACTTCTGCCGCTTTTTCCAATTTTTTTGTAAATTCTATATCTGCAACACTTGGATCTGTTTCTCCACTTGGGTGGTTATGAACCATAATAATTTTAGGAGCTCCTATTTTGATAGCCTCCATTAATATATCTTTTGTATCCACTTGTACGGAGCTAGTACCTCCTTGTGAAATCGTTAGTATTTTTAGGATAATATTGCGAGAATTCATAATAATTACTTTCACTATTTCCCTTTTTTCATTTTTTAATTCATCCATAAATAGATTTACTATATCTTGCGGCATTTTTACTTTTGCCTTTATATTTTCAATAGGCTTAGAAATACGCTTTGCGAGTTCACAAGTTGCTTTTAACTGAACTGCCTTTACTCTGCCAATTCCTTTAATTTTCATAAATTCTTTTATAGATAAATCTTGTAAAAACGTTAAATTATCTTTCGTACAACATTCATTTTTGTTAAGTGAAAGTATCTTTTGTGCTAGGGTAACTGAGCTTTCTTCCTTTGTTCCGTTCTTTATTATAATCGCTAGTAACTCTGCATTTGACAATGTATGTGCTCCATACATTTCCAATTTTTCATAAGGTCTTTCTGAAATAGGGAGGTCTTTCATTTTGATAGACATACTTTTTATTCTTCCTTTCTTGCTGTTATTGCCCCCCTATTAAATTATTTGAAATAAAATTTGTTAGATTCTTTACTACACTTTCTTGTAAATAAAAATGGCTAAAACTATTCCTATGATACTTGCTATATTAATTTTAAACATTAAACCAAAAGTAAGTTTAATAACATTTAAATTCAATTCTATTGGTGTAGATAATCCAAATTCTTCTCCATAAGCTAACCATGATAAAAAGTCAACTTTAGAAGCTAATTCTCCTAATAGTCCTCCTACCACTATTCCACATAATAGAAATAATATTAAAATCCATATATTCTTTTCTCTCATTGCCATTTTTTTCCTCCTTAGTATTCCCTCTCTTTGTTTTCTTATGCTAGTGTGTATTATATACGCAAATGGCTTTTTTTTCAAGATGTTCCTTTACTATTTCCTGATATTTTTTGTAAAAAACTATTTTCTTTTTATTTTTGGTATGATATTATTAGAATTACCATAAATTGTTGGTTTCATTTTCAGAAGAAACATAGTATAATATATAGTAATATTAATATATTTGGAGGCGACCTAATGAAGTTTGAAAAACTAAGTGAAAATAAAATACGCATTACTTTAAGTATTCAGGATTTGGCTGAGAAAGAAATTGATTTTCATGTATTTATGTCTAATTCCATTGAATCACAAGATATCTTACTTGATATGTTAGAGCAGGCAAAAAAGGAGACTGGTTTTGATCCAGAGAACTATAATTTAAAGATAGAAGCCTTAGCAATGGCTGATACTAGTTTTGTATTTACCATTACTAAGGAAGTTCCTGAAGAGAAAACAAAACTACCAAAAAAGAAATTTACTATTAAAAGAAAAAGTTTAAATCCTTCTTCTACACAGGCTGTCTATGCTTTTTCTAATTTTGATGATTACTGTTCTTTTCTTCACTTTTTGCAAGAAAGTAATTTGCTAAATGATATTGTACATATTGCTGACTCTATTCTACTTTATCAATATAAAGAAAAATATTACTTATTAATGAATGGTATACATAATGAAGTAGTAAATAAATTAAGATTTTACACAGCAATCACAGAATTTGCAAAATATATAACAAATTCAAAGGTTTTTGTTAGTAAACTTTTGGAATGTGGAAATTTAATTATGAAAGATAATGCTTTAGAGGTTGGCTTAAAACATTTTTGTTAGTCAAAAAAACAGTTTAGGATTTAATCTAAACTGTTTTTTCATTTCTTTTAATAAATATAATTTTGTGGATCTTGTAGTACTCCATTTACTCTAATTTCAAAGTGTAAGTGTGGTCCTGTTGAATACCCAGTAGAACCTACTTTTCCAATTACTTGACCTTGTGCAACTGATTGCCCAACTGAAGATAATAATTGGCTACAATGTGCATATACCGTTTGTACTCCATTGCCGTGTGATACAATAACCATATATCCATAAGAATTATTCCATCCAGCTGTTGTAACTGTTCCTCCTGCTGCGGCTTTAATTGGTGTTCCTGAAGGTGCTGCTACATCTAATCCTCTATGTCCATAGCCTCTACTACCAAAACGTGTAGTAATAATTCCTGATATAGGCTTAATTAAGGCAACTCCAAGATTTATTTTTCTACTAGAAGAACCTGTAACATTTCCTCCTGAAACAACAGATTGTGTATTTGTATTATTCGCAACATAAGTTACTTTTGGAGCTTCATATAACTTTGATACACATTTCTCTACTGATGTGAATTTCTTTAATTCTGTATCATATTTTTCTACAATTCCAACTTCTTTTTGATTCTGACTTTTTTTCTTTTTTAATTCAGCTATAACCTTTTCTGCTTCTTCAAAAGTTTCTACATAAACCTTTTCCTTTTTGTCATCTGTTATAGCATAATATTTATAATATTTGGTTCCATTTTCAGTTACTTTACTATAAATTTCCTCATCATTAGCAGTAATATCTTTCTTTAGCAAACATAATGTATATTCGGGAACTGAATCAATTTGTGCAAATGCAATATCTTCTTCTGTATTTCCTTCCATATAATCATTAATTCTTGCTTGTAATTGACTTTTGTTTTCTGTATACCCTATTACCTCTCCATTTACGGAAACTGCATAAGTAGGTTTATAAAAAACTGCTACTGCTGTAATAATAAGAAATATGGATATAATAACCAAAAAAGTATATTTAATTGTGGTTCTAAAGTACGTTAAGCACTTCTTAAAAGCGTTAATGATAAACAACTCCTCACTTTTTAAATTTACGTACTTATTTTATCGCAAATTTAAAAATTTGGCAAGTGCTTATCAAAAATTTATTGCTCTAATTCTGTCTTTACAGTTTGTATTTCCGTAATAGTTGCCTTTTGCGCTGGTTGATAATATCCTTTGGTTTGTGCAACTTTAAATAGTTCATATTGGAAACTTTCATCTCCATTTCTAATTTGTTGCAAAGTTTGTCTTAATTGCATATTCTCTGCTTCTGAGATAGCTGTTTGATAAGCTGTCAAATCAGCCTTTACACTACCTAAAATGTCATTAACCATTGTTTTTTCGTCCATAAAATTTCCTCCCTAATTCTAATTATTTAAAAATGATAATAATTTTTGTTTTGTATTAAGTGCATCTTGTGCTGATTTTGCAAACATTTGCTTAATTTGTGGGTCTACAGCTTGTGATGAAAATGTATTTAATTTTTGATAAGCTGTTTCATGTGCTCCTATTAAATGTCTTAAATGTTGTAATTCTAATTGATTTAAATTTGGCATAAGTCTTCAACTTCCTTTCTTTAAAATGATTTAACAAAATTATTCTCTTTTTCTTCCTCTTTTATACACAAAAAACGCAAATAAAATTTTTATTTGCGTTTTTATTTTTAATTTATCGACTTATAAAAGTAGTAACTTTTCTATTTCTTCCCAATCGTTTGCCCTAACTACATTTATTTTTTCTAATTCCTCTTTTGTGTATTTTTGATTATGATAACTAGTGAAAAGTATATTTCTTTCTGCCTTTCCTTCTAAATTAGAAAGTTTGTCATCTATACAGATGTCACAATTAATGATTGATTTATTTGTTGTAAAAATGTAACGGTTTGAATCTATAAATGGTAAGTTTTTATAGAGCCATTCATATTTATATTTTAAGAACTCTCCTGAAAATTCTGGTTGATCTCTTAAAACATAAGCAGATAAAATATATACTTCATATTTATCATTTAGCTTTTTGATTACTTTATCTGCATCTTTTATCATATCTACATAGTTATATACATTATGTGACTTAAAATACTGATCCCATTCTTTTTCTTTTTGCTTTGGGACTAAGTCTTGAATATAATATCCTTTAATGTCTTCATTTGTATAATTAGTGTGGAGAAATTCATTCACTAATTTTAAAAAGCCATTACTGCAAATAACATCATCCATATCTATTGCAATTTTTTTCATATTTTCGTCTCCCCTCTATTCAATAATTTGTAAACCTGCAAATTTTGCCATTAATCGCTTATGTCCTGATTTATCAAATTGAATATCTAACTTATAATCGTCTCCTTCTTCTTCCATCTTCTGAATAATTCCTTCTCCAAATTTTTTATGATAAATTCTTTGTCCTTCTTGATATTGTGAAATATCTACACTATTGCTTACTTGTTTTTGTTTTAAAGAATCCAAGAAACTTTCAGCAGTTCTATAATTATAGGAAGTGGCTGTCATCTTTGGTGTTTCATCTGTATCTAACTTGTATGTTTTCACTTTTCCACCGCTGGTGTAACTACTTCCATTCATTGCTCTTCCCATTGCAGTTTTACCATATTCCCACCCATAACTTGAATCTTCAAATTTCTCTTCTACTTTTTCTATGTTTCCATCTAATAAGTCATCTGGGATTTCTTTAATAAATCTAGAAATCGCATTATAACTAGTAGAGCCAAAAATAGTTCTATGTTTGGCACAAGTTAAGTGTAAGAATTGTTTAGCTCTCGTAATTCCTACATAAAATAGTCTTCTTTCTTCTTCTAATTCTTTTGGTTCTCCTATAGATTTATATCCTGGGAAAATTCCTTCTTCCATTCCTATTAAGAATACAACTGGAAATTCTAGTCCCTTCGCACTATGTAGAGTCATTAGCGTAACACTGTTATCTGCATCTTCTAAGCTATCTACATCACTAGATAATGTAATACTTTCTAAAAACTCTGCTAAGCTATTGTCTGCTGATTCTTCTTCAAATTCAATAGCTACAGTTAAAAATTCCTCTAAGTTTTGAATTCTACTTTCTGCTTCCACTGTATTTTCTGTCTCTAATGCTTTTGTATATCCTGATTTGTTAAGTGTTTCTTTTAATAACTCTGATATACTAAGTTCCTGTCTTTTTAATCTTAATTCTTCTATTACTTGAATGAACTCATCTGCATTTGCTTTAATTCTATTTAGTCCATTTTCTTCTGCATGTTTAATAATTTCATACATTGAGCTTCCCGTTTGATCTGCAATTTGCTGTACATGATCTAAACTAGTTTTGCCAATTCCTCTTTTTGGTTCATTGATAATTCTTTTTAAGGAGATATTGTCTGATGTATTATGAATGAGTCTTAAATAAGCAATAGCATCTTTAATTTCCTTTCTTTCATAGAATTTTACACCACCAACTACTTTATATGGGATATCTTCTCTTCTTAAAATATCCTCCACTGCTCTTGATTGTGCATTCATACGATATAGTATAACAAAGTCTTTCGGTTTTAGGTATTCTTCGGTTTTTAAATGTTGTATTTGTTGTATAATATAATTTGCTTCATCATATTCATCTTCTGCTTGATATAGAGCTGGGATACTTCCTTCTTCATTTTCTGTCCATAATTTTTTTTCATATTTATTTTCGTTATGTTTAATAACTGCATTTGCTGCTTTTAAAATATTTCCTGTGCAACGATAGTTTTGCTCAAGTTTAATAATCTTGGTTCCTGGAAAATCTTTCTCAAAATTTAAAATATTGCTAATATCTGCACCACGGAAGCTATAAATTCCTTGGTCATTATCACCTACGACTGTAATATTTCCATAACGTGAGGCTAAAATAGTAACTAATGTAAATTGCGCTTTATTAGTATCTTGATACTCATCTACTAATACATAGTGGAATTTTTCTGTATAATATTGCAACACATCTGGATTACTAGATAATATTTCAATAGTATCATTGATAATATCATCAAAATCAATAGCATTGTTTTCTTTTAACCTTCTTTGGTATAGTTCATAAACTTGTCCTATTTTTTCTCTACGAAAATCCCCTGCATATTTTGTTTGATATGCTTTTGGTGTTAACATTTCGTTTTTGGCATTACTAATTTCAGCCAGAACACTTCTATCCGTAAACATTTTGTCATCTATGTTTAATGCTTTTAAGCACTCTTTTACTACAGTTCTTTGGTCTGAAGTATCAAAAATTAGGAAGGAAGTATCGAATCCTATTCTATCAATGAATCTTCTTAAAATACGTACACAAATAGAGTGGAATGTTCCCATCCACATTTCCTGCGCAACATCTCCAACAATTCCTTCTACTCTTTGTTTCATTTCACTAGCTGCTTTGTTCGTGAAAGTAATCGCTAGAATGTTATATGGTTTTACATTTTTCTCTGATATTAAATATGCTATTTTATGTGTTAATACTTTTGTTTTTCCGCTTCCCGCTCCTGCAATAACAAGGCATGGTCCTTCTACTTCTAATACTGCTTCTTTTTGTTTGTCGTTTAAACCTTCAATTAAATCTTGCATTTGTTTTCCTCATTTCATCTATTTATATTTTTACTTTCTTATTATACATATAATCAAAATTGAAAGTCAATGTTTTTATAAAACTTTTGTTTTTCGATTAAATCAACAAAAGAGGGTATCTAAAGTAGACCCCTCTTTTGCAATAATATTACTATTTAGTAATATTATTTAATCCTTTTCTCCATTTCACTCAACATCTAACGAAAACCACTTTGAAAATTCACTATAGACTTTTTCGCTGTTCTGCTCTTCATATGCTCGAACACGAAATTTCAGTCCATCCGAAATATCCACTTTGTAAGAATAAAATGCTCCACTTCTATAATAGTTTGCTTCTTCTGTCTCCTCAAGGCTTGGTTTATAGTTAAACTCAATCTGATATCCAGAAGCATTTGGGATGTCATCCCAACTCAATCTTATCGTCCCATAAAAAAGTTGCTCAGAGTCTTCTCCTCTCTTTAGTTTGCTCTCATCTCGAACTCCTATAATCTTAGGAGTTGATTCCATGTACTGGCTAATTCGGAGCTCTAAAGATTTGATTTTCTCTTCTTTTGCCTCCAGCTCTTCCAAGAGTTCATCTTTTTCATTTTGAATATTCCATATATAGCGTTCCATCTCCTTGATTGTTTGTATATTATGTGCTATCTCCTCCTTGTGTGTTAACGCTTCCGCTTCCTGTGTATTAATCCGCGCGATCATCTGTTGGTTTTTGGCTACCAGATTAACATTTGCTATCAGTACTAATACCAGAACCAAACCCACAATAAATTTTTTCTTCATGATGAAAACCTCCATTTTTAGTATTTTGTTTTGAGTTGTTGAGAAAAAGTCGTTTGCATTTCGCAAACAAATACCATTGGTATTTACCTCCTATTATTAATTATATCACATTTTACATAATATGTCACTTTTTTCCAAAAATTATATCATCATTTACTTTTAATTTAAATTGACATTGCGAAAATTCCAATTAGCAATCCTAGCATATTTCCTATTGCAGTCATTCTTCCATGATATAAGTTATTTGCTTCTGGAATTAACTCTCCTGAAACAATATAAATCATGGCACCACCTGCAAAAGCTAAACACATTGCAATAATAGTTTGTGAAATTCCTCCAATAAGTGCTCCAAAAAAAGCACCGATTCCAGTTGTAATTCCTGATAGAACAACATAAAAAATAACCTTGCTAGTTTCCATTCCCCCATTTTTCATAGGAACTGCCATTGATATTCCCTCTGGAATATCATGAAGACAAATAGCAATCGCTAGTGATAATCCCAATTTTAATGATGCCCCAAAACCAGACCCAATTGCTAATCCTTCTGGAAAGTTATGAAGTGCCAAACCAATACTAACAATAATTCCTGTTTTCAGTAAAGTATTCTTATTACCCCTAAATCTAGTATGGCTACTGAATTTCTTATCTACTACCATATCGCAGAAAATCATTAAAACAATTCCTAATATAATTCCTAAAAAAGCTATTGGTAAATTAGCTAGACTAAATGCTTCTGGTAATAAGTCAAAGCAGACTATGGCTATCATTAGTCCTGAAGCAAATGCTAAAATAAAACTTAAAAATTTATTAGAAGTATTTTTAAATTTTATTCCTATGATTCCCCCAATAGTAGTTCCAAAAGTTCCAAAAAATAATCCTATTAATGTCGTTTTTATAATTTCACTCAAAATGAAAACTCCCTTTCTAAAATAGAATGGCTTTCTTCTATTTTATTTAATAAGGAGTTTTCTTATTCATTATTTATTTATTTTCGTCACTTACATATTCACTAATATCTGGTTCTATAAAATCCTCTTCTGTAACTGTTCCAAATTCGTATTCAACTTCATTACCTATTACTTTTCTTTTAATCCCATCTCCATAATCTACTTCATATTCTGTACTACCCATAACCAAACCATTCTCTTTATTGATATATACGCCTTTTTCATAGCAATTAATATGAAGACCTTTGAAATTATTGATTAAATAACATTCATCTCCATTTAATGACTTTGACTGAACTGAAGTTATCACTGCATTGAGCAATAAATGAATGATATTTTCTGTGCATAGTGGCCTTATTATTTTTGATATAGTCAAAAAAAGATTTTACTTTTTCCGTAAAATCTTTTTCTTACTTTATTCTTCTTCTTCATTTCCTTTTAGTTTTTCAGCTGTATCTGCTGTAATTAAGCTATCTACCATTTCATCTATATCACCATTTAAGAAATTTTCCATTTGGTAAATCGATAAACCAATTCTATGGTCTGTGATACGACCTTGCGGATAATTGTATGTTCTAATTTTTTCGCTTCTATCTCCACTTCCTACTTGGCTCTTTCTAGCATTTGCTACTTCTGTGTCTTGTTTTTCTTTTTCTTGATCATATAATCTAGAACGTAACATTCTCATAGCATAATCTCTATTTTGGAATTGTGACCTTTCTGTTTGACATTCTGCTACCATTCCTGTTGGAATATGAATTAAACGCACTGCTGATGAAGTTTTATTGATATGTTGTCCTCCTGCTCCTGATGCTCTAAACACTTCCATTTTAATGTCTGCTGGATTAATATCAATTTCTACATCTTCTACTTCTGGTAAAACTACTACTGTAGCAGTTGATGTATGAATTCTTCCACTAGCTTCTGTATCTGGCACTCTTTGTACACGGTGAACACCACTTTCAAATTTTAGTCTACTATATGCTCCTTTTCCTGTAATCATAAAAGAAATCTCTTTGTATCCGCCAAGTCCAGTCTCATTTTCATTTAATACTTCTAATTTCCAATGCTTCTTTTCTGCATACATGGAGTACATTCTAAATAGGGTTCCTGCAAACAAAGCAGCTTCTTCTCCACCAGCTCCTCCACGAATTTCACAAATAACATTTTTATCATCATTTGGATCTTTTGGTATTAATAAAATTTTGATTTCTTCTTCTAATTTAGGTAATTTTTCTTTATTCTCTTCCAAGTCTAACTCTGCTAATTCCTTCATTTCTGGATCATTTAGCATTGCCTTTGCATCTTCTATCGCTTGATTTGCTTTTTTATATTCTCTATATTTTAGTACAACTGGTTCTATTTCTGCATGTTCTTTCATCAAGGTTTTCCATTCATCTTGCTTACTAATCACTTCAGGATCGCTAATTTTTTGTGTTACCTCATCATAACGCTTTTCCACTTCTTCTAATTTTTGAAACATATCAATCTCCTTTTCTTATCTTTGCTGACCAACTCATTATACCCTATTTATAGCTAAATTTCAACCCAGTGATAATCTAAATCTAGCTCTTCTAAAATTTGCCTTTCTCTTTTCGTACAAGTAAATAATATAATTTGATGTTCTTTTGCCTGTTCCATTAAAAATAATAAACTATTTTTTAAACGTTCATCATCAAAATAAGCAAATGCTTCATCTAAAATAATCGGCATTTTTTCTTGTGAAATTTCATCAAGCATAGCGAGTCTTAGTGATAAGTATAACTGATCAATCGTTCCTACACTTAATAAATTAGCTGATTTATATTCTCCATTTTCTAATTCTACAATTAATCCTTTTTCTTCATGAATACTTACCTTTTGGTATTTTCCATCTGTTATCTTTTGTATCAAATTTGACAAATTCTGTGTAAATTTTGGAGTAACACTTTTTTTCATCTGTTCATATGCTTTTTCTAACAATTCTTTTGTAGCTTGAATGCATCTATTTTTTTCTTCTACTATTTGTAATTGCTCTTTCAAATTTTCATATTCCTCTTTTAATGAAATAATTTCCTCTAGTCTTTCTGAAATATTCTTATCTTCATATTCTAAACTATTCAATTGTAAACGGTAATCTATCATTTGTTGTTCTGAAGCCTCTATTTGTTTTTGTATTTCTTCTATTTTTGACATTAAATTTTTGTCAGAGATTTCCTTTTGTTTTTGTATCTCACTTTTCTGATTTTGCAATTCTATTTTTAATTTCTTATTTTTAATAAAATTAATTGTAAATAAAATTAATTCAATTGGAATTAGTGATAATAATATGTAATTAATTATTTTATTGTCTATAAATTGAAAATTTAATATATTTATTATGATTAATAAAACTAATATAATTCCAAAAGTAAAATAATTCTTCTTCACCTTTTTTTCTTTTTCATTTTGTAATTGTTTTTTTAATTCATTTTTTTCCTCTTCTATTTGATTTTTTTGTGTTAACATATTCAGCTTCTTTAATTCACTATTTCTGTTTTGCTCTTTCTCTAATTCTTCTAAAATTTCATTCTTATTACTTACTAAATTTTGCTTATTCTCTGTATAGCATAATTCTGTCTTCAAGACAGTCTCTATCTCTTTCATACGTCTTTGTATCACATTAAGTGGTCTGTCTTGTGTTCGGCTAGTTCCGACTTCTTCTACTAGCCTCTTATTTAGCTTGTCCATAGCCTTCTGAAATGACACGTTGTCTTCTCCTGTTCCCGCAAGGTTCGCAATCTTCTGGACTAGTATATTTTGAGTTGAACGTTCTAACACTACTTCCTGCTGAGGCGTCATAATCGTAGAAAGATACATTTTTTCATCTACATTAGTTTGATTATAGAAAAATTGGCTACCATCCTTTTTGTCAATTTTATATTGATTAGAAATCTCCTCTAAATTATCATCAAATAGCTTCGCATTTTTCTTTGTAAAGTCTCTATAAATTTCATAATTCATTCCATTATCTAATCTATATTTTATCTTTCCTGAAAATTCTTCTCCAACCCATGGCTTATATTTTTCATAATCTGATATCTCTTTTCCATTTTTATTTTTAGAAATTCCATAAAAAATATTTTTCATGTAATTTAATAAAGTAGATTTTCCACTTTCATTTTTCCCATAAATAATATTCAAATTATCTTCCAAATTAATTTCTCTTTCTTTCAAAATTCCATAAGAATTTATTTTTATATTTTCAATTTTCACAAATAGCTCCTCATTTTTTATTTTATTTTTCCATAATGGATAAACCAATTTCTAATATTTTATTTATTTCCTCTTCTGCATAATTTTGATTTTCTTTTTCCTTTAATAATTGTTTGATAAAAATTCCTTTTAATGTTGTTTCATTTATCATTTTCTCTATTTCACAATCTGGCTGTGTTTTATTTTTTATTTTAATGATATTTTCCCTCGTAATTAATTTCATTAATTCTAAAATATCAATTTCAAATTTTCTTTTTCCTACTAATATAACTTTATAAAACTTATTTTCATCTAATAATAATTCATTTAACTTTTCTATTAATTGTTCTAAGTCATTTATTTCAGTAATATTCATTTCTAATTCTACAAATTCTCTGTTATCTACTGGAATAAAAGCTATTTCTAATTTTTCTTTTGTCAACTCTCCTACAATAAATCCATGCTTTCCTAACTCGTCAAATCCCATAGAAATAGTGGAACCTGGATATATAATTCGTTGATTTTCCTCTGTATTATAATCTAATTTATGAATATGACCAAGTGCTACATAATCAAATCCTAGTTGTTTCAATTTATTCTTATTAATTGGATTATACTGTAGTCCGAGTTTCGCCTGCATTTAAACTTCCATGTGTAATAAAAATATTAATTTTATTTTTATCCTCTATTTTAATATTATCTAAATCAATACCTGAATGATAAAAATCTTCAAATCCCATTCCATAAACATCGGCATCTGGGGTCGTTACTTTTTCTATTTTAGAAGTAAATATTTTTACATTATCGTTCCATTCAAAATTATAATACATAGAATTTTTTAAATATGGATCGTGATTTCCTGGTGCAATAAAAATTTGAGTTTGCGGAATTTCTCGAAATAAATGATTTATATATTCAATAGTAGTTTTTTTAATATATTCATGTTCATAAAAATCTCCACTAATAAATAAATATTCAATTTTATTTTCTTGAATATATTGAATTATTTTTTTAAATATTTCTCTTTGATCTATTCTTCTTATTTTTCCAAAATTATTTTTTAGACTTAAATTGGTAAATGGTGTATCAAAATGTGTATCAGCCATGTGAATGAATTTCATTTTTTTCTCCTTCTATTTTCCTTATTTTTTTCTGTCTTATTTTATCGTATCTTTTTTATTTCGTCAACCATTTAAAAACATTCGTTTTTAAATATTAACACCTATTTGATACATTTTTCTTGTTTCTAAATTTTGTCTTATTGTTCACCTATCTTTATAATCTACCAATATCTTCTTTCTTAATGTTATTCTCTCTCCCTTGCTTCTTTTATTTTTTTGACTTATGTAAACTTGAGTGTACTTTTATTATTTTCCTGCTGTTTTGTCAGTTTTTTCTTTATCCGCAAGCTTTTTCTGACATTTCTTCGCTCTATATTTTTCTCTATCAATACATTTTTTTCTAATTTTTTCTTTGAATGCAAAATCTTTTCTCTCTTTCTCTTTGCTTTGTCTAATTTCTTTAAAATCCCAAATTGTCAAATTGTAAATTTCATTCTCACTTTCTAAACTCAACCACTACTTCTATTTTGACTATCTTTTTAAAAGGTAAATTTGACCTTACTCTTTATCATATTTCTACTTTTCTTCTATTTTTTCTCTGCCTCTCTCCACTCGCTTTTTATATTCTATTTTTCTAATTATCCTTTTTTGTTTATATCACTTTTTATTATTTTTTTATTTTAATTTAATTATTATATTTGCATTTTTATTAATTACTTTTTCTATTACTTAATTTTATTAATTCTTTTTATCT
>JAAWKZ010000001.1 GCA_022797635.1 Clostridia bacterium
ATATTTACAAAATTAGGTAGAGAATTATTAATTGCTGTAAAACAAGGTGGTGCTGACCCTGCTGGTAATTCAAAATTAAAAGATGTTATTGCAAAATGTAAAGCAAATAATATGCCTAATGATACAATTAACAATGCAATCAAAAAAGCTTCAGGAGAAGGTGACAACAAGAATTATGAGGAGATTGTGTATGAAGGATATGGCACAAATGGTGTAGCAGTTATTGTAGAGGCAAGTACAGATAATAAAAATAGAACAGCTGCAGATGTACGTCATGCTTTTGATAAAGCAGGTGGAAATTTAGGAACAACAGGTTGCGTATCTTATTTATTTACCAAAAAAGGTGTTATTGTTATTGATAAAACTACAACAAGCTTAGCAGAAGATGATATGATGATGTTAGCATTGGATAGTGGAGCAGAGGACTTTGAAGCATCTGATGAATGCTATGAAATCACTACTTCACAAGCTGACTTTTCAAAAGTAAGAGAAGCTTTAGAAGCACAAGGGTTAGAATTTTTAGAAGCAGAAGTACAAATGGTACCATCTACCTATATTGCTTTAAGTGAACAAGATGGAGAAAAAATGCAAAGATTAATTGATACATTAGAAGATTTAGATGATGTCATGAATGTATACCATAATTGGGAAGAATAATGTCAGGTTGGGGACGTTCCTTTTTCTGACAAAAGTGTCAGAGTAGGGACACACCTTAAAAATAATTTATAGAAAATAGTTCTAAAATAGAAAAACATAGCATATATATATTATATGACTATGTTTTTCTTTGCTCTAGGAACAAAAAAATGACATAGAGATAAGTTATGTAATTCGTATTTTTATTATTTTATACAAAAGAGGTAACAAATGGATGAAATATTAAACTTTTTTCCAGAAGAGATGAAACAAAAGATAAAACAGAATCTCCTAGAAAATTTAGAGGAGATTAGAATTAGAACGAATAAGCCTGTTATTTTAAAAAATGGACAAACAGAAAAACAAATTTCATTTTCTGTAACACCAGATACAGTATTGCAGATTTTACAAAAAATTTGTGAGAACTCAATTTATTCCTATCAAAATCAAATTTGTAATGGATTTATTACTCTAAAGGGAGGGCATCGTGTGGGAATTACAGGAAATGCAGTTATGAAAGAAGGACAAGTTATTAATTTAAGCTATATTAGTAGTTTGAATTTCAGAATTGCAAGGCAAGTATTGAATTGTAGTACACAAGCTTTAAACTATATTCTTAATCCATATTGTAACGATATTTATACTACTTTAATTGTATCACCACCAGGACTAGGAAAAACTACAATCCTAAAAGATTTGATTAGAAGAATTAGCAATGGCATACCAGAAATGAACTTTAAAGGGTTGACGATTGGAGTAGTAGACGAAAGAGGAGAAATATCTGCTATGGATAAAGGGATTGCACAAAATGACATAGGAATTAGAACAGATGTCATAGAAAATATTTCTAAACCTTTAGGTATGAAAATGTTAGTGCGTTCTATGAGTCCTAAAATTATTGTAGCAGATGAAATTGGAAGTATGGAAGATATACAAGCTATTGAATATGCAGTTTGCTCAGGAGTAAGAGGTATTTTTACAGCACATGGAGCCAATATGGAAGAACTAAAACAAAACCCAATTTTAAGTCAATTACTTACCAAACAAATGATAGACAGAGTTCTATTGATAGATAACAACAGAAAAATACAACTTGGATATAGCAAACAAACTGCTAAACAAGTTGGTTAAGGAGGATATATATGATTTTTTTCAAGATTATTTTATTAATTTCCATTGTGGTAGCTAGTACCATACTAGGTATCCTATTTTCTAAAAAATATTCCAACCGTGAAAAAGAGTTAAAAGAAATGAAAAGTGCTTTAAATATATTTGCAACTAAAATCAAATTTACTTATGAGCCAATTCCTAATGTGTTTTTAGAAATTGCCAACAAAATAGACGGAAATGTAGGAAAGATTTTTGCAAGAGCTTCTAATAGAATGAAGGAAGAAAGCGCAGGAGAAGCTTGGACAAATGCTTTTTCAGATGTACCAAATAATTTATCCAAAGAAGATACAACAATTCTATCTAATTTAGGAAGAATGTTAGGTCAAACAGATGTAGAGGGACAAATTAGTGAAATAGAAGTAGTAGTTCAATTTTTAAATACACAGCTAGAAAATGCCAAACAAGAGAAAATCAGAAATGAAAAGATGTATCGAACTTTAGGAATTGTAGGTGGTTTAACAATTGCCATTATATTAATTTAAACGATGTCAGGTTGGGGACGTTCCTTAAAACTGACAAAAGTGTCAGTATAGGGACATACCTTAAAAAATAGGGAGGAAAACATGGATATTAGTTTATTATTTAAAATAGCAGCAATAGGAATTTTAGTAGCGGTACTATATCAAGTGTTAGTAAGAGCAGGAAGAGAAGATCAAGCAATGATGACAACACTTGCAGGGTTAATTATTGTATTAACATTAGTAATCAAAGAGATTAGTAATCTATTTACAAGTGTAAGGACAATGTTTGGTTTATAAGGTATATTGAGAGCTTAAAGTAAAATGTTATAAAGATAGGAGAAGCAATGGACATTATTAAAATAATTGGAATAGGACTAATTGCATTAATTATCATTATTATCGTAAAACAATATAGACCAGAGTTTACCATCTATGTTTCTTTAGCAGCAGGTGCTTTGATTCTATTAATGGTGATGGACAAGATAGGTGGTATCATAGACTTATTAACATCACTATCTAACAAAACAGCAATTAATAATGAATTTTTAGTATTACTCATCAAAATTACAGGGATTGCTTTTTTGACTGAATTTGCAGTAAGTATTTGCAAAGACTCAGGAGAAGTAGCCATTGCCAACAAAGTAGACTTAGGAGGAAAAGTCATTATCATTTCTATGTCCATCCCTATTATTGCAAGTCTATTAGAAACTATTTTAAAAATTTTACCATAACACAAAAGAAAGGAGAGAATGGAAATGAAAAAAAGATTTAAAATATTTTTAATTGTATTTCTTTTTATATTTTTCATTTCTCCTATTAGTTATGCAGAGGAAGAAACAGCATCACAAGAAGAAATTTTATCTTCTCAAAAAGATAGTTTAAACATTTCTAGCTTTATCAAAGAGGCTCAAAAATATACCACAGATACTTTTGAAGATCTAGACTTAGGGAATTTATTTTCCTCAGCTATCACAGGAAATATTGATAATGAGACACTCTTAAAAGCATTTTCCAAAATGATAGGCAAAGAAGTAGTTAGCTGTATTAATATTTTAGGAAGCATTGTTATCATTATTGTCATACATAGCATACTAAAAAGCATTAGTGAGGGACTAGAAAATAAGTCCATATTACAAATTACCTATTATGTACAATACATATTGATTGTTACATTAATCATGAAAAACTTCGCAGATATTTTGACTATGGTAAGGACAAGCATTGATAGTTTAGTAGGGTTTATGAACAGTCTAGTACCTTTACTAGTTACCTTAATGCTTACAACTGGAAATATTGCTTCAGCAGGAATTACAGAGCCCATTATTTTATTCATCATTACTTTTATTGGAAACTTTATTACCACAGTATTAATTCCTTTTATTTTAATAGCAAATGTATTAGGAATTGTATCTAAAGTATCACCACGAGTACAAGTAGACAAGCTGGCAAAGTTCTTCAATTCTTCGGTAGTGTGGGTATTGGGAATTGTACTAACCATATTTGTAGGAGTTCTCTCAGTGGAGGGAAGTTTAAGTAGTACAGTAGATGGAATTACTGCAAAAACTGCAAAAGCAGCAGTAACTAACTTTATACCAGTAGTAGGAAAAATTCTAGGAGATGCAGTAGATACAGTAATTGGCTGCAGTAATGTTCTAAAAAATGCAGTTGGAATAGTTGGAGTAATTGTCATTGTTTGTATTTGTATAGGACCAATTATCAGATTAGCAGTCCTGATGGCTCTGTACTATTTAGCAGGAGCAATTTGCCAACCTATTGCAGATGAAAAGATTGTAAAACTATTAGACCAAATGGGGGATACCTTTAAAATGCTACTGGCAATTATGTGTAGTGTATCGGTTATGCTCATTATAGGAACAACATTGGTTATTAAAATAACAAATAGTGGACTTATGTATCGTTAGTGTCTGTCAGGTTGGGGACGTTCCTTTTTCTGACAAAAGTGTCATAGAGGGGACAGACCTTACTAAATTTATTAAAGGAGTGTCCCTAGCCTGACAAAAATGTCAGAAAAAGGAACGTCCCCAACCTGACAAGAAGGAGAAACTATGGAATGGATGAGTGGTTGGATCCAAGGTATTATTATTGCAGTAATTATTAGTACAATTATTGAAATGATTTTACCAGAAGGAACGAGTAAAAAGTATATTAAAGTAGTAATTGGTGTATATATTCTGTTTTCGATTGTGTCTCCTGTAATTAGTAAGGTAACAGGAAATGAATTTAGAGTATCAGATATTTTAGATTTAGAAAAGTATATGGAAAAATCAAAAAATAGTAGTAACATGCAAAATCAATTGACAAACCAAAATCAAAATCAAATTAAAGATATTTATTTGAGTAGTATAAAAAGTGATATTAAGCAAAAGATAGAAAACAAGGGGTATCAAGTACAAAGTTTGGATTTAGAAATAGAAAATGATGAACAATATACTTTGAAACAATTGAGATTACAAGTTTCAAAAGAGGTTGTAGAAACAAATAGTAATGTGAATAAAAATACAAATCAAATTGTAGAAAATGTTCAAGAAGTGAGTATTAAAATAGGGAATAATACACAAAATGAGAATAAATTACCAGTAAATACACAGAATAAGAAGAATACAATTTCTAGCCAAAATAGGAAAGAATTAAAAGATTATTTGAGTAGTGTATATGAAATAAGTACAAAAAATATTTTCATAAATGAGTAAAGGAGGACATATATATGCTAAAGGACAAGATTAAAAATTTTCTAACAAAAGAACAAGAGGGAGACAACAAAAAGAAAATTGAAAATTTAGCAGTATTTGTAGTAATATTAATTGTTACTTTAATTGCAATTAATTTGATATGGAATAGTGGTGGCAAAAAGAATCAAGATACTTCTGATGATCCAAATAAAAAGTTGGCAGGTATAGAAAATAATAGTTCTATTCAAACAAATGGAATAGCACAAGATACTTTGTCTATACAATTAGAGGAAATACTAGGGAAAATAGAAGGTGTGGGCAAGGTAAAAGTTCTAATTACATATTCACAAACTAATGAAACTGTTCCAATGTATAATGAAGATACTTCACAAAAAGATACTGAAGAAAAGGACACAAGTGGGGGAACAAGAAAAGTGACTGAAACAGATAGCAAAAAAGAGATTATTTATCAGGAGAGCGATGGGGAGAAAATACCTATCACAAAAAGTATTATAAGTCCTAAAATAGAAGGCGCTATTATCACTGCACAAGGAGCAGGAAATGCTGTAGTGAAAACCAATATTATACAAGCAGTAGAGGCAGTAACAGGAATTTCTTCTCATAAAATTCAAGTGTTTTCTATGAGTGAATGAGATACATAAAAGATTTTACAAAAGAAAAGGATACTAAAAAGCTAAAGAAAGGAAAAGTGAGAAAATGAAAAATCTAAATTTAAAGAAAAATCAGGTGGTTATTTTTGTAATAGCTTTAATGCTAGTAACAGCAGGATATTTGAATTTTAGCAATCAACAAAATTTATTACCAACTAGTAGTCTAGCGGATTCTGAGCAAATGGCGGCGATTGGAGATGCAACATTAGTTAGTGCTAATCAAACAACTAAAAATTCGGTAGTAGATAGCGTGATAAATAATACAACAAGCAATACTGTACAAAATAATAGTAATGCTCAAACAAATAGCAATGTACAAACAAGTGGAAATATACAAACAAACATAAATGAACAAACTAACAATCAAGTATCTACAAGTCAAACAAATAATATTCCTCAAACAGATAATAGCTATTATACCCAATCTAAGTTAGATAGGGAAAAAATGTATTCTCAAATGTTAGAAAATTATCAAAAGATATTAGAGGCAGATAATTTAAGTGCAGAAGAGAAAACAACTGCACAAGAAGAAATCAAGAAAATTAATAATGAGAAAAATGCTATTATGATAGCAGAAAATTTAATCAAAACAAAAGGCTTTGAAGAGGTTTTATTATTCGTGAATAATGGAAATGTTAGTGTTGTAGTAAGAACGGAAAAACTAGATGAAAGTCAAATTGCACAGATTCAAAATATTGTAACAAGAGAATTAAATGTAAAAGTAACTAAAATTAATGTGGGCATAAAATAAGTTTTATGAGTATAGAGAGGTGAATTTCAAATACCTCTTTATTTTTATACATAAAGTTATATATTTATTTCAATTAGTCAAATTTTTAATAAAAATATTGTATTTTTCAAATTTATTGATATAATAAGAAAGAATAAATATACGTACGGTATAAACTAAGGAGGATTTTTATGATAAAGAGAGTTGCTATTTTAGCAAATGGTGGTGATGTATCAGGATTTAATGCGGTTATTAGGGCTATTATTAAAACGGCAGAGAACAATAATGTAGAATGTTATGGATTTATTGAGGGATATAAAGGATTATTAGAAAATAATTATGTACAATTATGCACCCATGCAACTGGAAATGCAATTGGGATTTTACCAAAAGGTGGTTCTATTATTGGTTCTTCTACTAATTCTAATGTATTTAACTATCCAGTAGAAGAAAATGGACAAATTGTATATAAGGATTTATCTGATAAATGTGTAGAAAATATTAAAAAAGATGGAATTGACTGCCTATTTACTTTGGGAGGAGATGGAACTCAAAAATCTGCAAGAGATTTATCACTAAAAGGAATTAATGTAATTGGTGTTCCAAAAACGATTGATAATGATGTTGCGTGCACAGAAATTACTTTTGGATATAATACTGCTGTATCTGTTGCAGCAGATGCATTAGACAGACTTCATACAACAGGTGCTACACATCACAGAATTATGGTATTAGAGGTTATGGGAAGATATGCAGGCTGGATAGCATTAGAGGCGGCGATTGCAGGCGGAGCAGATGTAGCACTAATTCCAGAAATTCCATATGATATCAATAAAGCGGCACAAAAAATTATTAATCGTAAAAATAGGGGAAAAGAATTTAGTGTAGTTGTTGTTGCAGAAGGAGCAAAACCAATTAATGGTGAAATTAGTGTTAGAGCTGTTAGACAAAACGGAAAAGGTGTTGACAACAATCGATTAGGAGGAGCAGGAGAAAAAGTAACAGCAGCATTACAAGAACTAACGGGATTAGAGGCTAGATGTACAGTATTAGGATATATGCAAAGAGGTGGAACACCAACTGCTTTTGACAGAGTACTTTCTACAAAATACGGAGCAATGGCAATGGAGCTTGCTTTACAAGAGAAATTTAATGTATTAACAGTTATAAAAGATGGAAAACTAAATTATGTTCCACTAGAAGATGTAGTAGGAAATAATAAGGAAATAGGAGCTGTTTCAGGAAATACTCCAGAAAGCAGTATTAGAAGAGTTAATATGGATCATGATCTAGTGAAAACGGCTAGACATATTGGTATCAACTTAGGAGATTAATAGAAGGAGCGATATTTATGATAGACTTCAAACGAAAAATCGCAGAGCAAATTAGCAAAACAGCAAACTTATCACAAGAAGAAATATATGAATATATTGAAGTTCCAACAGATGAAAAAATGGGGGATTTTGCATTTCCTTGTTTTAAACTTGCAAAAGAGCTAAAAAAAGCACCACAAATGATAGCACAAGATTTAAAAGAAAAAATAGTATTTGAAGATGGTTCTATAAAAGAAATTAATGTAGTAAATGGATATCTAAACTTTACTATTCAAAATCAAGCAATAGTAGAAACTGTATTAAAAGAAATTAATGATAAACAAGAACATTATGGAGAAAGTACAATCGGACAAGGAAAAAATATTGTCATTGATTATTCTGCACCTAATATTGCAAAACCTTTTCATATAGGACATCTACGTTCTACAGTAATTGGTGGGGCATTATACAGAATTTATAAAGCGTTAGGATATTATTGCACAGGAGTAAACCATTTAGGAGATTATGGAACACAGTTTGGTAAATTAATTGAAGGGTATAAAAAGTGGGGAGAAGAATACAATATTGAAGAGAACCCTATTGATGAGTTAACCAAAATTTATATTAGAATTAATAATTTATGCAAAGAAGATGAAAGTGTTTTAGAAGCATGTAGAGATAATTTTAAAAAATTAGAAGATGGAGATGAATACTGTACTAAGTTATGGACTAAGTTTAGAGAATTAAGCTTAAAAGAATTCCAAAGAGTTTATGACATGTTACAAGTTGACTTTGACTCTTGGAATGGAGAGGCTTTCTATTCTGACAAAATGCCAGAAGTAATTGAAATTTTAAAAGACAAAAATTTATTAGTTCCATCAGAAGGTGCTATGGTAATAGATTTATCTGAAAAAGATATGCCACCATGCATTATTGAGAAAACGAA
Organism: Clostridia bacterium; assembly: GCA_022797635.1. Lineage (GTDB taxonomy): Bacteria > Bacillota > Clostridia > TANB77 > CAG-508 > CAG-273. The sequence goes on from JAAWKZ010000001.1 coordinate 8,618, forward strand.
TGGGTCTACTACATATGCTACTCGTGATTTGGCAGCAATTTTATATCGTGCTAGAACATATGATTTTACAAAAGCAATTTATGTAACTTCTTATGAGCAAATTTTACACTTTAAACAAGTATTTGAAACTGCTAAAAATTTAAATTTACCAGAAAAATATACTAATGGATTGGTTCATGTTCCTTTTGGAATGGTACAATTAAAAAATGGAAAAATGTCAACAAGAGAAGGCAATATTATTAAGCTAGAAGAACTACTAAATGAAGCAATTTCAAGAGTAGAAGAAATTATGCAAGAAAAAAATCCAAACTTAGAAAATAAAGAAGAAATTGCAAAGAAAATTGGTATCGGAGCAGTTATATTTAATGATTTATATAATAGTAGAATTAAAGATGAAATTTTTGATTGGGATACAATGTTAAACTTCAATGGAGAAACAGGACCATACATGCAATATATTTATGTAAGAACAAAAAGTTTACTAGAAAAGGCAGGATATATTCCAAATATTGAAGATATTAACTTTACTAAATTAGAAGATGAAGCTTCGATGAAAGTTATTAAACAAATTTATAACTTTGGGGATAGTCTAAAGCAAGCAGCAGAAAAGTACGAACCATATGTTGTAGCAAGATACTTAATTAGTTTAGCACAAGCATTTAGTAGTTTCTACAATGAGAATAAAATAATAGGTGAAGAAAAAGCAGTTCAAGATGCAAGATTATATTTAACATATGCAACAGGAATTGTATTAAAGGCAGGAGCAGAACTATTAGGAATTCAAATGCCAGATAGAATGTAAAAGAAAAAATATTTAAAAAATATATTCAAATGAAAAACATTGTGATAGAATATGAAATAGCAAATTAGAAATTGCGAAAGGAAGGAAAAATGAGAAAGTATTTTGGAACAGATGGAATTAGAAGAATCGCAAACACGGAGCTTTCACCAGAATTAGTTTATCGTGTTGCAAAAGCAGGTGCTTATGCTTTAGCAAAACATAGTGACGATATACCTACTATTTTAATTGGAAGGGATACAAGAATTTCAGGTACTTTAATTGAAAGTGCCATGACAGCTGGATTTTTGAGCTATGGAGCAAATGTAATTAGTTTAGGAGTGATACCAACTCCAGGAGTTGCTTACTTAACTAAAAAACTAAAAGCAGATGCAAGTGTTGTTATTTCAGCATCACACAATACATATGAGTTTAATGGAGTAAAATATTTTAGCAATAAAGGAATGAAAATTCCAGACGAAATTGAAGAAGAAATTGAAGAAATGATGGATTCTGATAAACTTAGTGATTTTACTGCTGTAAATGAAAAAATTGGAATAGCAGAAGTAAGAACAGACCTTTTAGATGAATATGTATATTTCTTCAGAAAAAATTTCGAAGAAGAATTTGAAGAATATGATAGAGATAATTTTGTAGTAGCAATTGATACCGCTAATGGTGCCACATCAGTTGTAGCAGATAAAGTATTTACTGCATTAGGAATTAGACATTATATTATGAATGATACACCAAATGGTATTAATATTAATGAGAATTGTGGTTCTACCCATTTAGATATGCTAAAAAATTATGTAATAGAACATAATTGCAATTTAGGAATTGCCTATGATGGAGATGGAGATAGATGTTTAGCCATTGATGAAAAAGGAAATGAGATTAATGGGGATAAACTATTAGCTGTTATTTCTAATTACATGAAAGAAAAAGGAACCTTGAAAAATAACGCTGTAGTTGCTACAGTTATGAGTAACTTAGGATTAAAAAAATATGCAGAAGCAAATGGACTAGATTGTGTGCAAACTAAAGTTGGAGATAGGTATGTATTAGAAGAAATGCTAAAAAATGGCTATAATATTGGTGGAGAACAATCAGGACACGTTATTTTCTTAGATTATAACCCAACAGGGGATGGAATTTTAACTTCTTTAATGCTAATTAAAGTTATGTTAGAAAAAAAGAAGACAGCTTCTGAATTATGCAAGATTATTAATATCTATCCACAAGTATTAATTAATGCAAAAGTAGCAAGTAGCAAAAAAGATGAATATAAAAATGATACAGATATTCAAAATGCGATAAAAAAATTAGAAGAAGAATTTTCTGGCAATGGAAGAGTTTTAATTAGACCATCAGGTACTGAACCTTTAATTCGTGTTATGATAGAGGGAGAAGACCAAGTATATATGCAAAAGAAAGCTGAAGAATTAGTTAGTTTAATTGAGAAAAAATTAGGCGAATAGCCAAAAAATACAAAGGAGGAAATGGATAATGCCATTTATTAATTTTACAAACCCAACCCTTATTTTATTAGGACTAATACTTTTTTTATTAGTATTATATCTAGGAAGAGAAACAAAGAAAGCCTGGGTAATAGGCATAATGCTTTTTGCATTCTTAGGATTACTAATAGGGCATGCAGTAGAATTTGCAACATTTGCAAGTAAAGGAAGTCAACTTTATGAAACATTACTTGCTTGCTCAACTGTAGATTTAGTATTTATCTTTATATCTTTCATTTCTTATCTATGGGTAGATGATATTGAAACAAAAACAGGTAAAAAGAAAAGTATTGATAATAGCTTGGAGTGGTTTTGGAATAAAGTTTAAAAAGCAAAAAGAAAGAGGGGAAGACTTATGCCAAAATTTTATATAACAACACCTATTTATTACCCAAGTGGAAAATTCCATATTGGAACAGCATATACTACAGTATTAGCTGATACAATTAAAAGATATAAGCAAGCCAGAGGCTATGACGTGTACTTTCTTACTGGAACAGATGAACATGGACAAAAAATTCAAAAGGTAGCAGAATCAAGAGGGAAAACGCCACAAGAACATGTAGATGAGATGGCAGAAGAGGCAAAAAAATTGTGGCAATTAATGGAAATTCAAAATGACGATTTTATTCGTACTACTGATGAAAGACACACAAAGGTAGTAGAAGAAATTTTTGATAGATTAATGGAACAAGGTGATATTTACAAGTCTGAATATGAAGGTTGGTATTGTATGCCTTGTGAAACATATTTTACGGAAACACAATTAGTAGATGGTAAATGCCCAGATTGTGGTAGAGAAGTAAAGAAAATGAAAGAAGAATCTTACTTCTTTAATATGAAAAAATATGCAGATAGACTAATAAAATTCTACCAAGAAAATCCTAATTTTATTTTACCAGAGTCAAGAAAGAATGAATTATTTAATAATTTCTTAAAACCAGGTTTAGAAGACTTATGTGTTAGCAGGACAAGCTTTGATTGGGGAGTAAAAGTACGTAAAGACCCAAAACATGTTATTTATGTATGGCTAGATGCTCTAACAAACTATATCACAGCACTAGGATATTTATCGGATGATGATAGTTTGATGCAAAAAAATTGGCCAGCAGATGTGCAAATTGTGGGAAAAGATATTATTCGTTTCCATGGTCTATATTGGCCTATTTTCTTAATGGCATTAGATTTACCACTTCCAAAGCAGATTTATGCTCATGGTTTTATCATGATGAAAGATGGTAAAATGTCTAAGTCAAAGGGGAATGTTATTTATCCAGAACCATTAATTGAACGTTATGGATTGGATAGCCTTAAATATTTCCTATTAAGAGAAATGCCTTATGGACAAGATGGAACTTTTTCACCAGAAGGATTTGTAGAGAGATTTAATTATGATTTATGTAACGACTTAGGAAACTTATTAAATAGAACAATCGGAATGATTAACAAATACTTTGGTGGAGAAATAGAAGGATATACAAATCCTCAAACTATGGTAGGAGAAAATGTTAATTTATCAGAATTAAATCAGGAAATAGAAAAATATTCAGATGGTATTATTCACGAAGTAGAAAATTTATTAGATACCTATCATATGGCAAATGCAATTACTCAAACCTGGGAATTAGTATCTAGAACCAATAAATATATTGATGAAACAGCACCATGGGTATTATTTAAAGAAGAAAAAATGGAAGAACTAAAATCGGTAATGTATCATTTAGTGGAAAACTTAAGAAGAATTGCAATTTTAATTGCACCATATATGGGACATACGTCTGGAAAAATATTAGCACAATTAGATATTAAAGAAGAACTACAGACTTGGGGTAGTTTGGCAGAATATAAAGGAATTAAAAATATAAAAGTAACAGAAAAACCAGAAGTATTATTTGCAAGATTGGATAGCGAAGTAGAGATAGAAGCTATAAAAGAAATGATGAAATAAGTTAGATAATAAATGGTAATGGATAAATAAGAGGTACTAAAATGGGAAAAATATTTGTAATAGATGGAACAGATGGAAGTGGAAAACAGACACAGTTTGAGAGATTAAAAAATAGACTAACTGAAGAAGGGATAGACTATCAGACAGTTAGCTTTCCAAATTATGATAGTCCATCATCTGTACTAGTGAAAATGTATTTATCTGGTGACTTTGGCAAAAATGCTAAAGATGTTAGCCCATATATTGCTTCAACATTTTATGCTGCAGATAGATATGCAACATATACAACGAAGTATAAGGATTACTATGAAAATGGTGGTATCATATTGGCAGATAGGTATACTACTGCTAATATGGTACATCAAGCAGGAAAGATACAAGATAAAGAAGAAAGAGAGAAATTTTTAAACTGGTTATGGAATTTAGAATTTGAGTTATATGGTTTACCAGTACCAAAAGAAGTATTCTTCTTAAAAATGCCACCAGACAAAGCTTTAGAATTAATCAAGAATAGAGAGAATAAGTTTACTCATACTACACAAAAAGATATTCATGAGAGAGATAAAAGTCATATTATTGATAGCTTTAATGCAGCTTGTAGTGTTGCAAAGAAATATAATTGGTATACAGTAGAATGTATCAAAGATGAAAAAATAAGGACAATAGAAGATATTCATGAAGAAATTTATCAAGAGATTAGGAAACATATATAAAATAAATTTGGGGGAAGATATCTAAATGTTGGATATACTTCCTCTGTTTTTTGTGTGATAAGGTAGCAAAAAATAATAGTTTTCATAATATATACAAAAAATAATTGTGAGGATATATTATGAATAAAATAAAAATGAATTCTGCAGAAAAAGAATTATACTATCAAGGGGAAGTAATTGTTAGATATAGGATTGAGTATCCAGAAATAATTACTTCTTATTATAAAGATGGAATGCAAATCTTTAATAAAGAAAATAGAAAATCTGCCTTAGAATTAAAAGAATATGCAGAAAGTGAATTATATGAGCAGGCTAAGCAGACATACGAATTCAACAAGAAAAATGGTTATCCTATTATGGTTTATGAATTAGTAAGGGAATGTAATATTATTTATAATCAAAATCAATTAATCAGCTTGTATTGTGATGAATATATTTTTGAAGGGGGAGCACATGGAAATACTTTGCGAAAATCGCAAAATTGGGATTTGAAAATTGCTCAAGAAATTCCATTACAAGCTTTTTCAAAAGGAAATCCATATTATCTTATTGATATTTTAAAACAGATAAATAATCAAATAGCAGAACAGATAGAAAATGGAGTAGGAAGCTATTTTCCAGAATATTGTCAATTAGTATTAGAAACTTTTAATCTAGAAAATTATTATTTAACGCCAAAAGGAATTGTTATTTTCTTTCAACAATATGATATTGCACCATATTCTAGTGGAATACCTACTTTTCTTGTAAAATAAAGGATAAAAGCACAGAGTGAAGTAGCTTCTGTGCTTTTATTTCTCGATCAACTTCCTAATTACTTCATATAAATAAGGTTTATATTCTTCAATAGGAAGAGGTTCATTATATAAAATAGAGTTAAAGCAAGTAGAGCTAACCAATTCAATAATCATAAACAAGGTAACATCAGGTTTCTCTATTTTTAAATGATTATCTTCAATTCCTTTTATAAAAAGCTTATAAATACCATTTTCCTTTTGGTTATTATCTTCATAAATTTTCATAACCGCCTTGTTATAAATTCCCAAAGATAAATTCTTAGAAATAAATTTTAACAAAAGAGGATTTGAAGTTAATTCATCTATAATATAATTAATGACAAAAATAATTTGGTCTGAGAAGTTAGAGATGTAGTTTTTGTGCAAAGTATTTATGGCATCTTGAAAAAGTTTGCGAGAATGCTTGGCAATTAATATATCTCTGATTTCATACTTATCTTTAAAATATAAATAAAAGGTACCTTTGGCAACATTTGCATTGTCTACAATATCTTGAATAGAAGTGTCTTTCACACCTTTTTCAGTAAATAGTTTGAAAGCAGTATCTAATAATCTACGTTCTTTTTCTAATTTATTATCTTCTTCCATTAGCACCTCCATTAAAATAGGATATATGTCTATTATGACACAAAAGTGACGATTAGTCAACATGCCGCTCAAAAAAATATATTTAGCTTAAGTTGTTGTTACATTGAATTTTATATAAAAATTCTTAAAGATTTATTAAAAAGAAAAATATTTTTTAAAACATATTGACCAACAGTCACAAAAAGAGTATAATACAAAATGACTGTTGGTCATATAATATATAAAATTAAGAAAGGATGATTGAAACAAATGCAAAAGTTTAGTCAGCTAATTTGCAAACATAGGAAACTTATTCTTATCATAGCATTACTTTTATTAATTCCGTCTGTACTTGGTATGATGGCAACAAGAGTCAATTATGACATTTTAGTCTATTTGCCAGAAGATATTGAAACATTGCGAGGACAGAAGATATTACAAGATGATTTTGATATGGGAGCATTTTCAATTGTTGTTCTGGAAAATATGAACACGAAAGATATTCAAGATTTGGAAAATAAATTTAGAGAGTTTGAGAATGTTGAAAAAGTAATAGGTCTAACTGACATAATAGGCACTAACTTTCCAGTAGAAATGTTACCAGATGAAATTAGAGATATTGTTTATAGAAATAATGACACCTTGTTTTTAGTTACCTTTGGAGATGGAATTTCATCAGATGAAACATTAGAAACGATTACCAAAATGAGAGAAATGACAAGTGAGCAGTGCAAAATTAGTGGTATGTCATCTGTCATATTAGATACAAGAAACTTATCAAATTCAGAAATTGCAATTTATGTCATTATTGCAGTAGTATTATGTATCATCATTTTACAAGTGGCATTAGATTCCTATTTTGCACCGCTTCTATTGTTATTAAATATAGGAATTGCCATTCTATATAACATGGGAAGCAATATCTTTTTAGGAGAAATTTCCTACATTACAAAAGCAATAAGTGCGGTATTACAACTAGGGGTTACAATGGACTTTGCCATTTTCTTATACCATAGCTACAAAGCAGAAAAAGAGAAAAATGCAAATAAAGAACAAGCAATGGCAAATGCTATTTGCCAAACAGCAACCTCAGTAGTAGGAAGTTCACTCACAACAATTGCAGGCTTTTTAGCCCTATGTAGTATGAACTTAACATTAGGAAAAGACATTGGAGTTGTTATGGCAAAAGGGGTTTTATTTGGACTAATTTGTGTTATTACAGTTCTTCCTGCTATATTACTACAATTTGATAAAGCAATTGAAAAGACGAAGCATAAAGAAATTTTACCAAAGTTTACGGGACTTAAGGATTTTAACATCAAGTATCATAAAGTGATTATCGTAATTGCACTCATTATTTTACCATTTGCCATTTATGGCTATACTCACACAGGAGTTTACTATAACCTAGACAAATCATTGCCAAATGATTTACCAGGGGTAGAAGCTACTAATATTTTGCAAGAAAAGTTTGGTATTGTTTCAACAGAAGTAGCGTTGATAAAAAATGATATGCCAGAAAATCAAATGACAGAAATGTTGAAAAGAATAGAAAAAGTAGAAGGAATAGAGTGGACACTAGGATATAATAAACTATCAGAATTAGGCATACCAAAAGAAGTTTTACCAGAAGACATTTTATCTATTTTTGAAAACGGAAAATATCAAATGGTTGTGATTAACTCTAAATATGAAATGGCAACAGATGAATTAAACCATCAAATAGATGAAATCAATACTATTTTAAAAGAATATGACGAAAATGCAATTCTAGCAGGAGAAGGACCTTTAATGAATGACTTAGTAGAAATTGCAGACCATGACTTTAACAGCGTTAATATTGTATCCATAGCAGTTATTTTGGTCATCATGATATTTGTATTAAAATCTGCTTCTTTACAAATTATTTTGATTGGCATTATCGAGTTTGCTATTTTCATCAATATGGGAATACCTGCTTACACCAATACTATTTTACCATTTGTAGCTTCTATTGTGATTGGAACCATTCAGTTAGGTGCTACCATTGATTATGCCATTCTAATTACGACAAAATATGTAGGACTTCGTAAAGAAGGAAAGGATAAAAAGCAATCAATAGATGAAGCATTAGGTACTTCTATTAGTTCTATTGTAACAAGTGGGCTATGCTTCTTTGGAGCAACCTTTGGAGTGGGAGTCTATTCTAAAATTGAAATGATAGGTTCTTTATGCAGTTTAATGTCAAGAGGAGCCATTATTAGTATGATAGTTGTTATTACAGTATTACCAGCCTTTTTATTAGCTTGCGATAAGCTTATTTGTAAAACAACAAAAGGTATGAAAGAAATAAAGGAGTGAAAGTTATGAATAAGATAAAATCTAAATTAATTGCAGGAGGGTTATTAGTTAGCTTTCTTGTTTACACGTCGCCAGTACTTACATATGCGAAAGATGAAACTGTTTACACTAAAGTAGATACACAAGGAGATAGTTATAAAACCATAGTCAGTACACAAATGGAAGATGGAACTCATACACAGGAAGAAACAGATAAAAAGTTACCAATTACTTGCAAAATCAAATATACCTTAAATGGAAAAGAAATCTCAGCAGAGGAATTAGCAGGAAAAAGTGGAAAGGTTACCATAGAAATTACCTATACAAATCATGAAAAACATATCGTTAATGTCAATGGTGTTACTACTACTTTATATACACCATTTGCAGTTGCAACAGGAGTGGTTGTTGATAATGAAACAAACAAAAATATTGCGGTCAGCAATGGAAAAGTGATGAATGATGGAACAAAGACAATTGTAGTTGGTATGGCAATGCCAGGAATGCAAGAAAGTTTAGGACTTTCTAGAATAAATTTGCCAGATAATGTGAAAATCACTATGAAAACAACTAATTTTGAATTGAGTAATATTTTTACTATTGCTACACTAAAGTTATTAGAAGAGGATGACAAGGAACTATTAAAAGAAATTGATGAACTTTATAGTAAGATAAACACTTTGCAAAGTTCTAGTAATCAAATTGAAAAAGGTGCTAATGACTTGAAAAAGGGAACGACTACGTATTATCAGAAATCACAAGAATTTAATCAGGTAATGAGCCAAGTACAAAAAGGTGCCAATAGTGCAAATACAGAGTATGCAAAGTTAAATCAAGGAATTGCAAGTTTAAACACTAACAGTGGGACATTAAATAGTGGAGCAAAACAAGTCAGCGAAGGAATGACAGCTATGCAAAGTGGACTACAAACAATCAGTACAAAGCTAGGACAATTAGAAGTTGGAAGTCAAGTGCTTAGTACAGGTGCAAAACAAATTGAGAAAGGTGTAACTGTTGCACAAAATGCAGCGAAAGAGGTAACAACAAAAGTGCTTACTGCGAAAGCTACAATACAAGCAACCATTCAAGCCAATAATCAAACCATTAGTACATTAGACCCTATTACAGATGCCAATATGATTAATGCTTTACAAATTAGTAATGTAGCATTGCAGCAAAGCCTAGATACATTAGATAGCTTAGCAATTGATGAGCCAACCAGTAATTTAGCCATTTTAAATGGTTCTTTAGCACAAGTAAAAACAGGAATAGAAGGAAACGGTACTGTGCAAAATCCGGGATTAGTGGTAGGTAGCCAAACAGTAAGTCAAGGCATTTCACAAATAAAGAAAGATGGAGTAGACGCACTTGCTTCTCAAACTACTAAATTAGTAACAGGAAGCAAACAACTATATGATGGGACAAAGACATTAAAACAGGGGACAACAGTATTGGAAAATGGTTCTTCTCAAATGCAAGCAGGCTTGTCTAATTTACAAAGTGGGACATCACAATTATTACAAGCGAATAATCAATTGACAGATGGCGCTAAAATATTACAGACAGGCGCTACAACGCTTGCAAATGGAATTCATACTTTTAATGAAGAAGGGATAAAACCTATTTGCAATTATATCAATGGAGATTTAAGAAATCTAACCAACCGAGCAGAAAAACTATTAGACTTATCAAATGAGTATCAAAGCTTTATAAATTCAGAGAAAGAGAAAAATGGAGAAGTAAAATTTATCATTATGTCAGATAGTATTAAGAAAGAAAAAGAAGGAAAAGAGCAAAATAAATAGAAATTATATAATAGATATCAGTTTGGGGACAGATGTCAGTTAAACTAACGTCCCTAAACTGACAGAATAGGAGAAATGATATGGAATATTTAGGCAAAATTTTAAAGAAAACTGGTTGGAGCTCAATTTTAACATCTACCATATTTGCTATTATTGGTATTGTACTAATTGCAAGTCCTGAGGCGACTATTACAATTATCTCTACTATTTTAGGTCTTACTTTAATAGCATTTGGTGGATATAAGGTAATTGAATATCTTAGAAATAAAGGATACGACGCTTATACTTATGACTTAGCTTATGGAATTATAGCTATTATATTAGGAATTGTAGCTATGGTTTATCATCAAGAAATAGGTACCATTTTTAGAATCTTAATTGGTTTATGGATTATTTATAGTAGTGTGATTCGAGTTACTTTATCTTTGAAATTAAAAACCACAAAGTCTAAAGTATGGATTTATAGCTTAATCATAGCTTTAGTAATGCTTACTTGTGGAATTTATACCATTAGCAATGCAGGTACTATTGTAGTGGCTGTAGGTATTGTTGTTCTAATTTATTCTGTGTTAGATATTATAGAAGGAATTATATTTTTAAATAATTTGAAGAAGATTGCATAAACTAAGATGCATATGATATGATTAGGAAAACAAAAGAAAAGAGGAAGTTCATATGAAGAAAAAGAATGTAGTAAAAAAAGTTTTTAAAGTGATTGGTGTCATTGTATTAATTGCCTTTGTGTTATTTATGGTAAATACCATAAGAAAGCTTGTTATTATAAAGGAGATACAAAGGACAGCGAGTCAATATACATCGAGTACAAATTATCATGTAAAATCTGTTGCAAGTGGAATGAATGAAGCTGATAGAACTACTACTATAAATTGTTATTATAAGAAAGGAAACAGATTAACGACATTAGAAATGAGTGAAAAAGGAGAGAAAACTTATAAATTGTCCATATATGATAATGGAGAGCAAAAGAATGTTTTTACAGAAACAAAAGAACAAAAGGTGGTACAAATAGATGCTGAAGATGCTATGAATTTTATTATGCCAATCTATGATTACTTTGAAGGTGGTTCTAATATGCAATTAATATGTATAGCAATTGCTTCAAAAGTAGAGAACATTGAATATAAAGGAAAAAAATGTTACCGTGTAGGAGACTTTGTATCTTCTGATACTTTAGTAGATATAAATTCAAATAATAGTGAAGTATATATTGAAAAAGATACTGGTTTAGTCATTAGAACTCATTTTGGGAACTCTGTTTCAGAAAGAGAATATGAATTTAACAATGTACAAGATGAGGTATTTATAGAACCTGATTTGAAAGAGTATAAAATGTTAAAACAATAGAAGTTGACAAATCTAAAAAATGATGTTAATATAAAAATGCACAAAAATTATATCATATCAAAATTTAAAAGGTTACTATAATAAACCTTGAGTGCGAAGTTAGCCCCATGCCATTTGGTATGGGGTATCTTCTTTATATATAAATTGATTGCAGAATTTTTGACATTTTTTAACAATTATGTTACGATATTTATGTTTATTTTAAGCAGGAGGTAATATGTGAGATATCGTATAGGATTAGACATAGGAATTGCATCAGTGGGATGGGCAGTTATTAATGAAGATGAATCAATAATAGAAGACTTAGGGGTTAGAATATTTAAAAAAGCAGAAGAAATAGATGGAAAGTCTTTAAATTTAGCAAGGAGAGAAGCTAGAGGTGTAAGAAGAAGATTAAGAAGAAAAGCTGCCAGAATGAAAAAAGTAAAAGAGGTATTAGTAAAATATAGTCTTGTTTCTAGCAAAGAATTAGAAAGCTTATATAAAGTAACAGAAGAAGATAAAGACGTATGGCAATTAAGGGCAGAAGGATTAGATAAGCTTTTAAACAGAAAAGAATGGGCAAGAGTTTTGACTAGTATTGCAAAAAGAAGGGGCTATAAATCTAATCGAAAGATAGATGAAGAAGATAAAGAAGTTGGAAAATTAAGTAAAGGGACTATAGGAAATAAAAGGATTTTAGAAGAAAAAGGTTATAGAACGATTGGAGAAATGTTCTATAAAGACAAAAAATTTGAAAAGAATAAAAGAAACAAAGGAGGAGAATATAACAATACTGTATTAAGAAGTATGTTAGTAGAGGAAGTACATATTTTGTTTGAAGAGCAAAGAAAACTAGGAAATACTTTTGCAAATCAAGCATTAGAAAAAGAGTATATAGAAATTATAACTTATCAAAAGCCATATATTACACCAGAATTGTTAGAGAAAATGCTTGGAAAATGTACTTTTGAAAAACAAGAACATAGGGCGCCAAAAAATAGCTATACATTCGAAAGATTTATGTTATTACAAAAAGTCAATAATTTAAATATAGATTATAATGGTGAAAAAATTGAAATATCCCAAGAAAAGAAAAATGAAATAATAAATTTAGCTTATGAACAAACTGAAATTAAATATATACAACTGAGAAAAAGATTAGAATTGCCAACAGAAGCTAGATTTAGAGATTTGAATTATAGTGAAAGAAAAAAGAAAAACCAAGAATTATCAGAAGAAGATAGAATAAAGCAAATAGAAGATAAAAAGTTTATTAAATTAGAAGGTTGGCATAAGATTCGAACAGAATTAAAGAAAAATAGATTAGAAGATAAGTTTGAACTAATTAGAAAAAATCCAGAATTACAAAATATTATTGCAGACGCATTAGTAAGAAACAAAACAGATGAAGGCATTAAACAATATCTTCAAAATAAAGAAATAGATGAAGAAATGATTAGTGCAATTTTGAATATTAGTTTTACAAAGTTTGGACATCTTTCTTATAAGGCAATGAAAAAAGTTATACCAGAGTTAGAAAAAGGATTAACTTATGATAAGGCTTGTGCGGCAGTTGGATATGAGTTCAAAGGAAGTGCGAATACTTTACAATATAAACTGCCACCAGTTTCTAATTTAGAAGATAATATCTTAAATCCAGTTGTTCTAAGAGCGGTTAGTCAAACTAGAAAGGTAATCAATGCTATTATTGACAAATATGGTTCCCCAACAGTAATTTATATAGAGACAGCAAGGGAATTGTCAAAATCATTTGAGGAGAGAAAAAATATTGTAGCGAAACAGAAGGAGAACGAAGAGAGTAATGAAAAAATAAAAGAATATATTAAAGATACTTTTCATTTCGAACCAAAGCCATTTGATATAGTAAAAATGAAATTATGGAGAGAGCAAAATGGAAGATGTGCGTATTCACAAAAAGCAATTCCAGCAGAAAAATTATATGAGGAAAATTATGTACAAGTAGATCATGTTATTCCATTTTCAAGATGTTTCAATGATAGTTATCAAAACAAAGTATTAGTATTAACAGATGAAAATCAGAAAAAAAAGGAAAGAACCCCTTTTGAATATTTTGGTAAAAATGGGCAAAGATGGCATTCTTTTGAAGAATTTGTTAATATTACATACAAATTCAATCCTAGAAAGAGAGAGAATATGTTAATAAAGAATTTCAATGATACAAAATCAAAGGAATGGATAGAAAGAAATTTAAATGACACAAAGTATATCTCAAAATTTATGTATAGTTATATTGTAAATAACTTACAATTTGCAGAAAGTGAGTTGAAAAGAAAAGTATATAATGTAAATGGACAAGCCACATCTATATTAAGACATTATTGGGGATTGAAAAAAGATAGAGAAAAATCAGATACACACCATGCACAAGATGCAGTAGTTGTTGCTTGTGCAACTAGTAAGAACATTAAAAAAGTATCAGATTATTCTAGAAGAAAAATATTACATATCAATAATGAATTAATTGATACTGAAACAGGAGAAATTATTGATAAAAAATATAATGTTGATATTAATATTAAAGAGCCATGGCCAAGATTTAGAGAAGAAGTAGAAGCAAAAATGGAGAAAATTTTTGTATCAAGAATGCCAGAAAGAAAAATAGCAGGAAAAGCACATAAAGACACTATGCGTTCGCAAAAATTTATCGAGCAGGGGGAGAGTTTTACAGTTGTAAAAAAGGCATTACAATCTATTTCAAAACAAGAAATAGAATCGATAGTTCAAAACAAAATATTTGAAAAATTATATTTGAGTGATAAAATAATGTATGATGACATTTATGCAAAGATGAAAGATGCAAAATTTGATGCCAAAAAAGCTTTTGCAGAAGAATATAGGAAGCATAGTAAGACAGGGAATAGTCCAATTATAAGAAGTATTAAAGTACCATTATTAGGGACTACAGGAGTAAAATTGAGGAACAATTCTATTGCAGAAAATGCCAATATGGTAAGAGTAGACGTATTTGAAAAAGATAGTAAGTATTATCTAATCCCAATTTATGTATCAGATTTTGCAAAGAAAAAGTTACCAAATAAAGCAATTGAAAGTGGAAAAAGTGAGGAGAATTGGATAGAAATGACAAAAGAATATAATTTTAAGTTTAGTTTATATCCAAATGATTTAATAAAAATTAAAAAGAAAGCTGAGGCAGAATTTTATGGGTATTATATTAGTACTGATAGAAGCAATGCAACTATGACTTTATTGAGACCAAATGGTTCTGAACGAATTAGAGGAGTGGGAGTAAAAAGGCTGGAAGTATTTGAAAAGTATCAAGTAGATGTATTAGGGAATATTAATAAAATAAAAAGAGAAAAGAGAGAGGGAGTTAATTAGAAATGAGTTGGCGTAGTGTAATAATTACACTACCGACAAAACTCCACAAATTAGTTTATCAGCAAAAACTATGAGTATGATGGCAGACAATAAAATTGTTATGTATAGTTGTGATGAAAAGCATTTGCCAAATGGAATATTTATACCATTTGTATGCCATAGTAGGCAACTTAAAGTTATAAAACAACAGTTGAATTGTTCAGAAAACTTTCAAAAAAGATGTTGGCAAAAGATTATTATGTCTAAAATAACTAATCAAGCTAAAGTACTAAGGATGTGCGAAAAAGAACTAATGTCAGAACATTTGGAAAAATTTTAATAGAGAATATGATAATATTTATAATGATTGTTTGAATTATGGTTATTCTATTATAAGAGGAGCAGTCGCTAGAGGTATAGTATCTTATGGATATATGCCAACTATTGGAATCCACCATAAAAGTGAACTGAACAATTATAATTTAGCAGATGACTTTATTGAACCATTTAGACCAATTGTAGATTTATGGGTGAAAATGAATACACAAGAAGAAATGGAATTTGATAAGTATATGAGAGCAGAATTAGTAAATCTTTTAAATGTGGATGTTTTTATACAAGAAAAGTTACAATCCGTTAATAATTCTATAAATATAATGATAGCATCCTATACTACAGCAATCAATACAAATCAGGAGATTTTTAATAAATGATGGATATGATATGCTTCAGTATTCTGTATATTCAAGATTGTGTAATGGAACAGATATGACAAATAAGCATTTAAAAAGATTAAGTTTGGTATTACCAGAGAAAGGTTCGATACGTTGTCTTACTATAACAGAAAAACAATATGAAGATATGAAGTTTTTAGTAGGCAAACCTTCCATACTTTTTTTGCTTGATGATATGGTTGAAACTGAACTGTACTAGTAGTTATAGCCACACCTATTATATCATATCAAAATTTAAAAGGGAACTATAACTGCCCACAATGGTATACTTTCAAAGAAATTATTATATCATATCAAAATAAAAAAACAAACTATAACTCCGTGTGTGTGCGTGTGTAAGTCTGTATAATATATCATACAAAATTAAAAAACAAGGATAAGCATAACATTATGTTTTGATAAGATTTATCACAAAAATAAATTCGCATTCATATAATATAGCAAATGAAAGGAGTTTATTTTATGGATTATGAAATTATGATGAACGGAAATGTAAAAATTGGTACATATGCTCCAGACTTTGAAGTGGAAACTACTATGGGAAAAGTAGAATTAAATCAATATAAAGGAAAATGGGTTATATTATTTTCGCATCCAGGAGACTTTACACCCGTATGTACAACAGAGATAATAGCTTTTGCAAAAGCAAATCCATATTTTGAAAGGCTAAATACTTGTCTTTTAGGTTTGAGCGTAGATAGTAACCCATCACACTTAGCATGGTTATATGATATATATTGTAAAACAGGAATTAGAGTGCCATTTCCAATTATCAGTGACAGAAATGGTCAAATTGCTAGAAAATATGGCATGATATCTAATGATATAAGCAATACAGAAACTGTGAGAAATGTCTTCATTATAGACGACAAAGGTATTGTAAGACTAATTTTGGTTTATCCAATGAATGTGGGAAGGTCCATTCCAGAAATTTTAAGAGCATTAACAGCGCTTCAAGTAGCAGACGCTAACAAACTTTCTATGCCAGCTAATTGGATACCGTGTGAGCCAGGAATTTTGCCCGTTCCAAAAACTTTTGCAGAATTAGAAGCGAGAAAAAGAGAGATGGAAAAAAATCAAAATGGAATGAGTTGGTATTTAGGTTTTCAAAATGTAAAAGACTGTAAAGTATTAGAAAGTAATAGTGAATGTGAGAAGATAGAAGAGAAGAAAGATAGAAATATATCAAATTAATAAAATATGATTAAAAAATCTGTTAAATAAAATTTGAAAAAATAGCCATACTAATAATATTGAAAAATATTAAAGGAGGCTATTTTTTTATGGAAAAAAATCAAAAAATTAATTGTACAGTGACAAGCTGTAAATATAACAATAAAGGCAATCAAGAGTGTTCATTAGAACAAATTATTGTAACTCCAATTATTGGATGCGAAACAAAAGAACCAGATGAATCTATGTGTAGTAGTTATAAACATGAAAATAAATAAAAGGTAATTATATCAAAAAAATGTTGAAAAATGACGAAAAACATGTATAATAGATTTAATAAAATCCCAAGGGACCAGTTTAAAGGAGGAATATTGATGAAAATTCAATTACCTGATACTTTCGAATATCATGTAGGACAGGCGCATGCCACGGTTCAAAATGGAGTTTTGGAAATGACTCCAATGGATTTCGAAAAAACAATGTATCAATTGACTTATCGGATGAAAGGAAAGGTGAGGTGTTCTTATTGCCAAAAAGTTCTTGAGCCTAGCAAGATTACCCTGGATCATGTTTTTCCGAGAGACTATGGAGGGATATCTATTCCGAACAACTTGAAACCATGTTGCCCGAAATGTAATAAGGATAAAAGCAATTTACTATTGTGGCAATACCGAAAACTATGCAAGTTGGATCAAAGAGAAAAAGAAAAAGCGGAAGAACAATATCAATATGAAAATATGCAGGCAAGAAAGAAAAGAGGAGTTCTAATTCCAAAAGAATGGTATGAAATGCGGAAAGACTATTCTGTATTTGCAGTAGTGACTTCAGAACAACCATTTAAGGAGTCAAAGAAGTACCAAAGAGTAATAGAAATGTATGAGACGTATGGAAAAATTTGCAAGCCTATTGTTGTGTCAAGAAATCGTTTTGTGTTAGATGGTTTTTCAGTACTTCTGGCAGCAAAGAATTTAGGAATAAAAGTTCCACTTCCATTCATCACCTTAGAAAATGTTATTGTCATTTGAGGCAACTTCCTCCACGACATTCTATGTCGTGGAGGAAGTTTTTTGTACTTGACTTTTAGAATAATTAGCAATAAAATATGATAAAATAACAAAGGAGGATAAGATTATGTCATTAGTAACAACAAAGAATATGTTTGAAAAATCAATGAAGGAACATTTTGCTATTCGGAGCATTTAATGTAAATAATATGGAAATTATACAAGCAATTGTAGATGCAGCAGCAAAGGAAAATTCACCAGTCATTTTACAAGCATCTTCTAGTGCAATAAAATATGCAAGGATTGGATATTTGAGGAAAATGGTGGAAGCAGCCTTGGAAGAACACGATATTCCAGTGGCATTACATTTAGACCATGGAGCAGATTTTGAAACTTGCAAGATGTGTATTGACAATGGATTTACATCTGTTATGATAGATGGTTCTAAATATGATTTTGAAGAAAATATTGCTGTAACCAAGCAAGTGGTAGAATATGCTCATAGTAAAGGAGTAGTAGTAGAAGCAGAGCTTGGAAAATTAGCAGGGATAGAAGACGATGTAAATGTAGATGCACAAGATGCAATGTATACAGATCCAGACCAAGCAAAAGAGTTTGTAGAAAGAACTGGATGTGATTCTTTAGCAATTGCAATTGGAACAAGTCATGGAGCATATAAATTCAAAGGAGAGGCAAAGTTAAGATTTGATATTTTACAAAAAATAAAAGAAAAATTGCCTAATACTCCAATTGTATTACATGGAGCATCAACAGTTATTCCAGAACTCGTAGAAATGTGTAACCAATATGGAGGAAATATTCCAGGAGCAAAAGGAGTTCCTGACGAGATGTTACATGAGGCAAGTTTATCAGGAGTTTCAAAGATTAATGTAGATACTGATTTGCGTTTAGCGATGACTGCAGCTATTAGAAAGACTTTTGCAGAAGATCCTTCAGCATTTGACCCAAGAAAATATATGACACCTGCAAGAGATTTAATTCAGGAAACAGTACAACATAAAATTAAAAATGTATTTGGTTCTAGTAATAAAGCTTAAAAAAATCCCCTTTGGGGGATTTTTTATATTTTTCCGAATTGCTGTCTTAATCTTCGCACTGCATCTTTTTTTGCAATATCTTCACGTTTATCATATAGTTTCTTTCCTTTACCAATGCCAAGCTCAATTTTTACAAAATTACCAGTAAAGTAAAGACTCATAGGAACTAAGGTGTAGCCTTGTTGTTTAATAAGGCCAATTAGTTTGTGAATTTCACGTTTATTCAATAGAAGCTTGCGATCACGTAAAGGATCCTTGTTAAAAATGTTTCCTTGTTCATAAGGAGAAATATGCATACTATAAAGATAGACCTCTCCATTTTTTATACCTGCATAACTATCTTTTAAATTTACTTTTCCGATTACGAATTGATTTGATTTCAGTTCCTGTTAAAATTATTCCAGCCTCTAAAGTATCTGTAATAGCATAATTATGTCTAGCTACAGGATTTGTAGCAATTATTTTTTTACTCATATATGTAAACTCCTTTAATGATTATATAAGTTTTTGAACATCTTATTTTTTTAGTAGTCTTAATAGTATCCGTTTTTGCAGTTTCGAAAGGTGCCGTTCTGACTAGCTACTTTGAATTTGCTGACTGCAACGGACATTTGAAAAACAAAAAAACACATACTATTAAGACAATTCAATCAAAATAAAAACAGCTAAAAATATTACTCATCATCATTATCATCATGATTATAAGTAGTTATATTATTTTGTTTTGCATAATACATAACTAAGGCTACAATAATAATACCAACAATTGCAAGAACCATCCAAGTCCATACATCATTAGATACATTACCAAATAGACCAGTAGCTCCAGTATCTGCAGATGTTCTAGTAGCAGTATAGCCACCATTATTACCAGCTGCAATACC
The DNA here is from genome assembly GCA_022797635.1 of Clostridia bacterium. Lineage (GTDB taxonomy): Bacteria > Bacillota > Clostridia > TANB77 > CAG-508 > CAG-273. Next base: position 28,625 of record JAAWKZ010000001.1, read on the forward strand.
ATTTGCTCTATTATCACGGTTCATACCATTATCAATACCATTAGTTACATTTCTAGCACCATTTCCAATAGCATTTATACCGTCTTTGATGCCATTGGCAGCACCTTTTCCAGCATCTTCAACTACATTTTCAGCACCACCAACGAAATTTCTAATACCATTTACAGCATTATCCATACTAGTATTAGCGAATACATTTGGAATAAATGCAAAAGTAAAAATAGCTAAAATAATGGCTGTTATAAAAAGCTTCTTTTTCATAAGACAAAATCCTCCTTTTATCAAAATTGGGTTCATTATTATTATTCATTTTTAAAAATAAAATATTCTGATAAAAAGTGGAAACAACCTAATTTAAAAAAGCTGCTAAATTTTGAAAAATTTAACAGTTTTATATAATTATTTTAAACGAATCATAATAGCAATTGCTAATAAAATAAGAATGACACCAACAGTAATCAATAAGATATTGATAATATTTGTAACAGATAAACCAGAATTAGAAGATTCGTTAGTTGTTGGCTGTAATGTTTGCATATCATCTAAAGGATTATCTGGAATAGCAGTATCAGTATTATCTACTATATTATTAGAGTCTATTGCATTAGCATCAGTGATATTAGTATTATTATCAGTCACTTGATTATTAGCTATTTGATCATTGTTTGATCCTTCAACATTAACAGAATTATCAGATTGAGTATTATCTGTTCCTGGCAAATTTAAATTAATATTAGCGGCTGAAGAACAAATGGTGCAAAGACTAAATATAACTAATAAAATTAAAAATATTTTTAACGATTTTTTTGTCATTTCAAAAAATCCTCCTTTATCTATTGTTACTATATAATCATACACAATTCATGAAAAAAAGTCCATACATTTTTTGAAATTTATATTAAAATTCAAATTACCATTATCCAAAAGCATTGAATTATAATAAAAAACTATGATATAATATGTTTGATATTTTAAAGGAAAGATAAAAGATGTACTATATTTATATGTTAAGATGTGAAGATAATTCAATATATACAGGTATTACCAATGATATGAAAAGGCGTTGGGAAGAACACCATAATAAAGAAGAAAGAGGTGCTAAATATACAAAAGGACATAATGTATTAAAAATAGAAGCTTTGTGGATTACAGAAGATAGAAAATTAGCTTCTAAATTAGAATATCATATCAAGCATTTAAAAAAAGAGAAAAAAGAAGAATTAATAAAAGCAAAGGATTTAGAAAAATACTTAAGTCAAAAGATAGAATGTGAGAAATATCAATATATGAGGAATAAGATATGATACAAAAAGATGTGATTTATGGAAATATAGAATTAGAGGGAATTTATGAAGAAATTGTAAAATCAAGAGATTTTTCAAGATTAAAAGACATTGTACAAACAGCATTAAATAGTATTCAATATCCAGAATTGGAAAGAGAAACACGTTATGAACATAGCATAGGTGTATATCATTTAATGTGCAGAACTTTAAACAATTTAGAAAGAAAGTTAAGCACTTATGGTTTGAATATTGCAAAAGAAGAAAAAGAATTGGCAAAATTGGCTGCTCTCTTACATGACATAGGACATGGAGTAAATTCGCATTTACTAGAAGAAATAACAGGAGTGTCACATGAACAAAGAGGTATTGATATTATTCAAGATTCTTCAACAGAAATTCATCAAATTATTAAAAATCACTATGGAGAAGATTTTGTTAAAAAACTAGCAGGATTTATGGAATGTATTTATGGAAATGGAGAAGTTGAAGAGAGTATTGAACTGGAGGATAAAAATACAGTACCTTTAAAGGGATTACTTGCAGCATTAATTTCACATAACATTGATTTAGATCGTATTGATTATTTAATAAGAGAGTCTACTTATACAGGGATGGGAACATTAACAAATTATAAAGAACTAATCAATAGTTTTGAGTGTGTTCTAGCAGGTAATCAAATGATTTTGGGAATACCTGAAGAAAAGAAACATCTATTAGAAGCAAATATTTTGGAAAGAACCAGAAATTATAGTCAGATTTATTATTGTGATGCTGACTATACAGGAAATTATACATTTACACAACTGCTAGCAGAGTTAAGGAAACATCCTGAAGAAGTGCCAGAGTCAGTGCCAGAAGCTGTCCGTAAGTTCCTAACACAAGAAAAGGTAAATTTTACAAGTCAGGAATATATGAGATTAACAACTACACCTGTAGAACAAGCAATTAAACAAATTGCTCAAACAACCCAAAATGAGAAAATTAGATATCTATGTCATTATAAAGAAAGTGCAAAAAAGGACTTTCAAGTTTTATATAATGGAAGAAGTGAAAGATATATTAGAAAATTATTAGAAAGAGTAATTCCCAATTTTCCAAAAGATTCACACTGTATTTTTTCACAAGAAAGAACGATTAAACCATATAAAAAAACTAAATTTGGAAGTATTAATATTATTACAAAAGCAGGAATTCAAAAATTTGAAGATTTGCCAAATAGTGTTAGTCTAAAACCAATTAAAAAATCAGTAATTGCAATAAATCTAGAATTATTACGTTTAGAATTGGGAATTTCAACACAAGAATTTCAAAGTAAATATGCAGACATATTAAAAGATATTATTGCAAATCAATCAAAGCCAGTACAGGAATTTGAATTGAAATACATAGTCACAAAACCAGGAATTTATACCGAAGACATTATAGAATTAGCAACACAAAAATATCCTATTGTAGATGAAGCTACATATCATTTTTCTGACTATTATTATGATAGCCCAAGAGATTTTTCATTTTTAGAACAAGGGAAAGCATTAAGAATTAGACATGGACATACCCAATATTGTGGAGAACAAAGTCGAAGTTACAAAAATAAGAGAATTACTTATAAGACATATGAAGAAGAAGGAGATACAACTTATACTAATAGAACAAAGCAAGAAGAAATAGGAAGTAGTATACAGTTAAAAGATTATACAGAATTTCTTTCGTCCATTAATGCACCAAATGAACTAAAAAATACTTTAAATGTAAATGGATATAGAAAACTTATTACAGTAGAAGTAAACGGACAACTCATAGATATTTCGTTTTGTGTAGCAAGCTATCAAAACTGTATTTATGAAATGCCAGGATGTGCTAGAACAATTGAAATTAGACCAAGAGACAATCAAATTATAGGAAGAACTTTACTATTACAGGTTAAAAGAGAACTAGAATTAGCTTTTCCAGGATTAAAAGATTCTATTACAAATGCTAATATTTATGAAATTGGAATGGTGGATACTTATGATAAGTATAAAAAAGGATATATTGTTAGTGAAGATGCAGTAGAATTTGAAGAAGCAAATCCAACAGTAGCACAGAAATTAGCCACTATTGTAGAAGAGTTAAAACGAAAAAGACATATGACGTATGTGACACAAACACCGACAGCAGAAAAAATGAAAAGACAAGAAGTTGTAAAAGTTTCAGAAGGTGTAGAGATTTAATTAGTATGAGTGAAAAACATTTAGTGGATTATTTTCAAGATATAAAAAGAAAGAAGAAATATTATGGAAGAAAAATTAAAAGGATATATTACTGAAAATATATTTCCTTTATATGAAAGATATTATTCACATGGAATGATACATATAGAAAATGTAATAAAAAGCTGCTTATTTTTAGCTGACTATTATAAACTAAATAAAGATATGGCTTATGTAATAGGAGCATATCATGACTTAGGACTAAAAGTAGATAGAAAAAGTCATGAAATAGAGTCAGGAAAAATATTAGAACAAGATATAGAATTAAAAAAATATTTTTCTAAAGAGCAAATTGCGACAATGAAAGTAGCAGTAGAAGACCATAGAGGTTCTAGAAAAGAATGTCCGAGAAATAAATATGGAGAAATTTTATCAGATTCAGATAGAGATTTTGATATAGGAATATTAGTTAAAAGACAGTTGTCTACGTCTATAAAAAATTATCCAGAATTTACAACTTTTGAAGAACATTTTGAGAATTGTTATCAATATATGCTAAAAAGAATAAACCAATCAGGACATTTTAATTTGTGGACCAATAATCCGATATTAATAGAAAAAAGAGCTAAATTTGAAAAGCAATATTTAGATAAAGAATATGCTAAATCAGTATATAAGGCGGAATATGAAAAGATTTCAAAAGATGGAACTATTGAAAAGATAAAAAATTATTATTTAGATTATTAAATATCTTTTATAAAATTCAAAAAAACTCTTGACTTGGAGTTGACTTCAAGTGCTATATATAAATAGAAACATATGCCACTTGGGAGGAAGAAAAATGACAATAGCAGAAACTAGTAAAAAATATGATTTAACACCAGATACTCTAAGATATTATGAAAGAATAGGGTTACTAAATGGTGTACCAAGAACGAAAAATGGAATTAGAGACTATGGCCTTATTGGAAAAAGGAAAGACAACTGTTGCTGCTAGAAAAAAATTATTAGAAGAACAAAGAATAAAATTACTAGAAAAGCAGAAAAATATCAATGAAACCATAGAAAGGTTAAACTACAAAGTAGCCTTATATGAAGAAATTGAAAGTGGAAAAAGAAAAGATTTTACTTAAAGAAGTGGAAAAAGAAAGGAAGATTTTATGGAAAAATCAAAAGTTTATTTTACTAAGGAGATTACTCCTGAAAGTGTTGTAAAAATGTATGAGGCGCTAGGAACAGAATTACCAGGAAAAGTAGCAGTTAAGTTACACTCTGGTGAAAAGGGAAATCAAAACTATTTAAGACCTGAATTTGTCAAAGCAATTATAGAAAGAGTAAATGGAACAGTCGTAGAATGTAATACTGCTTATGATGGAGCAAGAAACACAACTGAAAGACATGAAAAATTGATGGAAGAACATGGCTGGAGCAAATATTTTACAGTAGATATTATGGATGGGGAGGGACCAGATAAGGTATTAGAAATCCCAAATGGAAAAGTTATTCAAAAAGATTATGTAGGAAAGAATATTGAAAATTATGATTCTATGTTAGTATTATCTCATTTTAAAGGACATCCAATGGGAGGATATGGCGGAGCATTGAAACAATTATCTATTGGTGTAGCGTCAGGACATGGAAAAAGCTACATTCATTGTGTAGGAAATGAAAATGGAACTTTTGAAGAAATGTTCCATGTGGACCAAAATAAATTTTTAGAGGCAATGGCAGATTCCGCATCAGCAGTAGCAAAATATTTTGAAAATAAAATCGTTTATATTAATGTTATGTGTAATATGTCAGTAGACTGTGACTGCTGTGCAGTGGCAGAAGATCCTTGCATGAAAGATATTGGAATTTTAGCAAGTTTAGATCCAATTGCTATTGACCAAGCTTGTATTGATTTGGTATATAATTCAAAAGATCTAGGAAGAGACCATTTTGTAGAAAGAGTAGAAAGACAAAATGGAGTTCATACTATTGAAGCAGCAGCTGAACTTGGATTTGGTTCAAGAGAATATGAATTGATTATTATAGATTAGGAGGAATTTGATAATGTTAGAAAAAGTAGAAAGTATTAAAAAGTCTAATCATTTAGTAGAAATTTTATCAAGCAAAAAGGCAAAATATATTATTGGAACTATTTTATTAAGTGGAATTGGTATAGCACTTCCTAGAATATTTCACATAATTCTTATGTATCTTTAATTGCAACAATTATTTTAGGAAGAGTGCTATATAGTGGAATTCTATTGGCAGCTGTTCCTTTTATCACTAAAATGGTAAATGAAAGGTTGAAATTAAAAATTGGGTTACAGCAAATCAAAAGAATATGAATATTAATGTATCTTTTGAAGAATTTAAAAAAGCATACGGAGGACTTTTTATGTTGGAAGAACTAAAAGAGAGATTACATCAAAGAAAAGCTTCATTAATAGTAAAATTTACGAATGGGGAAATAAAAGAATACTATCAAAACAGAATTGAAGACATCAAAGAAATATTGCAAAATGATAAGCAATCTTTAAAAGGTGCAAGCATAGCAGATAAAGTGATAGGAAAAGTAGTAAGTAGCATTTTAACTGTTGCAGGTGTAAAGGAAATATATGCAGATGTCATGAGCAAATATACTATTCCTATATTAGAAAAAAACGGAATTAAGTATGAATATAAAAGTTTAGTAGAATATGTACAAAATAATGATAAAACAGGCATGTGTCCAATGGAAAATAAATATAAACAAGAGAATGATATTCATAAAATTTATAAAGAAATGGTAGAAGGTAGAATTTAATTCTATCTTCTTTTTGTATAAATATGGTAAAAACTATTCCAAAGGAAACAAAAATTTGATATAATGCAAAAGACGAGAATTTAATATTAGGTGAATAAAATTAATCATAATAAATGGAGGAAAAAACATATGGGAGAACTAAAGGGGATTGAAGTTAGTAACATATTAGGATTTGAAGAGCCACTAAGTAAGTTAATAGATGCTATTAGATGTGGTATTGGAAAAGTATATGAACCTACACACATAAAGCGAATGGCGAAAGCAAAGGCAAAAGAGATAGAATTAATTGGAGAGGCTGTTACGAGTAATTTAAATTTACCTACAAAATATGATGGAGGACAAATCTTAATAGATACCAGCTCAGCAGAAGAATTAATTAAAAGAACTGGAAATAGGGTTTTGTATAGAGAAATAAGAAGACAACAAAATATCGATGCAGTTGTTGCTGATACATATAAACGATTGGAAAATGAAGAGAAGGTTTCAGCAGAGCCAGTAAATGAAGATTGGCTATTTAAGTTTTTTGATTTTGCTGGAGATATAAGCAATGAGCAAATGCAACAACTATGGAGTAAAATATTAGCAGGAGAAATTAAACAGCCAAATACTTATAGCTTAAAATTATTAAATACGTTGAAAAATATGACTACATATGAAGCTAATTTATTTCAAAAAATCTCAGCATTTAGTATTTATCATGATGAAATACCAGTTATTTCTACTGAAATAGAGTTGCTAAAGAAGTATGGTTGCGAATGTGATGAACTATTAACTATAGAAGATTGTGGATTAATAAATTTAAATGGATTCACAACACTAAAGGCAGAAAAAGAAGAAAAAAATACATTACATACAGAAAAAATAGCTATGACTGTTGAAGGATATTTAGACATAGGAGTATATACTTTTTCAGAAAGTGGAAAACAACTATTAAAATTGATAAAAGAAAATACGAATCTTGAATATACAATAGAAGTAATGAAGATATGGAAAAAACAAAATAATAGTATAAAAGCATATAAAATAGTCAATTTTGATGAAAATAATTTAGAGTATGATGATAAAGTAGATTTACTATTAGAGAATAATTGATATAAATATTTCTAATAGTGATCAAGAAGGAGAGATATATTGTTAAAACTAATAAAATTAGAAAAGAAATATGAAAAACAATTAATAGATATGATGGATGAATGGAATAGAACAGGAGAAAAAATAGTACCATATGCTATTAGAAAAACAGATTATCATAATTTTGATACTTATTTAGACAGTTTAGAAGTAAAGGAAAATAAAGAAGGAATGGTTCCAGATTCAACTTTTTTCTGTCTAGATACAGATAGAAATATATTTGTAGGAGCTGTGAATATTAGATACCATCTTAATGATTCTTTACTGTTAAATGGTGGGCATATAGGAGATGGAGTTCGACCTTCTGAAAGAAGAAAAGGATATGCTACAGAAATGATAAAATTAGCTTTAGAAGAATGTAGAAGATTGGGAATTGATAAAGTGCTAATGGTATGTGATAAAGATAATATTGGCTCTGCTAGAAGTATACAAAAAAATGGTGGTATTTTAGAAAATGAAGTTCTTATTGATGGAGTATTAGAACAAAGATATTGGATTGATCTAATTGATAAACAAAGTATCAAAAATGTACTCTTAATTCATGGCTATAATGGTATACCTAAAATTTATAGGTGGTTAGAACAAGAACTTGAAAAATTAGGATATAATGTTATTGTACCTAAATTTGAAACAAGAGAAGGTGTTATATACGAAAGTTGGAAAAAGGTACTTAACAATTACAAAAAATATATAAACGAGGAAAGTATTTTAGTAGCACATTCTATAGGAAATGAATTTATTATTAAATATTTTAATGAAAATGACTTAAAAGTAAAGCTATATATTAGCTTAGCAGGATTTTCAGAATATTTTGAATGGGAAGAGAAAGAAGACTTAAATAGAGCTTGTAAAGAGTTTTTAGTAACTGAAAGCGAATTGAAAAACTTTAGAAATAGATGTACAAAAAAATATTCAATATATAGTGATAATGACCATATCGTACCATTTAATATATTGCAAAAGTATCCAAAAGATATAGATGCAATTCCAATATTAATAGAAAATATTGGACATATGGGAAAGAAAAGTGGACTAGAAGAAATCCCAAAAGTAATAGAAATTATAAAAGAAAATGACTTATATGATTAAATTAGTATTCTATAAATAATAAATTGGAGGAAACTATGTTCAAAATACATTCAGAGTACCAGCCTACCCGGCGACCAACCCAAAGCAATTGAATATTTATCAAAAGGAATACAAGAAGGAAAGAAATATCAGACGCTTTTAGGTGTTACAGGCTCACGGAAAAACTTTTACCATGGCAAATATTATTCAAAAAGTGCAAAAGCCGACATTAGTTTTAGCGCATAATAAAACACTAGCAGGACAGCTTTATAGTGAGTTCAAAGAGTTTTTTCCAGAAAATAATGTGGAATACTTCGTCTCTTACTATGATTATTACCAACCAGAAGCGTACATTCCACAGTCTGATACATATATAGAAAAGGATTCATCTGTGAATGATGAAATCGATAAGCTTCGTCACTCAGCAACTGCAGCTCTATTTGAAACAAGAGATGTTATTATTGTTGCTTCTGTTTCTTGCATTTATGGTTTAGGAGACCCAGAAGATTATCAAGAATTAAGTATTTCTATTAGACCAGGCATGCAAATAGAAAGAAATGGTATGCTAAAGAAGTTAGTGAATATGCAATATACAAGAAGTGAATTAGAATTTAAAAGAGGAACTTTTAGAGCCAAAGGTGATATTGTAGAAATTTATCCAGCAGATGAAAGTGAGACTGCTATACGAGTAGAATTCTGGGGAGAAGAAATCGAAAAAATATCTGAAATTAATCCGTTAACAGGCAAGGTAGTAGGAATAAGACAGCATGTTATGATATTTCCTAATTCTCATTATGCAACAACATCAGAAAAGATGAAAAGGGCGATTGTGACAATTGAACAAGAAATGCAAGAAAGAGTGAAATATTTTAAGGAAAATAACAAATTAATTGAGGCACAAAGAATTGAAGAGAGAACCAATTTTGATATAGAAATGATGCAAGAAACTGGATTTTGCCAAGGTATTGAAAACTATTCAAGACATATTAGTGGTAGGGAACCACGGAAGCAGACCATATACATTATTTGACTATTTTCCAAAGGATTTTTTGTTACTTATTGACGAATCTCACGCAACAGTTCCACAAGTAAGAGCTATGTATAATGGAGATAGAGCAAGAAAGGAATCACTAGTTAATTATGGATTTCGTTTGCCATCTGCTTTTGATAATAGACCTTTGAAATTTGAGGAGTTTGAAAAGTTAGTTAATCAAGTGGTTTTTGTAAGTGCTACACCAGCAGATTATGAAAAAGAACATAGTAAGGAAAATGTAGTAGAACAGATTATTCGTCCTACAGGATTATTAGACCCTAAAATTGAAGTGAAACCTGTAACAAATCAAATAGATGATTTAATTGAGCAAATTCGTGAAAGAGTAGAAAAGAAAGAAAGAGTACTAGTAACTACTTTAACCAAGAAAATGGCTGAAGATTTAACTACTTACTTAGCAGGAATTGATATTAAAGTAAGATATATGCACTCTGATATCAAAGCTTTAGAAAGAATGGAAATTATCCGCGATTTAAGATTGGGAGAGTTTGATGTATTAGTTGGTATCAACTTATTAAGAGAAGGATTAGATATTCCAGAAGTTTCACTAGTTGCTATTCTAGATGCAGATAAAGAAGGATTTTTACGTTCTGAACGTTCTTTAATCCAAACGATTGGACGTGCTGCTAGAAATACAGATGGAAAAGTTATTATGTATGCAGATGAATTAACTGAAAGTATGGAAAAAGCAATTACAGAAACAAACCGTAGAAGAAAAATTCAACAAGAGTATAACGAAAAGAATGGAATTACACCACAAACGATTCAAAAAGCAATACGAGATACGATTAAGGCTAGTTTTGTTGCTGATATCCAGGAGGAATATCAGTTAGATAAAGAAGTAGATACTAAGGAAATTATCAACAAATTAACAGATGAAATGTTAAAATATGCACAAGAGATGGAATTCGAAAAAGCTGCAGAGGTAAGAGATAAGATAAAAGAATTAGAAAAAATGTTATAGAATATAATAAGATTGCCCCGAGGAAACTCCTCGGGGCAATCTTTCAAAGGGGATTACTTTCCTTCCCAACCAGGCTGCGCATAGGGCAGCGGGACAGGATCTTTGATAGCCTCTTCTGCCTGCTGCAGGAGCTCGGGATGCATAAGTGCTGCCAGCTCCAGATACTTGCGCGCAACGGTGCCTTCAGCAGCACAAGCCCATGAGACCTTGCAGAGATGCTGCTGCGGATAGTCCTTTACAGGACCTAAGCGTTGAACGGAAAAGCCCTCGTTGAGGAACTGCCGCTCTTTCCTGGGATAAAGGTTGAAGTTGATGCCAGTGTGTCCTTCCTTGGAATGACTTTTCATAAAGTCATACAGTGTGGGTTTAGTCATAGATGAAAACCTCCTTCAAAATTTTCAATGCTTGAGTTACTGTTAACAACAATAACTATGAAAAAACATTGTAACTTTAATTATACTACAAAATTAATGTTATGTAAATAAGTATAGGAAAATTTTTACAACTTATTGACATTTACGAACTATTGTTTTATAATGTAAGAAATTTGAAAACAATAATATATGGAATAAAATGCAGGGGGCAAAATATGCAAAATAGTATTATCATCAAAGGTGCAAAAGAGCACAACTTAAAAGATATCAATTTAGAGATTCCAAGAGACAAACTGGTGGTTATTACAGGACTTTCTGGTTCTCGGAAAATCATCACTTGCTTTTGATACTTTATATGCAGAAGGTCAAAGAAGGTATGTAGAAAGTTTGTCATCTTATGCAAGACAATTTTTAGGCTTGATGGAAAAACCAGATGTAGAATCTATTGATGGATTATCACCAGCTATTTCAATTGATCAAAAAACAACATCTAGAAATCCACGTTCAACAGTAGGAACGGTAACAGAAATCTATGACTATATCCGTTTGCTATATGCACGTATTGGTGTACCGCATTGTCCAAACTGTGGTAGAAAAATTGAAAAACAAACTATTGACCAAATTATTGACCAAGTCATGTCAATGAAAGAGGAAACTAGAATACAAGTATTAGCACCAGTGGTACGTGGAAGGAAAGGTGAATATACAAAACTATTACAAGACTTTCAAAAGGAAGGTTTTGTTCGTGTGCGTATTGACGGACAAACTTATGAATTATCAGACGATATCACAATTGATAGAAAGAAAAAGCACAACATTGATTTAGTAGTAGACAGATTAGTAATTAAATCTGATATTAGAACAAGGCTAACAGAATCAGTAGAAATTGCATTAAAGTATGCAAATAATCTTGTTACAATAGATATACCAAATGAGAAAGAAATACTATTTAGTCAAAACTATGCTTGTCCAGATTGTGGAATTAGCATAGAAGAATTAACACCAAGAATGTTCTCTTTCAACAATCCTTTTGGTGCTTGTCCAACCTGTACAGGTATTGGATACTTAATGATAATGGATGAAAATTTAATCATTCCAGACAAGAATAAAACACTTTATGATGGAGTGAAGGCATTTGGTTCTAGCACCATGAAAAAAGGTGATACTATGGCAAAAATGTATTTTGAAAGTATTGCTAAACATTATGATGTAGAAATTAAAGATGTACCAATTAAAAAATTACCAAGATGGTTTTTAGAGAAAATTTTATATGGTACAGGAGAGGAAGTAATTGATTTTGAATACACTTCTTCAGCAGGTACTAGAAAGTTTAGTACACCATTTGAAGGAGTTTTACCAACTTTAGATAGAAGATATCATGAAACAAAATCACAAGGAATGAGAGACTTCTATGAGTTCTATATGAGTGAAAAGCCTTGTTATGACTGTCATGGCGCAAGATTAAAAAAAGAAAGCTTGTCTGTTAAGGTAGGAGACAAAAATATTAATGAATTAACAGATATGTCTATTGATAAAATTAAGGACTTTTTAAATAGTTTAGAGTTAAATAACAAAGATAAAATGATAGCAGACCAAATCTTAAAAGAGTTAAATAAGCGTTTACAATTTTTAATTGATGTTGGACTAGACTATTTGACATTATCTAGAAGTGCAGGAAGCTTGTCAGGAGGAGAAGCGCAACGTATTCGTTTAGCTACTCAAATAGGTTCTGGACTAACAGGTGTATTATATATTTTAGACGAACCAAGTATTGGTTTACATCAAAGAGATAATGATAAATTAATAGCAACACTTAAAAAACTAAGAGATTTAGGCAATACAGTTTTAGTAGTAGAACATGATGAGGATACCATGTATGCAGCAGATCAAATTATTGATATAGGGCCAGGCCCAGGAGTACATGGTGGAAAAGTAATTGCACAAGGAACGGCAGAAGAAATAAAATTGATAGAAGGTTCTATTACAGGACAGTACTTAAGTGGCAAAAAGCAAATTACAGTTCCAAAGAAAAGAAGAAAATCAAATGGAAAAGCAATTGAAGTAAAAGGTGCAACAGAGCATAATTTGAAAAACGTTAATGTCAAATTTCCATTAGGACAGTTTGTATGTGTTACAGGTGTTTCAGGTTCTGGAAAAAGTACATTAATTAATGAGATTTTATACAGAACAGCCTCCAAAGAAATCTATGGTTCTAATGAAAGACCAGGGGCATGTAAAGAAATAAAGGGCTTAGAAAATATTGATAAAATTATTAATATAGATCAATCTCCAATTGGTAGAACACCACGTTCTAATCCAGCTACTTATACAGGTGTATTTGACATGATACGTGATATTTTCTCTAGCACAGAAGAAGCTAAGCTTCGAGGATATGATAAAGGTAGATTTAGCTTTAATGTAACAGGTGGTAGATGTGAAGCTTGTAGCGGTGATGGTGTATTAAAAATTGAAATGCACTTCTTACCAGATATTTATGTACCTTGTGAAGTATGCAAAGGAAAAAGATATAACAGAGAAACATTAGAAGTGAAATATAAAGGAAAAACAATTGCAGATGTACTAGATATGACAGTAGAAGAAGCTTTAACCTTCTTTGAAAATATTCCAAGAATTAAGACTAAAATTCAGACTTTACATGATGTAGGACTTGGCTATATTAAATTGGGACAACCTTCTACAACCTTATCAGGGGGAGAAGCACAACGTGTAAAATTAGCTACAGAGTTATCGAAAAAAGCAACAGGCAAAACTTTATATATCTTAGATGAACCAACCACAGGACTTCATATTGCAGATGTTCACAAATTAGTAGATATTTTACAGAGATTAGTAGATACTGGTAATAGCATTATTGTAATTGAACATAATCTTGATTTAATCAAAACGGCAGATTATATTATTGATTTGGGACCAGAAGGTGGAGAAAAGGGAGGACAAATTATTAGTGTAGGTTCTCCTGAACAAATTACGAAAAATGAGCAAAGTTATACAGGTAAGTTTTTGAAGAAGTATTTGGAAAAGTAAACTAAAATTAATAAAGCAATCAACTAATTAACACATTTGTCCTTATTGTGTGTTAATTAGTTGATTTATTCTTTATTTAAATAAGTATAATAGTATGTAATCAGCAAAAGATGCAAAGATAAATGGACATTCACGGAGAAAAACAAAAATATAACCTTAAAAGTTATTTCTCGAAAAAACGAGACTTATATTATAAAAACAAAAGAAAGGGATATAAAAAGTTTTAACCTAGCAGGTTAACGTAGGTTATGAATGTCCATTTATTTTTGCATCTTTTACTTTGAACGAAAGAAATAGGAATATTAATTATTTGCAGTTGTTATTATTTCTTTCATTGTTGTTATTATTTTGATTATTCTTGTTGTTATTATTATTTTTGTTTTGTTTATTTTGCTTTTCTGACATAAAGAACACCTCCATTTCTTTTTAGTAATATTATTTTGTACAAAAAATTGAAAATTTATTCAAAAAATAATATAATTATATCAACTCACAAAAATTTTACAATTTTATAAAAAATAGAAGCAGTAAACAGTATAATATATTCAACAAATAGAAAGGAAAAAGTATGCAGCAAGAAATAGAAATTGATAGAAAGAAATTAGTAAGAAGAGTTATATTAGTTTTACTAATTATTCTTTTACTTATTTTAATAAAACGAGTTATTTATAGAAGAATAGAAAGCGAAGAGGAATTAGCAAGTAGCAGCCAGACTAATATGATAATAAGGGATGAAAATGAACCAACAGATAAAATAACAGTAATCATGAAAAATGAAGAAGGAACATTCGAAATAGACAAAAAAGAAGCTGAGAAAAAGGAAACAGAACTAGACTGGAATTTGCTATTAGTTAATACTAACAATAAAATGTCAGATGACTATCATGTTCAGCTAGAAAATATTGATCAAAGCAGAAGTTTTGATAAAAGAGCAATTCAAAATTTAACAAACATGCTAAGTGCAATCAGAAATGCAGGTATTTCTAATATCTGGATTCAATCAGCCTATAGAACCCCAGAAGCACAACAGAGATTATTCGAAGATCAAGTACAAGCTTATATATATCAAGGATATGATGAAAGAATAGCTAGAGAATTAACAGAAAAAATCATTAATAAGCCTTGGCATAGTGAACATAATTTAGGACTAGCTGTGGACTTTAACTATGTAAATAGAGAATTTGAGAATACAGCTGCCTTTCAGTGGTTACAAGAAAATGCACAAGAGTATGGCTTCATTTTACGATATGCAGAAGAAAAAGAAAATATTACAAAAGTAAGTTATGAGCCATGGCATTGGAGATATGTAGGAGAAAAACATGCTAAAAAGATGAAAAGTCAAAATCTGTGTTTAGAAGAATATATCGAGAAAATAACAAAATAGAATATTTCAAAAAGTATTCAAAAAAGCAAGAAAGTATAGTATAATACCTATAAAATTAAAAAAGGAGATATGTTAAATAAAATTTGACATTTACGGAAATATGAAAAATTTAGTAATAGGAATTGAAGGACACGTTGGCGCAGGTAAAACTGCAATCTGTAAAGAATTATTAAATCAAATACCCAACAGTATTTTATTGCAAGGTGGGAATTTATATCGTGGTATTGCTTATGCATTACTTCGCAGCGGTGCTAATATAGAAAAATTAAAGCAAAATATGAAGCAAGCAGACATTAAACAGATCATGGAGAAATTAAAAATACAAATTGCGATTGAGGATAGAGATACAGTAATTTATATAGATGGAAAAAAGATAGAAGAAGAGCTTTTACAGTCAACAACCTCTTCTTTAGCTGTTTCTGAGATTAGCAATGTGGCAGATAATCAAAACTTCTATTTATTTGGAAGAAAGATTATTGAACAATTTAAAGAAAAATTTAATGTCATTGTTTCAGGAAGAGACTTAATGAAAATCTATCCAGATTTAGATTATCACTTTTTAGTAACAGCTTCTTTAGAGGAACGCATTAGAAGAAAATGCATAAAATATAATGACACAATTAGCCAAGAAGAAGTGAGACAAAATATCATACGAAGAGACAAAGTGCAAGAGCAATCAGGTTATTATAGGCAATATGAAAATACAACTGTAGTAGATGTGACAGATTGCAAAACGATTGAGGATTCTGCAAAAGAAGTGTTAAAACATATTAGTTTGTAGATAAAAGGGAGACAAGGATTTATGGGTTATCAAAATGAGAAGTTAGAAGAGTTTGAGCAATACATAACAGGAAGAAAAGTAGCAATTATAGGTTTGGGAATTAGTAATATTCCATTACTAGACTATTTTTATAAGCTACATTGCAAAGTTAGCATTTTTGACAAAAGGGAAGAGGCAAAGTTAGATAAACAAGCAGTAGAAAAAATCCAAAACTATGCATTTGAGTTATATACAGGACTAGATGCTATGCAACGTTTAGTCGGTTTTGATATTATTTTCCGTTCCCCAAGTTGTAGACCAGATACACCAGAAATTGTTAAAGAATTGGAAAGAGGAGCAATTTTAACTTCTGAAATTGAAATGTTAATGCAAACTTGTCCAGGCACTGTAATTGGCATTACAGGAAGTGATGGAAAAACGACTACTACCAATTTAATTTATCATATTTTAAAAGAAAAGGGGTATCATTGTTATTTGGGTGGGAATATTGGTATTCCACTATTTACAAAAGTACAAGAAATGAAGCCAGAAGATATGATAGTTCTAGAACTTAGTAGTTTTCAATTAATGGATATGCAAATAAGCCCACATATTAGTGTGATAACAAATGTATCTCCAAATCATTTAGATATTCATAAATCTTATGAAGAGTACATTGATGCCAAGAAAAATATTTTTAAGTATCAAAATGAAAATGATATTTTAGTAATCAATTATGATAATACTATTACAAGAGATTTTAAAGTAGAAGCGAAAGGAAAAGTTGTATACTTTAGTAGAAAACAAAAATTGGAAGATGGTGTAATTTGTGATAGTGGTATTATCAAATCTTGTGAGGAAAAAGTAAGAAGACATATTTTAAATACAAGAGATATTTTACTTCGAGGCGTACATAATCACGAAAATATTTGTAGTGCAATTGCAGCCACTGCTAGCCTAGTAGAACCTGAAATCCAGGCGGAAGCAATAAAAAAGTTTAGAGGTGTTGAACATAGATTAGAGTTTATTAGAGAGGTGAGTGGAGTAAAATGGTATAATGACTCTATTGGAACCTCCCCAACTAGAACAATTGCGGGTTTAAATTCTTTTTCAGAAAAAATTGTACTAATTGCAGGAGGATATGACAAGCATTTAGACTATACTCCTATTGCAAAGCCAATTGTAGCCAATGCAAGTAAACTAATTTTGATGGGAGCAACTGCGCCAAAGATAGAGGAAGTAGTTACACAAGAATTAGAAATGCAAGGAAAAGAATTACCGATTTATCATTGTAATACTTTACAAGAAACTGTGAAAAAAGCATATGAAATAGCCAATAGTGATGAAATTGTTTTATTTTCTCCGGCAAGTGCAAGTTTTGATATGTTTAAGAACTTTGAAGAAAGAGGAGAAATGTTTAAGGAGTTAGTAAATCAACTATAACAGGAACCATTTATTAATATGATACATATGATACAGTAAATGAAAAGGAGGTATCATATGTATTATCAAAATTATGAAGATTATATGCGTCAAGTGTTAGGGTATCCAATGAATGATCCTAATATTTACGAGACATATGAGTATAGAAATGATTCAATATATCAAGATACATATTCTGAATGTTATCCTGAAATTTATCATTTAGTATATCCAATGGTTTGCAAAGTATGTGAAACAAACACACAACCAATTACACGAGAATTAGTAGAGAAAATGACAGATGAAGTATATATGGCTATTGAAGATACTCAAACAACTGTAAATATTAGAGTAAATACTTCAAAACCAGAGGAAAATCGAATATCAAATTCTAGTACGAATAGAAATAATAGTGAAGAAATAAGAAATTCTAAAACAAAAAGTGAAAGAATTAATAAAAGTGTAAGTAGTCATGCAGAAAATAGAGAAGT
This sequence comes from Clostridia bacterium, assembly GCA_022797635.1. GTDB lineage: Bacteria > Bacillota > Clostridia > TANB77 > CAG-508 > CAG-273. Next base: position 46,584 of record JAAWKZ010000001.1, read on the forward strand.
GAAAGCCAATAGCTCTTCTGTGCTAGAAAATAAAGAAAATACAACACTAGCTGAAACAAGACATTCTAATTCTACTTTAAGAGACTTAATTAAAATTTTAATTTTAAATCAAATATTAGGAAATAGACCCAGACCACCAAGACCTCCTCGTCCACCGTTTCCAGGAGGACCAGGTCCAGGAATGCCACCACCAAGACCGCCTTTTCCAGGAGGAAGACCTCCGATGGAGCCAGGTGGCAGACCGCCAATGATACAACCAAGAGAATACCCAGATTATTTAGAATTTTAAAAAATGAATTGTTAAAAATTGGAAAGATATACAAAAACAGATTGTATATCTTTCTTTATTTTTGAAGAAACTATTATTGAATGTATGTACATTCATATAAAATTTTAAAAAGAAAGAAGGAAAATTGAATGAAAGTAAAAGATTGTATGTGTAATGAAGTTTGTTGTGCTACTCCAAGTAGTACAGTAAAAGAATGTGCTGATATGATGTGCAACAAACATATTGGTTGTGTTCCAGTATGTGATAATACCCAAAACGTAGTTGGTTTGATTACAGACCGTGATATTATTTTAAGATGTGTGGCTTGCAATAAAGATCCTCAAAACACACCAATTAGTGAAATTATGACTTGTAATCCTTGTTGTTGTACTCCAGAAGTAGATGTTACAGAAGCTGAAAAGTTAATGTCTGAAAATCAAATAAAAAGAATTCCTGTTGTAGAGAATAATAGAATAGTTGGAATATTAACATTGGGTGATTTAGCAGCAAATACTGGAGTAGATAATGCAGGGGTAGATAACACTTTAAATAATATTTGTAAATGCAATGATAAAAATGCGGAATAAATTAATTGACAGAAATGGCATAAGTTTATATAATTAGCACATAATAGAAATTAGGGAGGAAATGACCATATGGTTATTGATATGAATTACTGGGGAAAAGTGCTAAAAAATATTGCAGTTTTGGCTTTAACCATTTTAGGTGTTTATTTAGGCTTTAAACTAGCAATATTTTATATGCCATTTCTTGTTGCATTTATTATTGCTTTGATGTTAGAGCCTTGTATTCGTTTTATTATGAGAAAAACAAAATTAAAAAGAAAAACAAGCTCAATTTTAGTATTTGTTATAGCAATTATTATTATAGTAGGACTGCTTGTTTGGGCAGGAGTTACAATTGTATCAGAGGCTTCGAATTTGTTAACTAGTTTAAATGAATATTTTGAAAAAGGTTATGCTTTAGTAGAAGATATGATTTCTAAAATTGATTTTAGCAGGTTACAAATACCTGAAAATATTATGAATACGATTCAAGAATCTGCAATGGAATTCCTGGGAACATTAACAGAATGGGCTAAGAACGCTTTAACAGGAGCAATTAATTTTTTAACGTCTATACCAACAATAGGGGTGTATACAGTTATAACTTTATTATCGTTGTATTTTATGTGTGTAGATAAAGTATATATGATAGACCAATTAGAACACCACTTGCCACAAACATGGGTGAAAAAAATTGGTATACATTTGAAAGGATTAGTAAAGTCTTTAGGTGGATATCTAAAAGCGGAACTTACGTTGGTACTTATTTCATTTATCATATCTGTTATTGGATTATACATTTTCCACTTTGCAGGGTTAAATGTAGAATATCCATTATTAATGGCTTTAATTATAGGGTTTGTAGACTTATTGCCAATCTTCGGTTCAGGAACATTCATGATACCTTGGGCAATTTTAAGTGCCTGTACTGGTGACTTTACCTTGGCTGTCGCTATTTTAGTATTATGGGCAATTATGTCTATTGTGAGACAAATGATAGAACCTAAAATAGTTAGTCGGCCACATTGGAATTCATCCAATCTTTACATTAATTGCTATGTATACAGGATTTAAATTTATAGGTGTGTTAGGAATGATCATAGGTCCAATTTTATTAATTGTTTTGAAAAATATATTTGCTACATTTATTGACAAGGGAGTATTTAAATCTATTTTTGAAAGGTAACTTTCAAATAATTAGAATAAAGAATAAAAAAATAAAATGTAGAAAAAATCAATGAACTAGAAAATTAACTAATAGGAGAAGAAAGAAATGGAATTAACAGCAACATATATTGTTTCACAAGTATTTGCAATACTGATGTATATATTATTGGCTTCAACTTATTATTTGAAAAATAGAAAAACTGTGCTAACCATTAATGTTATAGCAATGGTAGCACAAGCTATTTCTTTTATTTGTTTGAAAGCATATACAGGTTTAGCAATGGATATTGTTGCGATTATTCGCAATATCATATTTATGATAGACGAAAAGAAAAATGGTAAGAGCGAACAAAATACAAAAAAAGATATTATTATTTTAGTAGTACTATATGTTATTACTATATTACTAAGTGTCTTTACCTATAGTGGACTTCCAAGCTTATTTTCAGTATTAGGAACTTTTCTATACACCTATTCTGTATGGCAGAAAAATACAAATACATATAAATTACTTGGAATTCCAACTAGTGTGTCATGGATAGCATACAATATTTATATCAAATCTATTTTCGGAGGCATTTTGGAAAGTATTGTACTAATTTGCTCAGGTGTAGGATATTTGCTGACTAAGAGGAAAGCAAATAAACAAGAGGAAACACAAACTAATATACAGAAGTAGAAGTCGTAACAAAGGAGTCATCAGGAGGATATACATACTCTTCAGATGGCTTTTCTATTTTTTGTATTTTTTCAATTTGAAGAACAGGGATTTCTCCATGATAGTTTCCTTTTATAATTTTACCTTCGATTTCTACCCAAGAGTTATCTTCATATTTCGATGCATCTTCAGATTCGCATAAAAAGCCTACAACAACAGTTTGAAAATCAGAGGAGATAACCATGTTTCTACCTAATACAAATTGAGTTTGCGTGAAGTCTATCATACGATAAATAAAACCAGAAAATTTAATTTTTTGCCCAACGTATTGGTTTGTATTTTCATGCACCGCTTTTAAAACGTTTGTGTAGTTATTCACATTTAATTCTTGTACTTCTTCTATTTTAGCAGTATCATTTGTTTTAAAGATGTTATTACCTAAAATACGATAACAAACAATAGCTGTAACAAGAAGAATAACAACAAATAAAATGCCAAGCAAAATTTTGCCTAATTTATTTCCGTTCAATTTTACATTACAAATAAACATAAGATTTCCACCCTTTAATTTTATTTAGTAATAAGTATTCAAACATTTAGTAATTATGACTATAATATTATTATTAAGAATTAATTGAAATCTTTCTAGAACTCTTGCGATTTTTCAGCAAAAGTGATATAGTAACAAAGAATATTATGATTAACGTTAGGAAGGAAGAAAACAATGGGATTATTTAAAACATATAGCGAAAAAGAAGTAAAGAGAGTAAAGCCAATTGTAGAGAAGATTAACAGTTTAGAAGAGGAATTTCAAAAATTAACAGATGAGCAGTTAAGAGGTAAAACTGCAGAATTTAAAAAGCAATTAGAAGAAGGTAAAACCTTAGATGATATTTTGCCAGAAGCATTTGCAACTGTGAGAGAAGCATCAAAAAGAGTATTGGGAATGAGGCACTTTGATGTTCAATTAATTGGTGGTATTATTCTTCATCAAGGAAGAATTGCTGAAATGAAAACAGGTGAAGGTAAAACATTAGTTGCCACATTACCTGTATATTTGAATGCTTTAACGGGAAAAGGCGTACATGTTATTACAGTTAACGATTACCTAGCCAAAAGAGATAGTGAATGGATGGGAAAAGTATACAAGTTTTTAGGACTAACAGTAGGATTAGTTATTGCAGGAATGGAACCAGAAGCAAAAAGAGAAGCTTATCATGCTGACGTTACTTATGGTACTAACAACGAATTTGGTTTTGACTACCTAAGAGATAACATGGTTATTTATAAAGAACAATTAGTACAAAGAGAATTAAATTATGCTATTGTGGACGAAATCGATAGTATTTTAGTAGATGAGGCTCGTACACCACTTATCATTTCTGGTCGTGGAACACAATCCTCTGATTTATATAAAAAGGCAGATAACTTTGTTAGAAGATTAACTCCAAAAGTAATTGTAGAAGAAGATTTAAAAGACGAAGCTCAAGCAGAAGATAACGAAAACTATGACTATATTGTTGACTTGAAAGCAAAATCAGCTTCTTTGACACAAAAAGGTATCGAAAAAGCTGAAAGAGAATTTAATTTAGAAAACTTCAATGATATTGAAAATTCTGAATTAGTGCACAATGTTAACCAAGCTTTAAGAGCACATGGTATTATGAAAAAAGATATTGACTACATTGTAAAAGATGGGGAAGTATTAATTGTAGATGAATTTACTGGACGTATTATGTATGGAAGAAGATATAATAATGGATTACATCAAGCAATTGAAGCAAAAGAACATGTAAAAATTGCAGATGAGTCTAAAACTCTTGCAACGATTACTTTCCAAAATTACTTTAGAATGTATGGTAAATTATCTGGTATGACTGGTACTGCTATGACAGAAGAAGCCGAATTTGAGGAAATTTATCACTTGGACGTTATTGAAATACCAACCAATAAACCAATGGTTCGTAATGACCACCATGACATTATTTACAAGAATGAAGATGCTAAATTTAGAGCAGTTATTCAAGATATCAAAGAAAGTCATAAAAAAGGACAACCAGTTCTAGTTGGTACAGTTTCTATTGAAAAATCTGAAAAACTAAGTAATCTACTAAAGAGGGAAGGAATTAAGCATGAAGTATTAAATGCTAAATTCCATGAAAAAGAAGCCGAAATTATTGCACAAGCAGGTAAATATGGAGCTGTTACAATTGCAACAAACATGGCAGGCCGTGGTACTGATATTATGCTTGGTGGTAATAGTGAATATCTAGCAAAACAAGAAATGAGAAGACAAAGATATACAGAAGAACAACTAGAACAAGCAACCGCTTTCAATGAGACACAAGATGAAAGTATTTTGGAAGCTAGAAAGAAGTTCAAAGAATTAGAAGCGAAATTTGATCAAGAAATCAAAGAAGAAAAAGAAAAGGTACTTGCAGCAGGTGGATTAAAGATTATTGGTACAGAAAGACATGAGTCTAGAAGAATTGATAATCAGCTTCGTGGACGTAGCGGTCGTCAAGGGGACCCAGGAGAATCAAGATTTTATATTGCATTAGATGATGATTTAATGAAAATCTTTGGTGGTGATGCGATTACTAGAGTATATAACACATTAGGTGCAGACGAAGATATGCCACTAGAGTCAAAACTACTTTCTAATGCAGTAGAAACTGCTCAAAAGAAAGTAGAAAGTCAAAACTTTAGCATTCGTAAAAATGTCTTACAATATGATGATGTTATGAATGTACAAAGAGGAACTATTTATGATCAAAGAAGAAGAGTTCTTGATGGAGAAGATTTAAAAAAGAATGTATTAAATATGATAGACAGTTTAGTAGAAGAAACTGCGGCAGAATATTTATCAGAAGTTGCAGACTTTAACTTAGATGCATTCAATCAAGATGTTAGCGTTAATTTTGGTATTACAGAACTAGAATCTACTAAAAAAGACAAGATTGTATTTAGCGAAGTAACTCAAGAATTAAAAGAAAAAGCACATCAGATTTATGAACAAAAAGAACAAGAAATTGGCGCTGATAACATGAGAGAACTTGAAAGAGTTATCATGTTGAAAATTGTTGATGATAGATGGATGGATCATATTGAAGCAATGGACGAACTTAAAAATGGTATTGGTTTACGTGCTTATGGTCAAAAAGACCCTGTTGTTCAATACAGAATGGAAGGGGCAGACATGTTTGATCAAATGAATTTAGATATTCAAACAGATGTCATCAAATTCCTAATGAATGCTAGAAAAAGAGAAGAAAACTTACAAAGAACAACATCAGTCAAGATTACAGGAGAAGGATTTGAAGACACATTAAGAGACTTAGATACACAAGCTCCTAGAAAATCAGGTGGAAATATGACAGTTGTGAATACTGCTCCAAATGTTGGAAGAAATGACCCTTGCCCTTGTGGAAGTGGCAAAAAGTACAAGAATTGCTGCGGAAAGTAATTTGTTATAAATAAATGCTGACATGAGGAAAATGCCAAATGTCAGCATTTTGTCATTCTAAATTTTGAATTGCTGACAGTTTTTAGATAGAGTATTAAAATAAATCGACAAAAGTAGAGGCAAATATGATAAAAAATATAATTTTTGATTTAGGCAATGTAATTGTACAAAATCCAAATATAGATATAGTAAAGAAATTCTTTAAAGAAGAAAAAGATGCTATAAATTTTAATGAATATATATTTAAGTCAGAATTTTGGAAACTAATGGATTTAGGAAAAATGAATAATTTAGAAATAGCTAATACTATAAAAGAAGAAAGACTTGCGGATATAACAAACTATGATGAGATTGAAGATTTTATGCTAAATTGGTTTACTAAATGTGATGCAAATGATAAAACAATGGAAATAGTAAAGAGATTAAAACAAAAAGGGTATAACATATATATTTTATCGAATATGTCAAAAGCTACTTTTGAATATTTTTTAAAAAAATATGAGTTTTTTACTATGGTAGATGGAGCAATTGTTTCTGCATATGAAGGAATAAAAAAACCAGATTCAAAAATATTTGAATTACTATTGAAGAGATATTCTTTAAATGCCGAAGAATGTTTACTAATTGATGATGACGATACTAATAAAACCTTAGAAGTTGCAAATTTTATTGGGATAAATGGAAGAAGAGTCAATTCTAATGATTCAGATGATGTAGTAAAACTTTTAAAAGAAAACAATATAGAAATCAGGTGAACCCTAACAATATAATTTTTTTAGTATATAGGATAAAATCTAAAGTATTTTAGAAAATGGGCGACAGAGAGATTAAAAGAATATATGATAAAAGGTTTCACTATGGATGATGAAGGAATTAAAAGAAATAAATAGCAAAATTGAAAAGGAAGATAAAAAGAGGTTTGAGATATGAATGAAATAAGAGCTGTAAGTAAGTACGAAGAAATAGTAATTAAAATTTTAATGAAGAAAGGAATTAAATTCAAACAAAATCCAACTATTGAAGGGTGCAATTACAGACCAGACTTTATTGTTGAAAATTTAAATGGCTCTCAATACATTATAGAAGTAAAAAGTCGAATATTAGATATGAGTAAGATTATTACAAATCTAGTTGATGCTCGTGATAAGATATCTGGAAACGATATTAATTATAAAGTATTATTAATTGTTTTTGAAAAAGTTTCTTCTTTTTTTGAAGATAAGTGCAAACAAGAAGGAATAGAAATATGGGATATAGAAGAAATAGAAAAAATAAATAAAGAAACCCTACCTAACGAAAAAGCAGTTAAGCCCAAAACGAAAACAACAAAAAAGATTGAAATGGATGTTCTAGAGAATTCACTTGATTTTATTGTGAAATCATTTGAGGAAATGAAAACTTCAAAATCTTTAAAATATGCTTTGCTCAATTTTACATCAGGTATGGAATTACTTTTTAAAGCAATATTACTTAATGTACATTGGTCGCTTACTGTAGAAAATGTAGATAAAATAAAGGAACAATCCTATGAAAATAGAGATTTTATGAGTGTAAATTGGGACAATTCTATACAACGTTTAAAAGTATTTTGTGAAATTGACTTCAAAGGTGTAGAAACTGATTTGAAAAACTTAAAACAATTAAGAAATAAAATAGAACATTATGATTGTAACTTCAATCCTAATTCAATAATCATGTTAATAAACAAATTAACAAATTTTTTAGTAAATCTTTTAGTAAATAATTTTGATACAAAGAAATTTCGAAAAAAGGGAAAAGAGCTTTTCGAAGATATACAATCAAGTTTATTTGAAAGTGAAGAACAATACGAAAATGCAAAAAGATTAGCAGAAAAGAAGTTGAAGGATGAAAATAAGAGAGCTATAGATATTGTGTGCAAGGTATGTAAAGAGAAATTTGTGACAGAAGAAAAAGGTTATTACCTATGTAATTTGTGCAAACAAGAACTTACAGCAGAAGATATAGCAAGTTCCTTTATTGAAAATGAATTGAAAATTGATGAAATTACTGAAGAGGATGATAATTTTCCCCAACACAATTGTCCAGAATGTTTACAATATTCATTTGTATATCATTACAAGGCAAATGGCGAAAAGATAGCACATTGTTATAGTTGTAAAGGAGATTATCCCAATGCAAAACGTTGTGATAGATGCAAAGAGTTTTTTAATCCTATAAAAGAAGATGAATTTCTATGTGAACGATGCTATAAGGAAACTCATATTGAGTGAAGTAGAGGAACGAAAAATGAATTATTTTATTAGCCAAGAAATATTTAACTGGTATAATTTAAGTAGTACACAACGCTATAATGGTGAAGACATAAAAGAGTGTTATGATTATTTAAATCATGCAGAAAGCTTAATTGTTGATTTTAAAGATAAGTTTCATATTCAAGACGCAATTAGAAATTTGAAAGTTGTTGTGGATAAACGTATTAAACAAATAGAAAGGGTTTATGACTTTAAATCATATTTTCCAAAACAACATATATTAGAGACTTATAAAGAACTAGGAATCGTTAAAGGATTCGTTATTAAAAAGCTTTTTACTATTAGAAACGATATAGAGCATAATGAATTAGAATATTCTGATGCAGAACAATGCCATGATCTTTTGGATACAGTTTGGTATTTTTTGAAATCAACTGATGAGATGGTGTATACAGCAAATACAGGCATAGAAGTAACTGAAGATGACGACGTTGAAAGTGAAGAAATATGGGTTGGAATTGATGTTGATAGTTCAAAAATGAAAGTTGCAGAAATTAGAGGCAGAGTAAATAAGGATTTTTTATCTAAAGAAAGATTTGAAAATGCTATCGAAATAGAAAACATTAAAATAAAAGAAGTAGCTGAGGGAAGAGTTTATTTTAGTGGAAATATTGTATTAACTAATCAGGCGAAAATTTTAATAGCTAAAAAAATTTTTATAAATAGAATACCGATCGGCAATAAATATTAAAAAGCATAAAAGAGGGGCGGTAAGCGAACCGCCTCCTCTTGCCAGGGAAAAGTTGCGTGATAATTTTTGTTTTTTAATTGTTCTCCTTTGCTTTTTCTTCTGTGATGATTTTCATTGCTGTTTCTTCTGTAACTAACGTGTGTTTGGTGTTCAAAACGAGAAACAAATCATCGTCTTCGTCTTTGTCTTTGTCTTTGTCATCGTCTTTGTTCTCTTTGTGTCCAATCGCTTTGATAGCGATGCGAAAATCGTTTCTAGCGATTTCGTTAAAGTCGATAATTAGACGAACTTCTTTGTTCACAAGTTGAGACTGCCAACCTTCTCCCATAACTCCTGTGATTTCCATGAGAAGATCAAGCTCTTGCATGTCGTTTCCGTCTTCCAGAGAAAACGATAGACCTGGTGTTACGAAGTAGGAACCAAACGCACCTTTGAAGACAAGCCGAAGCTTTTTAGGAGTGGTTCTTAGAGTGGAATCAGCAATGATAATTTGAGAATTGATTGTCTTTAACATAGTTGTAAGCCTCCCTAGTATTATAAAACGCATTTCTACGCTTAATATTACTATTATTATACCATACTCAACATAACATGTCAAATTTGCAACTTGATTATTCGAACTTTTAGTGATATAATAAATAATCTTTAAGATAAAAGGGGGGAAAAAAGTAATGATAGAACTTGAAGAAAATAGCAGAAAGTTACAGGAGTTGAAGGAAAGATTACTAAAGATAGGTGATTCACTTTGATGTAGTAAATAAAGAAAAAGAATTGAAACTTTTAGAGGAACAAACTATGAATAATGACTTTTGGAATGATACAGGAAATAGTTCAAAAGTTTTAAAAGAGATAAATGGCTTAAAAGTGAAAGTAGAAGGATTTAATAGAATACAAAGTGAATTAAATAATATTCTGGAAATGAATGAATTATTAGAAATAGAACCTGATGAAGAAATGGTAAAAGAAGTTATAAAATCTATTTCTATAGCAGATAAAGAAATTGAAAAATTAGAAATTACTACTTTGCTATCAGGCAAATATGATAGTAATAATGCTATTATAACTATTCATCCAGGAGCAGGAGGTACAGAAGCACAGGATTGGGCTGAAATGTTATATCGTATGTATAGTAGATGGTCAAATGCACATAATTACGATTTAAAAGAGTTGGACTATTTAGAAGGTGATGAGGCAGGAGTAAAAAGTGTTACGTTTTCTGTTAATGGAGAATATGCATATGGCTACTTAAAAGGAGAAATGGGAGTTCATCGTTTAGTTAGAATTTCACCTTTTGATGCAGGAGGGAGAAGACATACTTCATTTGCTTCTATTGAAGTATTGCCAGAAATTGCAGACGATATTGAATTAGAAATTAATCCTGATGACATTAAAATGGATGTATATAGGGCATCTGGAGCAGGAGGGCAACATATTAATAAAACTTCGTCTGCGGTAAGATTAACGCATATTCCAACAGGAATTGTAGTAGCCTGTCAAACAGAACGTTCACAGTTTCAAAACAAAGATACAGCACTTAAAATGTTAAAATCTAAATTGTTAAATCTAAAAGAAAGAGAACAAAAAAATACCATTGAAGAATTAAAAGGTATTCAAATGGATATTGCTTGGGGGAGTCAAATTCGTTCTTATGTGTTTTGCCCATATACTCTAGTAAAAGACCATAGAACAAATTATGAAATAGGGAACGTGCAAGCGGTTATGGATGGAGATTTAGATGAGTTTATTGATTCTTATTTAAAATGGAATGTAGAGAAAGATATAAAATAGTCAAAAATAAATCATTCTAATACTAAAGTTAACCAAATTATATCATATTACATATAATATACAAGTCAAATTTAGAATTAAATTGGCTTGTATTTTTTATATAAGGACCATGATTTTATGGACATTAAAGTTATTAAATTTGGAGGAAGCTCACTTGCTAATGATGAAAATTTGAAAAAAGCTGCACAAAAGACGATTCAATTTTTAAAGGATAATAAAAAAGTAGTTGCAATTTTATCAGCTCAAGGAAAAACAACAGATACTTTATTGACAGAGGCTAAGAGATTAAGTGCTAATCCAAACAAAAGAGAATTAGATATGCTAGTATCAATTGGCGAGCAAATATCAATTAGTAAATTTGCCATTCTTTTAAATGAAATGGGATATAAAGCTATTTCATTAACAGGAGAGCAAGCAGGTATTATAACAGATGAAAATTATACACAAGCAAAAATACAAGAAATTCATCCATATAGAGTATGGAAGGAGTTAGAGCAATATGATGTAGTTATAGTTGCTGGATTTCAAGGAATAGATATGCAACGAAATATTACTACTTTAGGTAGAAATGGATCAGATACAAGTGCAGTTGCAATAGCAGCAGCTTTGGAACAAAAGGAATGTTATATTTTTACTGACACAGATGGAATTTATGACAAAGATCCTAATCAACATTTTGATGCTAGAAAAATAGAATCTATTTCATATGAAGATATGGATATATTAGCACAAAATGGAGCCAAAGTATTACATGATAGATGTATAAGAATAGCCAAGAAATATGGAATTAAAATCATTGTTAAATCTACTTTTAATGATAAGCAAGGTAGCATTGTACAAAAATAGTTTGTGTCAGATAGACAAAAAAATGATAAAGTAGTTCTAAATAAGACAAGACCTGAATATAATAAGATTAGACTTATTTTTAAAGGAGTGGTACAAATGCCAATAGATGAGAGAAAAACAATGTCAAGTATGACAAATGTAATTCAAAATATTATTTTGGAGAACAGAGAAAAATTAAATATTTCTGGAGTTTTGGATGTTTTAAGTTTCGATGATCAAATTGTTATTTTAGAAACAGAATTAGGGTTACTTACAGTAAAAGGAGAAAATTTGAGAATTAATAAATTAAGCCTTGATACTTCAGAAGTTACAGTAGATGGAGAAATTTTTCAACTAGCATATAGTGAAAAAGAAAATATAGAAAAGGGTGGAAGTTTTTTAAACAAAATATTTAAGTAATATGCATTTCTTCTAACTTTATAAAAATATTAAAGGAGGGTAAGAAATGCAAGAAGTTTATGAACAGCTATTTTGCCTATTAATATTTATAGTAACAGGAATTCTAATAGGATTATTATTTGATATATTTAGAATTTTGAGAAAAAGTTTTCATACTTCAGATATTATTACATATATACAAGATATTTTATTTTGGCTATTAGCAGGAAGCATGATGTTATTTTCTATATTTACTTTTAACCATGGAGAAATTAGAAGTTATGTTTTTATAGGAATTTTAATTGGTATAATTATTTACATGTTAGCTATTAGTAGATTTTTTATAAAGTTTTCAGTAAAGATTATTCAATTTTTTAAAAAGGTTTTGTCTTATCCAATTCATTTAATAGAAAAGATAATAAAGATAATATTGATAAAACCAGCTTTATGGATAGTAAAAAAAGGGAAAATAATTTTTAGTTCTAAAAAATTACATAATTTTACAAAAAACAGCAAAAAACTTACGGAAACAATAAAAAATAAAAGAAAAAAGAAGGAATTTTATAAAAAATGTAGAAAAAATACATAAGGTATGTTATAATCATACTATAAATTTAATTAAGGAAAGCACAGATGAAAAATATCAAAAATAAGAGTTTATTAAAGAAATTTTTGTTTATAGGAATTATTATATATGTTGTTTATACTTTTTTTTCACAACAAAAAATGTTAAATACATATAAAGAAGATCAAGAACGATACTCTGAACAAATTGCAGAAGCAGAAGAATTACAAGAAGAACTAAAAACAACAAAAGAAAATATTAATTCTAAAGAGTATGTTGAAGAAATAGCCAGAGAAAAGCTAGATATGTATTTACCAAATGAGAGAGTATACATTGACATTAGCAAATAAAATAAAAGAGGCATATCGATTGCCTCTTTGTCTAGTATATATTATTTATCTTTAATTGTATTTAAGGTCATTGACTTGTATCTATTATTTCCAATTTATAGTAAAAATATAATTATATAAAATTAACAAATGTTATAGATCTATAACATCTAAGATGGGGGCAAAAAATATGGAGTTTGAAAATTGTACATTAGTGGAATTACGCCAAATTGCAAAAGAAAGAGGAATAAAGAATACCTCTAAAATGAAGAAAGAAGAATTAATTGAAGGATTGTCTAAAGAAAAAGGACAAGCAGAAAATGAATACATTGGCGAAAATGAAGAAAATATGGAAGCTTCTAATAATGATACAGATGGTGGGTATAAAGTAACTAATGCAGATGACCAAATTGTAGAAGGAATTTTAGAAGTATTACCAGATGGATATGGATTTTTAAGGGGAGAAAACTATCTATCAACGCCAAAAGATGTATATGTTTCTCCTGTTCAAATTAGAAGATTTAGACTAGACAAGGGAGACAAGATAAAAGGTATTTCTAGACTTCCAAAAGAGGGCGAAAAATTCCCTGCGCTTATTTATGTGGGTGAAGTAAATGGCGAAGCTCCTGAAAAAGCATATAGAAGAACAAAATTTGATGATTTAGTACCAATTTATCCTAATGAGAGAATCTGTTTAGAAACTGTTCCAACAGAGTATGCTATGAGAATTATTGACTTAATGTCACCGATCGGAAAAGGGCAAAGAGGTATGATTGTGGCACCTCCAAAGGTTGGAAAAACAACACTTCTTAAAAAGATAGCGAACAGTATCACCACTAATAATCCAGAAATAGAATTAATTGTATTATTAATTGATGAGCGTCCTGAAGAAGTAACTGATATGCGAAGAAGTATTAATGGAGATGTTATCTATTCTACTTTTGATGAGTTACCTGAACATCATGTAAAAGTAGCAGAAATGGTATTAGAAAGAGCAAAAAGACTAACAGAACAAAAGAAGGATGTTGTTATACTGTTAGATAGTATTACTCGTTTAGCAAGAGCATATAATTTAGTTATTCCATCATCAGGAAGAACATTATCAGGAGGTTTAGATCCAAGTGCCTTACATAAACCTAAGAAATTCTTTGGAGCGGCTAGAAATATAGAAAATGGGGGAAGCTTAACTATTTTAGCTACAGCATTAATTGAGACAGGAAGTAGAATGGATGATGTTATTTTTGAAGAATTTAAGGGAACAGGTAACATGGAAGTGCACTTAGACAGAAAGCTATCTGAAAAGAGAATTTTCCCAGCAATTGATATTAATAAATCTGGCACAAGACGTGAAGAATTGTTATTAGATTCAAAAGAGTTAGAAACTGTATTTGCTTTAAGAAAAGCAATGTCAATAATGTCTGTTTCTGACATAACAGAAGAACTAATTACAGAAATAATGAATACTAAAACAAATCAAGAATTTTTAGAGAAAATGGCATTATTTTTAAAGAATATGAAATAACAAGCAAGAGTGGGAGAACCTACTCTTGAAAATTTGTTAGTTGGAGAAGTTAAATTGGAAAAAGAATTTGAGAAATATTTAAGTAAGTTAACTTGTAGAGGATGTTACAATTATTGCAATTTAAACAGTCCAAATTGTGGAAGAAGTTTAGTTTTTATAAAAGATGCAAAAGAAAAGTTTAAAGAAGGTAAGAGAGTAGAGTCAAAAAAAAGAGAATAAAAATGTAAAACCTTATTGCGCAAAATGTAAGTTTTGCGCAATAAGAGATAGGGGTAAAAAATAGAACCAGGTATTGTGGTTCTATCTCCATATTTCTTTCTATTCCTTTAACAAAGCTTATTTCAGCTTATTATTCTAACAACAAACTATACTACTTTTTAATTAAATTGCCTTAAAATCGATTCTGCAGCTTCATTATTTTGAGCTTATTCTAGGTTTTGCTAATTTATTATATTTATACTATTTAATTTTATGAATTTCTATATTTATTTGTAATAATCTTATCCAAATCTCTGAAATCCTTATTTTTCAGTAATTAGCTCACTTTTTAGACAACAAGTTATATGTCTAATTTTTAAAAATGCCTTAAAATCGATTTTAGAGCCTCGTTTTTTTGGCATTTTTAGGTACTTTAATAGAACTACTAATTGCAAGCAGTTAGTAGTAATTTTCATATTAAAATAATTACTAGATTAATAATGTAATTAATCTAAGATTAATTTATGAATCAAGTATAAAAATGTCTTAAAATCGATTTTAGAGCTTCATAAATACAAATAATCTATATAACATATTAATCATTATAAATTAGATTAATATATATAAATTATAATTTATTAAAAAATTTATTACTTAACAAATGTTTGTTTTTTAAAATTCCTATAAATACATTATGAAATTTATAATTTGATATTTGGTTGTTAATAAAATTCATTAGTTTTCTATTTTTTAATACGTAAAAAGTTTTAATTTTTTGACTATATGATATTATACAGTATATTTCTTGAATGCCTCTCTCCTACCTCACTTATATAGTAGATTCTACTTTATCTGTTACATCAAAATTTATTTTAAGTACATGATTGTGTCTTAGTTATAAAAAGGGAGCATTTCGCAAGAAAATGCTCCCTTCCACTGAACCTTAATGCATAAATGCATATAACAATAAAAAAAATCCTGGTTTTACGAAATATCCGCTTGGCTCAGTGATTAATCCTGTTGCTATAGTAATAGCAATTAAGGACAAAACCATCTTCCGATTGAGGAGTTTTTTAACCATAAACCCATCTCCCTTCTGTGATTTTCAAAAATATCAATACTTATATATTATATATACATTAGTTATTAATGTCAATATAACAAATGTGATTTTTCATATGTACAATTGATTTTAAATGTAATTATGATATAATATCCACAGAAATATTTAAAGGAGAAAGAATGTTATGATAGATAGAAGAGAAAATCCACCATTTCTCAATTCATTTTTAGACTATTTAACTGCTATTTTGAATAAATCTCCAAATACTGTAAAGGAGTATAATTACGATTTAGCACACTTTTTAAAATACTTAATACACCATTATGAATTAGCACAGGAAGAGGAGATAAAAAGTATTGAAATTAAAGGAATGACAATTGATGTATTAAAAAGGGTAACATTAGACGACATTCATTCTTTCTTATTTTATTTAACCAATACTTTTCATAGTAAAGCTGCTACTCGTGCCAGAAAAGCTGCTAGTATTCGTGTATTTTTTAATTATCTAACGCAAAAAGAAAAATTATTAGAAGTAAATCCAGCTCAAGGACTAGAAACACCTAAAATAGATAAAAGACTGCCTAAATATCTATCTTTGGAGGAAAGTCAGAAACTTTTAGAAGTAACGAAAGCTCAATCAGACGAAAACAAAGAAAGAGATTTTGCTATCATTGTTTTGTTTTTAAATTGTGGAATGCGTTTATCTGAATTAGTTGGTATTAATATTAAGGATATTAACTTTTCTGATGGCAAAATGACTGTTATTGGGAAAGGAAACAAAGAAAGAACGATTTACTTAAATGAATATTGTATTAGTGCCATTAAAGATTATCTAGCAGTAAGACCGCGTGATGGAGTAAAATATACCTCTAAAGATGCTTTGTTTTTAAGTAAACGAAAAGAACGTATTAGTAATAGAATGGTACAAGAAATTGTAAAGAGAGAACTTGGACGAGCAGGATTAGATATGAATAAATACTCCGTCCATAAGTTAAGGCATACTGCAGCTACTTTAATGTATCAAATACGGAAAAGTAGATATTAGAGCTTTACAAGTTCTATTAGGACATGAAAGTATTTCTACTACTGAAATTTATACTCATGTAGATAATACTCAAGTAAGAGATGCAGTCAATAGTATTTCTGAAGAATTAAATGGAAAAATATCATAAAATAAAAAGAACTTCTATATTGAGCAGATGATAGAAGTTCTTTATTGTTTAAAGCACAGGAACTTTTAAAGCCTGCCCAACTTGTAGATTAGTGTTAGTTAATTGATTGACTTTCTTTAGTTCACTAATAATGTCACGGATATCTTTTTCTGTATAATATGGATTATTTTCTTGTTGGTAATTAGCAATGGACCATAGGGTATCTCCTTTTGCAACTGATATAGTTTCATAACTTGTATGTTCTTTTTCATTATGAGATAATGTAACTTTAGGAAAAAATAGTATGATGGCTACTAGTATTCCAAGTAAAATAAACAAACTTCTTACAAATTTTTTCATATTAACGATTTTCATTTTTTTCATAAAATTATTCCCTCTTTCATTTGTTTTATAATTAGTATTTGTTTTTATACAAACATTTATTTCTTAATATACCCACATTATAACCAAACGAAAGTTTCTTGTCAATACTTTTCGACAAAAAAATGTTTGTATATTTTAAAATATATTTCAAACTCTTGAAATGACTGATTAGTAGATAAAAAAATTTAAGACATAAAAAAATACATCTTAAAATATGTATCTATTTCAAGATGTATTTAATATCTATTCCAAAACTTTATTTTACAATTTCAGTAGTATCTCTTGCGATCATTAATTCTTCATTAGTTGGTACTACAAATACTTTTACTTTAGAATCTGGTGTTGAAATTTCTACTTCTTTTCCTCTACAGTTATTCTTCTCATCATCAATTTTAATTCCTAGGAAAGATAATGAATCACAGATTTGCTTTCTAACTTCCATTCCATTTTCTCCAACACCACCGGCAAATGTGATTACATCTACTCCATTCATTTGTGCTGCAAATCTTCCAATATATCCAATAACTTGATAAGCAAAAGTATCAATTGCTAGTTTGGCTCTTTCATTTCCTTCTTCTGCTGCTTTTTCAATATCTCTATCATCAAAGCTAATTCCAGAAACGCCCAATTTGCCTGATTTTTTATTTAAAATCGTATCCATTTCATCTGGTGTTAAACCTTCTTTTTTCATTAAGAAAGTAACAATAGATGGATCAATATCTCCTGATCTACTTCCCATAGGAACGCCTGCTAAGGGTGTTAATCCCATAGAAGTATCTACTGATTTTCCACCGTTTACTGCACATAAACTAGCACCTTGTCCCAAATGGCATGTAATTATTTTTAAATCCTTTTCTGGTTTATTCATAAGCTCTGCTACTCTTTTTGCAACGAATCTATGAGAAGTTCCATGAAAACCATATTTTCTTATAGCATATTTCTCATAATATTCATATGGAAGTGCATATAGATAAGCCATTTTAGGTAATGTTTGATGAAATGCTGTATCAAATACTGCAACCATAGGAACATTAGGCAATACTTTTTCGCAAGCTTCAATTCCTGTGATACCAGCTGGGTTATGTAATGGTGCTAAAGGAATACATTCTTTCATAGCCTCAATTACTTCGTTAGTGATTAATACAGAGGAACTGAATTTTTCACCACCATGTACAACTCTATGTCCTACAGCATCAATTTCTGATAAATCTCTAATAACACCATATTCTGGATGTGTTAATTGAGCTAAGACTAATTTTATTCCTTCTTCATGATTACTAATCACTTGCTCTATTTTATACTTGTCTCCGCCTACTTTGTGAGTTAAAAATGAATCAGGTAATCCAATCTTTTCAAGATATCCTTTTGCCATTACTTCTTCATTTTCCATATCGATTAATTGATATTTAATGGATGAACTTCCACAGTTTACTACTAAAACTTTCATTTTAAATCTCCTCTCAAATTAATAAAATATATTTTTACAGATTTTATCTGTTTTAAACAATAATTATTTCATATCTTGTGCTTGAACACAAGTAATTGCAATAACTCCAGCTATATCGTCACTATTACAGCCTCTTGACAAATCATTAACTGGTTTTGCAATACCTTGACAAAGTGGTCCATAAGCATTTGCTTTTGCTAATCTTTGTACTAATTTATATCCAATATTTCCAGCATTCAAATCTGGGAATATTAAAGTATTTGCTTTTCCTGCAACATTGCTTCCAGGTGCTTTAGAACTTGCTACTTCAGGAACAAGTGCTGCATCTAATTGCAGTTCCCCATCACAAGCTAAATTTGGTTCTTTTTCTTTTAATAATTTTGTAGCTTCCACTACTTTCTCTGTTAAATCAGAATGAGCACTACCATATGTAGAATAAGAAAGCATTGCTACTTTTGACTCTTTTCCTGTTAATTGATGAAAACTTTTGCTAGAAGAAATTGCAATTTCTGACAAGTCATCAGAAGATGGATTTTCTACTAATCCACAATCTCCAAATACAAAAACCCCATTTTCGCCATATTCACAATTAGGAACTTCCATTAAGAAGAATGCTGAAACAAGTTTAGTGCCAGGAGCAGTTTTTAAAATTTGTAAAGCAGGTCTTAAAGTATTTGCTGTTGAGTGACAAGCACCTGATACTAATCCATCTGCATCACCTTGTTTCATCATCATCATACCAAAGTAAATTGGCTCCAGCAATAGTTCCTTCGCTTGTTCAATTGTCATTCCTTTTGCTTTTCTTAATTCATAAAAAGCATTTACATACTCTTCATATTTCTCAGAAATTTTTGGATTAATAATTTGAGCTCCACTTAAATCTATGCTGTTTTGCTCTGCTTTTTTGATAACTTCTGCTTCATCTCCAATTAAGATAATATTAGCATATTTTTCGTTC
This sequence comes from Clostridia bacterium, assembly GCA_022797635.1. Lineage (GTDB taxonomy): Bacteria > Bacillota > Clostridia > TANB77 > CAG-508 > CAG-273. The sequence goes on from JAAWKZ010000001.1 coordinate 66,323, forward strand.
AATGCTTTAGAGGCACCTTTTAGTACCCTCATATCTTCGCTTTCTGGAAGAATAATTGTTTTTACATCTTGTTTTGCTTTTTGTTTAATTCCATCTATAAATGCCATTACTTTCTCCTCTTTTCTATATAATTTTATCTTTAATATTATATAAGGAATTTCAGCAAAATACAAGAGCATATGCAAAAAAAGAACTCTAATTTAGAGTTCTTTAAAACATGGAGCCATTATATAAATTATAGTATTGATTTGGGACATTGGGTGTAGAATTAGAAATTGTTACAAATTTAATAGAATATATATCAGCATAAATAGTAGTATTACTTTCTAATGAACGAAGAAGAATATAACTTGCACCCACATCTTCTAAAATCCCTATTCTATCTACTAAGTTATTTGTTCCAATCAAAAATTCTACTCTTACTAATTTTCCAATTTGTTGTCTTAAAAAAGCAGGTGTGTAAATATTGTTTGTCATTATCTCCGGTGAATTAGCATTTGTAACCACATGATTACCTGTTTGTCTTTGGTTTTGCAATTGATTTTCTTCCATATCACTCATCTCTTTACAATATATTTAGGTTTTAAGATGTACCTATAAACTTTAAGTATTGGAATAGCTTGAAGTTGGTCTATAAAAGCAGTGGTCACCTAATCTAGTATGAAAGGTACCAGAACCATTAGAAGGAAATGTACTGCCACAAGAAGGTCTAAAAGGATTCAAATACCATAGACATTCCCCTATTTCATTTAGTCTATTTCCTGCCATCACCCAATCTGCTATATTATAATGAACTTCTGTTGGCGTCATGTTATATATATTTTGAGGATTGTATTGATTTCGAAGCGTTTTTCTCACACAATCAAATTGACCAGGTTGGAAGATAATGTTACGAATATTTCCTCCTTGAGAAATTCTGGAGTATTCACCTACTGGAACATTTACTCTATTCATTACTACAGAAGCAACTGCTTTCATTCCATTCTCTCCTTCTCCTCCTGCTTCACATTGAACTATTCTTGCAATTAGTTCTCTATCTGAATATGCCATAAATAATCCCCCTCCCTTTATTTTATGTAAAAATAGAGAGAAGAGTGATAAAAGTTATTCTTTACTAACAAAATATCAAAAATATCTTTCATTTTATAGCAAAATGCGTTATAATAATTTTTATAAATGCGAACATGCTGGAATTGGCAGACAGGCACGTTTGAGGGGCGTGTGCTTAAATAGCGTGTGGGTTCAAGTCCCATTGTTCGCACCAGTCTAGAAACAACCTATAATTTAGCATTTAAGCTATTTATAGGCTGTTTTTTATTCTTTTTACTGCGTTTGTTGACATAAGTAAGAAAATAAAGTATAATGGTTTGCATAACTTTTATATAGTAGTGTAGTAATATTTTTACAAAAAATTTTTGGAGGAAAGGAAACTATGATGAAAGACGAAAAAAATACCATCATTGAGTATATTGATATACTTGATGAAAATGGCATTTTTACAGGTAAAATTGCAACGCGGCAAGAAGTATACAAACTAGGTTTATGGCACAGAATTGTCCTTGTTGCCATAATTAGCAAAGAAAGGAAGGTATTATTACAACAACGACAAGACAATAAAAAAATATATCCAGGAATGTGGGATATATCAGTGGGAGGACATATAGATAGTGGAGAAGATACAATTTCGGCAGCGATGAGAGAAGTTGTTGAAGAAGTTGGTATCTATATATCACCAACAAGTAGTGCTGATGTTTTTCGGTATATGACATCATATCGTTTTATGAAAACTTTTGAGAATGGTATGATTGATAATCAATTTGATGACGTTTTTATACTAGAATTAGACAGCTATGCAGACGAAACAGAAATTAAATTTCAAAAAGATGAAGTTAAAGCCATAAAGTGGGTATCTTTATCTGAACTTGAGCAATTAATAAAAAACGATACTTCTCTTGTTAGCCGTTCGCTGTATGCCCCTCTTATCGAATATCTTTCTAAACATTAATTTTATAATAAGTCTTTCTTTTACAGCCATTACTTCAATTTGAAGCAATGGCTGTAATCTTATTTTCCCACTTTAATATTTCCACAGTCACATTCAATTTTTAATATAATATCAGAATTTCTATTACTTCCATTTACTGTACTGTTTCCTAAATCTACTTTAGCATCAACATAAATATCATTTATTTCATCTATAGTAACATTCCCTAAATCAACTTTGATAAAGGAATTTTCCTGAATAGACAACCTATCAATTCTTACATTTCCAGAATCAACTGATATGTTACATTTGTTCAAGACTTCTTCAACTTTCACTCCTCCTAAGTCACATTGAATATTAGTATTTCTAATCTTTCCCACTTCTACATTTCCTGCATCACATTCTACATCTATGCTAAGATTCTCAAAATTGCCAATTTCGCAATTACCGAAATCATTTTTGATTGTAATATCTTTTGCATATTTCGTTGGAACATATACAATAATATTATTTTTTGTAATGCCAAAATTAAAGAAGAAAAAACTCATTTTTCTTGTATAATCAATTGATAATTTCTCATAAGATAAATTCACATTAACATCTTGTGTATCATTACCATAAATAATTACTTCAAAGTTATCGTTTGGAGCTTCTCTAATTATAATATCACCAGCATCTTGCTTAATATCAATATCTTGTATTTCTTCTAAAGTATAAGTTTGATTAAAAATAACATTTTTACTATTTCTTCCCCATCTTATCATGTTTGTTTCTCCTCCACATAAATATCTTACCAAAAACATAGTTAACGAAAAAATGATAATGGAAAGCAAAATGAGTAAAATAATAATTCCTGTTTTATTCTTCATTATCTTCTTCCTCCTTCAACATAAAAATAAGTTTAACCACTTGGCAAATCAAACCATCAATCACAAAGATAATCCAAGTAATATGCCAAGCAAATGTAATAAAACTAACAATAAAGTAAATTGCTACACAAATACAACTTATAATTCCATTAATTTGTCTTTGAATAGAATCTTGTCTTTTTTCTGCCTTCGTCTTTTCAAACTTTGGTTTAGACATATAATGTCTAATAATTCGAACAGTTCCCCAACCTATTAATAACAAAAAGATAGAACTTGCAATAATAGGATTTGCATGTTGTACTGGAATAGCTATCATTAAGAATGCTACTGCAGCAAAGTAAATAAAGATGGAAGTACTAACTACTTTAGCTGACTTTTCTTTCACCTCTTGTTTAGTAAGTACCTTTTCTTCTTTCTTTTGTTGTTCTTCTGACTTTTTACCAGTCAACAATTCTTCTACTCCTATTTCAAATAATTCACATAATGGCATAATTTTATCAAAATCTGGAGTACTTTGATTTGTCTCCCACTTAGAAACAGTTTGTCTTGTTACATTTAATTTTTCTGCCATATCATCTTGCGTTAAATTTTTTGCCTTTCTTAGTTCAAATAATCTTTCACCTAAATTCATTTTCAGTTGCTCCTTTCTATATTTAAAATTATATCTATTTTTTGAGTTGCTTTCTATCAATTCTAGTTGGAACTTTGTCAACTAATATTAACATTGTAGTATTTTCAAAGGATTGCGCTACCAAAATGATAAAACAAAATTACAAATTTTACAACCTTTTTCTCAAGTATTGTATAAAAGTACTTTTTAGTATATAATCTTCGAGAAAAAGAAAAGTTGTATTTTAGGGGGAATATTATTTATGAAAGAACAATTTGTGACACTTTTAAAAACAGTTCAAAGAGAAGGAATGGATAAATTAATCAATTATTTAGAAAATACAGATTTCTATAAAGCACCTGCTAGTACAAGATTTCATGGAAATCATGAAGGTGGCTTATTAGAACATAGTCTTAATGTATATGAAATGTTAAAAGAGAAATTATCTCATAAACCATATTCAGATATGGTACAAGCTTCTGAAGAAACTATTATTTTAATTACTTTATTACACGACATTTGTAAAACTAACTTCTATACAGTAGATTTTCGCAATAAGAAAAATGAAGATGGAATTTGGGTAAAAGAACCATATTATACAATCAATGATACTATTCCTTATGGGCATGGAGAAAAATCAGTAATGATGATTAGCAAATTTGTTGACCTAACTATGGAAGAAATGTATGCAATTCGTTGGCATATGGGATTTACAGAACCGAAAGAAGTATATAATACAATTAGCAGTGTATATGAGAAATTCCCTTTAGCATTAGCTTTGCATGAAGCAGATTTAGAAGCTACCTATTTAAAAGAAAGTCGTAATAAATAGTATGAAGTTAGTATATCGAGTACCAGAAAAAACAACTTATCAAACTGTAAAAGAAGTCTTGAAGATAGAATTTTCTATGTCTGATAGACTTCTCTTAAAATTGAAAAAATTGCAAAAAGTATCTCTTAATGGCGAACTAGTTTATGTGCATCACCCTATTCAACAGGGAAATGTCATTCAATGTGACTTAGAATATGATGAAGACAATTCCAACATTGTTCTTACTCCTCTTCCCCTTTCTATTCTTTATGAAGATGACGGATATTTAGTAATTGATAAGCCTGCTGGAATTCCTGTACACCCTTCTTGTGACCATTATGCAGACAGTTTATCTAATAGGGTTCGCTATTATTTTGACAAAATTGGATTAAAGAAAAAAATACGTCCAGTGAATCGATTAGATAAAGATACTTCTGGTTTAGTTGTTTTTGCTAAAAATGAATATATCCAAGAATGTCTGGTTAAACAAATGAAGTCAAAAGAATTCGTAAAGAAATATATTGCTGTTGTGAATGGACATTTAGAAAATAAGAAAGGAACTATTCAAGCTCCAATTGCCAGAAAAGAAAATAGTATTATTGAAAGATGTGTGAATGCAAATGGCGATACAGCAATTACGCATTATCAAGTATTATCGCAAGAGCAAATCCAGAAACTATTTCATATAGAAGACTACAATAAAACAATTAATTTTGATATTACAGAATGTACATTAGAAACAGGAAGAACACATCAAATTCGCGTTCATATGGCTCATATTGGGCACCCTCTTTTAGGTGATACACTTTATGGTACTTCTTCCCCCCTTATCTCTAGACAAGCCTTGCATTGTTATGATATGAGATTTATTCATCCAATTACGAAACAAGAAGTTGCTTATACGAGTAAACTATCAGAAGACATGAATTCCATAATTAAAGAAGCTATGTCACTCTATAAATATAGAACATAAAAGACCCACTTAGGCAGTTAGCCAAAGTGGGTTATATCAGTAGTAAATCTATAAGCCGGGTTCTGTCTAGGATAGTCATTTATCTAGTACTTACATTACTGTAAGCCTCAAGCCACCAAATTAGAAGACGGCGAGTAACCTTAACCTTCTGTCTCGGTGTTGCTCCAGATGGGGTTTACACTGACCCGATATGTCACCATATCAGCGGTAGGCTCTTACCCTACCTTTTCATCCTTACCTATAAAATAGGCGGTTATTTTCTGTTGCACTTTCCTTAAGGTTTCCCTCACTGGACGTTATCCAGCATCATTACTCTATGGAGCCCGGACTTTCCTCGTACGCTGTCTTTCGACATTGCTATACGCGACTATCCAACTTACTACCTTTCTATTATATCGTATTTTTGAATAAAAATCAATGGAGATATTCTTGTAATTCAGATGAATCTCGTATTACTTTATATCCTGTGGTATCAGGCCTTTGAATGTCACTGTCTTTAACAACTCCAAAATCATAATAATTTTCAATAGTAGTAATATCGTTATATCCATAGTGAATTGTTTTTATTTCAATTCCTGTTTCTTTATCTATAATTCTATCTTCATTGCTATATTTAATGACATAACATTCTTTATCAGCTATGTTTAAAGTTTCTATTTTTACAAAAGGAGCAGTTTGCAAATTTCCTATGAAATATGCAGTTGTATTAAACGAAATGCCTGGATGATAGCGAAGAAAACTCTCTCCTTCAAATTGAAATTTCTTATCTTTTGTTTCCAACAAGTATAATTCCTCTTCACCTTTTTTGTAATGTGTCATTTTAGATTTATGCCCATTTGTGCTCATATAATTGATAGTAGCTATATAATCTTGTTCTTTCAGATAACTGGTAGTTTCAATAATAATACCATCCATATACTGTAGTGTTCTTGAAAAATAGTTATTGGAAAGCTGTTGCTCTGTCTTTTCCCATTTGGCTCCCAACGAACACAAAATATAAGTCTTTCTACCAATTGAGAATACAAAGAAAAGTACAATAACTAAAAGAATAATTTTTAAAACTTTTAATTGTTTATGAAATTTCTTCATATACCTCACCTCTTTCTCTTCAACTGTAGGCTTTGTGCTTAAATTTTCTGTCATAGAAGCATATATTTCTTGACATTCACTACAGCTTTTCAAGTGTTTTTCTATGTAGTTGTTGGTTTCTTCAGTTGTTACTTTTTCGATGTAATTCGGTAATAAATCTTGAACAATTTTACATTCTTTTTTCTCATTCATTTTCATCTACCTCCTTTAATTTTTGTTTTCCTCTATAAAAATTTACTCTAGCCCAAACTTCACTTTTACCTTTAATTTCACCAATTTGCTTAAATGTCAGATTAGAAAACAATTTCATATAAAATATCTCTCTTACAGTCTCATCTAATTTTTGAATCTTATGATATACTTGCTCTAGATCTTGCTTCATTAAGAATTCTTCTTCAATGTTATACAAAACATCAATGGCTTCTTCTATATCAAGTGATGATATTCTTTTGTTTTTTCTTAATTCATTAAACCATAAATTTTTAGCAATTTCACAAAGCCATACTGAAATTTTACATTCTCCCCTAAAATGATTAATATTTTTAATGGCTTTGCAAAAGGTTTCTTGTGCCAGGTCCTCTGCAATTTCTTTATTGTGTGTTAAACAAATTAAATATTTATATACCATTTTAAAATACTCATTATATATTTGTTCTATATCCATTTTTTGCTCCTTTGTATATGTGACACATTACTTTCAAAAACGTTACACATTTTATATATTAAATCATGAAAATTCAGAATTTTCTAATCTTTGTTATAAAATAAAAGAGCACCATAGGTGCTCAATCTATATAATATCCATCTTTCCCATTAAATTTTGATATTGAATAAAGAAAATTTCTCTATCCTGTAATCCAATTGCTTTATTTAATTCATTTACTAGAATATAGCATTGATTGACTAAAGTTTGATTTTGAAAATTCTGTCCTACACTGTTTAATAAATTAGTAAATTGTGTAATTGCCCCTGAAAGCTGTTTCTTTGCTGATGCCCAATCCTCATTAGAAACATATACATAAGCTGTTACAACAGCATTTTTTATTTCTAACACATTGGTTTCTTTGCTATTGGGTTTGTAATTTTCACTATACTTTGGAAGAAGTTGATATAGTTTGGCAATTTCCTCCATAGCTGCTTTTTTATCTTTCTTTTTAATACTCTGTGTGCTAGAATTTAAATAATCATTAAAAGCTAAAATAGATTTTCCATCTACATTTAAAGTATTCAAATCAATACTAATCGTATTCCAAGATTGATAAAGATTCTCAATTTGTGTTTGAATTGTGTCCCATTGTGTGTTATACTTACCTTGATTTGCTAAAACCCCATTTTGAGCATCCTTGCTATTTGGTTTATTATTAATCAAATGATCTTTTGACTGACTCTCCTCTTCATTTTTAGAAGATTTTTCAGAATTCCCCTCAGAGTTATTTTCACTATTGGAACTTTGAGTATTCGAATTTGATTTTTGACTAGCTTGCAAAGAATCAAATTGCCACTCAGAAGAATTATCTTCTTTCAAAAAGCTTCCTATGTGAAGTCCATTAAAATCTCCTAACATTGAAACAAGATAATTATCAATATATTTAATTTCTTGTGTTGCTTTTTCCTCTAATGTAAGTTCTTGCTTTCCATTACTTGCAAATACTACTAGTGAAGATAAAACAAGAATAACTACAATAATACTAACAAAAATGATAATAACATTTTTCTTCATCTAAAAAAATTCCTTTCACTTTTTCTTTACAATTAGTGTGACCAAAATATTTCCTTTTATTCTCAAGTATAAATATTTTTGTTTGTCGAATACTATTAATAAAGAAAATTAGAAAAAAGGAATGTAAAATGAATGCTACTATAAGATTATATAGTGATGAAGAAGGAGAAATTACCTCTTTCCTATCTCGATTTTTTCAAAATAAGGAAATTGCCATAGAAGATAAACTTGTATGGCAAAAAGAATATGTAAATCCTCTTGAAATGGTTGATATGATGGGGGCTTTAATTGAAAATCAAGAAGATTATAAAATTAATATGTGGATTAGTTTAGACCAAGACCTTTTTATTAATATTACAAAAAGTAGTATCGATAGTGTCATTCGCTATTTATATGAAAGATACCCCTATTAAACAATAGAGGTATTTTATTTAAACATTTTCTTTTTCTAAAATAATTGTAACTGGCCCATCATTTTGAAGAGAAACTTGCATATCTGCTCCAAATTCTCCTGTTGCTACTTTTTCTATATTTTCTTTTTTGCATTGTTCTACAAAATATTCATATAATTCATTTGCCAAATCAGGTTTAGCAGCTTCTGTAAAGCTTGGTCTATTTCCATGATTACAATTAGCATATAGTGTGAATTGTGATACAATTAAAAGTTCGCCATCAATGTCTTGAATTGATAAATTCATTTTTTCATTTTCATCTTCAAAAACACGTAAATGAATTAATTTTTGAACTAAGAAATCAGCAATTTCTTTCGTATCAGTTGGTGCCACTCCAAGTAATACCATAAAACCTTGCTGAATTTCTCCTATTGTTTTATTTTCTACTACTACATTTGCATTTTTTACTCTTTGTACAACTAATTTCACTTTTCTTCATCCTTTTCTTGTTATTTTAATATCAAAAAATAGCAAATCTATTCATCATCCTCATTATCATATTCATTTAATATACTTATTTCAGTTAAAACTTCTGTGTCATCTAATACATCCTCTGCTTGCTCTTGAACTTCTTTACTATGTTTCAAATTTTGGTCTTCTTCATCAGTTGTCACGATAGTAGCAGGTCCATCATTTTGTTTTGCCTCTTTTGGCTGTTCTTGTATATAGCCACAGTTAGGACAATAATGAAAATCATAATAAATTTCATAATGGCATTCAGGGCATTGTTTTAAATCTTTTAACTTTAATAACTCCATACGAAAACTTTCTATCTCCTCTGCTAAAGTATCAATTCTAGCACATGGATTTAATAAATCTGCTTCTGGAATAATTTCTTCTTTTAAAAGATATTTTTCATAAATCGTTTTGCCAATATCTTCATAAATTTCTTGGATTTTTCTTTTATTTTCAGACATCTGTGTTTTTAATTTTATTTCTCGTGCTAACTTTCCTGTCGCCTTCACTGCAGAGTGATAAGTATCAACTGCAGTTTTACTGATTTTATCCATAATATTTTCCATACACTTCCTCCTATATTGATAATAGTATAGGAAAAAATAACGAAAAATATTCTTTTATTCAGATTTTTTTTCACGAGTCATTAATTTTAAAACAGCTTCTCTTGGTTGTAAATTATGATACAAAACATCATAAACTGTTTCAACAATTGGCATTTCAATATTATATTTTTTAGCAAGTTCATAAGCAACTTCTATATTATCAACACTTTCAATTGTCATTCCAACTTCTTTTTTAGTCTCCTCTAGACTTAATCCTCTTCCAATACATCTACCTGCTTTTCTGTTTCTACTGTGTTCACTCATGCAAGTAACAATTAAATCACCAAGACCTGATAAGCCATAAAAAGTATTATGCTCTCCCCCCATTGCAACACCCAATCTTGCTACTTCTGTTAATCCTCTCGAAATGAGTGCAGCAAAAGTATTATCTCCTAAGTTCAACTCTGCTGTTACACCTGCACAAAAAGCAATAATATTCTTTAATGCACCACCCAGTTCAACGCCTTGCATATCAGTACTAGTATATACTCTCATTGCTTCATTCATAAAAGCATCTTGCACTAAATATTGTACATCATAATCTTTAGAGGCAATAACAATAGCTGTTGGAATTCCGAATTGATACTTCTTCTGCATGACTTGGTCCTGAAAATGCTCCTAGTTTTACATTTGGAATTTCCTCTTTTGCTACATCACTTAATGTAGACAAAGTTTCACGTTCAAAACCTTTTGAACAAATAATAACAGGTTGATTTGTAATATATTCTTTATATTGCTTTAATATATTTCTAAAGAATTTAGATGGTGTAACATGTAAAATTAAATCAGAGCCATCAACTGCTTCTTTTATATCAGTTGTACAATAAATATTGTCTGGCATAGTCGCCATTGGTAGGAACTTACATTTCTTTTCATTGTTAATTAAGTCTGCTTCTTCTTGTGCAAAAGACCAAATCTTTACATTATGCCCCATTTTAGCCGCATGGATAGCTAATGCACATCCCCAACTTCCACTACCTATAATACAAATATTCTTCATTTTTTCTTTTCCTTTCAATAACTTACTTGCAGTTTACTTTTTGAAGCTTAATTTATTCTCTGTGCCAGTAAAAATACGTTTTAAGTTAGTTCTATGATTAAAGATAACTAAAAGTGCAATCACAACACTAAAAATTAAATAGCTCCAATTACTACTTTCAGCTACAATATAGTTTTGATTAATAAATAATACTAAGACTGGAAATAATACAGCAGCTGCAATAGAACCAACTGATACCATTCTAGTTAATGCCATTAATAGTAATGCAAAGACTAAACATATTAAACCAATTTGCCAGTTTATAATAAGGAGTACACCAAGTGAAGTAGCAATTCCTTTGCCTCCTTTAAATTTAAAGAAAACAGGAAAAGTATGGCCAATAATAACAAATACACCTGCTAATTGTACTAATAGTGCTTTATCTAAATCCTTGATAATTACTCCTGCAAGTAATGCTAATAAAATAGCTACTACACCTTTTAATATATCACAGACTAAAGTAATTGCTGCAGCTTTTTTTCCTACAGACCTTAAAACATTAGTCGTTCCTGCATTTCCACTTCCCTTTTCTCTTACATCAAATCCTGCCATCTTCTTACTGATGATAACAGAAAAACTGATACTACCTATTAAATAGGCAATAATTGCAACTATAATATATGTTGCCATAATAATCACTCTCCTTTTTATCCTTTGAAATCTTTAATTTTCTTTATCTTTCTTCTCTCTAGCAATCATTCTAATTGGAGTTCCTGTAAGTCCAAACTCTTTTCTAATTTGATTTACTAAATATCTTTCATATGAAAAATGAAATAATTGCTTATCATTAACAAATACTACAAATGTTGGTGGTTTTGTGGTTGCTTGTGTCATATAGAATATCTTTAATCTTCTACCTTTATCAGTTGGTGGTTGTACAATTGTTACTGCTTCACTTAATACATCATTTAAAACAGCAGTGGAAACCCTTAAAGCATTTTGATTTGCCACCATATTAATCATTTCATATAATTTATCTACTCTTTGCCCTGTCTTTGCTGATATAAATAATATTGGTGCATAAGATAAATATGACAATTTATTATATACATCTTTTTTGTAAGTTTCCATTGTTTTTTCATCTTTTTCAATATCGTCCCATTTGTTAACAACAATGATAACTCCTTTTCCAGCTTCGTGTGCCTCACCTGCAATTTTCGTATCTTGTGCAGTAACTCCTTCATTCGCATCTAGCATTAAAATACATACATCTGCTCTTTCCACAGCGAGCAAACTTCTCATAACACTATACTTCTCTAAATTGTCATTAACTTTACTTTTTCTACGGATTCCAGCAGTATCAATGAATACATATTTTCCAAATTGATTTTCAAATTCAGAATCAATAGCATCTCTTGTAGTTCCTGCTATGTCGCTCACAATTACCCTATTTTCTCCTAAAATTCTGTTAATTAAAGAAGATTTTCCTACATTTGGTTTTCCAATAATTGCCACTTTGATAATGGTATCATCTGTTTCCTCTTCTGTTTGTTCTGGAAAGTGCTCGTAAACTGCATCTAACACATCACCAATACCTTTTGCATTGACACTAGAAACTGCATAAGGGTCTCCAACTCCTAAGTTATAGAATTCATATAATTCATTTGGTGTATTTCCAAAAGTATCTGACTTATTACAAACTAAAACAATTGGCTTTTTCGATTTTCTAAGCATCAAAGCAATTTCTTCATCAGCTGCTGTAACACCTTGTTTAATATCTGTTAAAAATATGATAACATCAGCAATTTCAATTGCCATATCTGCTTGCCTGCGCATCTGAGAAAGAATAACATCATCTGATTCAGGCTCAATTCCACCTGTATCTACTAAAGTAAAGTCTCTTCCTCGCCAGTTTGCCTCTGCATACACTCTATCTCTTGTAACTCCTGGTGTATCCTCTACAATTGAAATTCTTTTTCCTACGACATAATTAAAAAATGTAGATTTTCCTACATTTGGTCTTCCTATAATTGCAACTGTTGGTTTTGCCATGTGTTCACCTTCTTCTTGCTTTCTTAAATTATTATTTAGAATTTCTTAACTTTTTACTATACTAATTTTACTATAGGAATAGAAAAATAGCAAGATAAATCTTGCTATTTAACTCGTAATCAACAATATTTTTAGTATGTTATTTTCCCATCTAGCAAATCATCATTTTGTATCCAGTCATTGACATCAATTTTTTGATATTCTGTATCGCTAATTCTAACTACCACTTGTTCAATTCCACTATTAATAATCATTTTTCTACACATTTGGCAGCAACCTGCATTCTCTTCATAGTTTCCTGTATCTGTACGATACTGTACCAAATATAATGTAGCACCAAGCATATTTTTCCTACTAGCACTAATTAAAGCATTTTGTTCTGCATGCACACTTCTACAAGCATCATATCCAGCATGTCTCACATCTGGAAAGTATTTCTTCTTACAGCAATATCCTAAATCTATACAATTTTCTCTTCCTCTAGGTGCCCCACTATATCCTGTTGATATAATTTCGTCTTTGCTTACAATAACTGCTCCTGATTTTTTTCTAAGGCATGTACTTCTATCTGCTACTGCTTTTGCTATATTTAAATAATAATTTATTTTATCAATTCTTTGCTCCATAAGATACTCCTTTCATTCCTTCTCACCAGAATTATATTCTACGCACTTTTCTTACAATAATTTAAAATTACAACATCTTTCTTTTATTTGCAATGATAGTTTTTATTATTATATAATGTATATAGTTTAAATGATTTATTCTTTATCTGAATATTAAATACCTTATTTTAATGGCTGGAATCACCAACTTTTTTTTCCTAAAAGCAATATTATATGCAATCTTTTTTATCTTAAATACTTCTTAAATTTATAAGAATGTTTAACAAAGTTATTTGTCTCATAAAACTTATGAGCTTTTTCATTGTCAATATAACTAGTCAATTCTACCACATTACAATTATTAATTCTTGCATAATCTACTGCATTTTGCAATAAAGCTTTTCCAATTCCTTGACTTCTATATGATTCATCGACAATTAAGTCTTCAATAAATAATTGTTTATTATCTCTGTGCAACTTTTCTTGAAGTTCTGCAGTTAAGATTGCTACAATTTTTCGCTCTTTTATGGCAACTATATAGTAATTATTTTCATCCTCTAGTTTTAGTTTATATATTTCTTGAAATCTACTAAAATTTAATTTTCCATGATATAAATTATTTAATAATTCAAATACTCTATCTAAATCGTCTAATATTATCTCTCTTATTTCCATAATTTCTCCCAACAAATTAATCTAATTTTACTCTTTTTAATCTCAAAGTATTTAATATAACAGTAAGACTGCTAAACACCATTGCCAAGCTTGCTAGCATTGGGTTAATACTAATATCAAAAGGTTTTAGTAAACCTACTGCAATTGGTATCATCAAAAGATTATAGAAAAATGCCCAAAATAGGTTTTGCTTGATATTCTTAACCGTTTTTTCACTAATTGTAATTAATCTTAAAATAGAACCTAAATCACTCTTAGTGAGAATAACATCAGAAGAATCCATAGCAATATCTGTTCCACTTTTAACACTAACACCAATATCACTATTAGCTAATGCTGGGCTATCATTAATCCCATCCCCACACATCATTACATATTGATTATCAGACTTTAACTTTTTAATCATATCTGCTTTTTCTGCTGGAAGTACATTTGCAATTACTTTTGTAATTTTTAATTCTTCCCCTATTTTCTCAGCAGTTTCTTTATTGTCACCTGTTAGCATAATAGTTTGAATATTCTTTTCATTTAACTTTTGAATAACTGCTACAGCATTTTCTCGTATTACATCATTAACACCAATTAGAGCATTCAATTGCTTATTTCTAACAACATAAACAATGCTATTGCCTTGTTTAGCAAGCTCTTTTTCCTCTTGTTCATAAGAATTTTGTATTTCAAACTTTGTTAAAATCTTGCTATTCCCTACTATTATCTCTTCTTTTTCAATTTCTCCTATAATCCCATATCCTGAAATGTCCTGAAAATTGTTTACCTCTAAATACTCTAGTTTGTTTTCTTCCATATACTCTGTAAAAGCTTTAGCAATTGGATGTATTGATTTTTTCTCAATACTTCCCACTAATTGTAAAACTTTGTTTTCTTCTAACTGGCTATAATTACACACCTTTGCAATCTTTAGTTTTCCATATGTCAGAGTTCCTGTTTTATCAAACACAATAGTATTTACTTTAGAAGCATTTTCTAGAATTTCACTCTTTTTCACTAAAATTCCATTACTTGCACATAGTCCCTCGCTTACAATAATCGCTAAAGGTGTTGCTAAGCCTAAACTACAAGGACATGCCACTACAAGAATGGTTACAAAGGTGATAACACTACTAGATACACCAAGACCTAATAGTAAATAAACCATTAATGTAATAATAGCTATTACTATAACAATGGGCACAAAATATCCTGATATTTTATCTGCAATTTTAGCAATAGGAGCTTTGGTATTACTAGCTTCCATAACTAAACGGACAATTTCGGATACAGTAGATTCTCTCCCTATTTTTTCAGCTTTGTATTTGATAAATCCATCATAATTCAAACTTCCTGCAATTACTTTGCTTCCCACTTCTTTTGAAACTGGCTTGCTTTCTCCTGTAATAAAAGCCTCATCTAAATGTGCTTTTCCCTCTATCATTTCTCCATCTACAGCAATTTTCTCTCCTGGACGACTAATTACAATATATCCTTTTTTAATTTCATCTAAAGTAACTTTTTTCTCTTCTCCATCTATTTCAATAGTTGTCTCATTTGGTGTGATTTGTGTTAATTTTTGAATTGCCTCTTTTGTCTTATCTTTGCTAATTCTATCTAAATATCTACCTAACTTTACAAAATAGATAACAATAGCGGAAGATTCAAAATATAAATCCATTAAATAGGCATGATTACCTTGGATAATTTGATACATGCCATACACACTATACATAAAACTACTAATGACCCCTAGAGCTACTAAAGTATCCATATTAGGTATTCTATGAATTAAGTTTTTGTATCCATTTTTTAATATATCCCAACCATAACCTAAAAATAGGATTGTTAAAACTAGTAAGGTTGTTGTGTAAATAATAGGACTTTGATGTGGGTCTAAAATAGAGATAACTGGTAAATTTATCATATGTCCCATAGAGATATACATTAAAACGATTGCCAAAACAGTAAAAATGATAAACTTCACCTTTTCTGCTTTGCTCTTTTTTTCTACTTCAAATCCTTTAAAAATTCCTAGACTTGTAAATCCTGCTTGTTTTACATATTTCTCTATTTTCTCTTGGTCTAATATATTTTCATCATAATCTACAGTAGCATTTGCCATAACCAAATTAACAGAGCTATTTATAATACCATTTTGTTTATTCAAATACTTTTCTAAGCCATTAGAACAGGCACTACAAGTCATTCCATCAATGGATAAAATAATTTTCTTCATATCTATTTTACCTCAAAACCAAGATCTTCTATTTTCTCTTTTAGTATTTCTATATCTATCTCTTCTGTCATTTTTACTAAAACTGTTCCTTTTTGATGGTTTGCTATTACTTCACTTACACCTTGCACCTCTGATAAACTATTTACTACCCTTTTTTCACATCCTCCACAAACCATTCCTTCTACTTTTAACTCTAATTCTTTCATATTTTTTAACCTTCTTTCTTTAAATCTATTATTTGTGTTGCCACTTTTTTAGCAAAAAATTCATCATGTTCTACAAAAATCATTGTAGGAGCATATTTCAAAATAGCATCTTCTATTTGCTCCCTTGTTAAAATATCAATATAATTTAGGGGTTCATCCCATATATAGATATTTGCTTGTTCTGAAATACTTTTGGCAATTAAAACTTTCTTCTTTTGCCCTTCACTCATATCTTCTAACTTAGTATCAAAATCACTTTGTGAAAATCCCATTTTAGAAAGCATTGCCTTAAAAATACTTTCTTCTACTTTATTTTCCACTGCATATTGCTTTAAACTTCCTTTTAAACTTTCTGTGCTTTGTGATACATAAGATATTTTTAAATCATTTATCATTTTTAAAGTTCCCAAATAGCCAATTTCTTCTCCTAATATTAATTTTAATATACTAGACTTTCCTGCACCATTCTTACCTGTAATAGCAATTCTATCTCCTTGATTTACTTCAAAAGTTTGTGGTAGAAATATAACTTTATCTTGGTACTTTATTTGTAACTGATTTGCTATTATGAACGGATTTCTATTTGTCTCTAAAGGAACTATTTTCAAACTATCATTTCTATCAATATTATTTAATAGATTTGATTTTTGCTCAATGGACTTTTCAATTCTTTGTTCTAATACTTTAGACCTTTTCATCATTTTAGCTGCTTGATGTCCAACATATCCTCTGTCAATACTAGAACCTGAATTATTGGTATTAAACTTTGACTTTTCTACTTTGTCCGACCAATTAGATGTATTCTTGGCTGCTACTTCTAAACGGTTAATATCTTTTTGTAATTTCTCATTTTGCATGAATTCAAAATTATCTTGCCTTTTTTTGTTTTCTTGCCACGAAGAATAATTTCCTTTTTGAATATCAATATTCGTATTATTAATTGAAATGATATGATCTACTACTTTATCTAAAAAATTCCTATCATGAGACACTAAAATAAATCCTTTTTTCTTGTTTAAATATTTTACTAGATTTTCTCTTGTCTCACTATCTAAATGATTAGTAGGTTCATCAATGAGCAAAAAGTTATTACCTTTTAAGAATAAACTTACTAAGAGAATTTTAACTTGTTCTCCTCCACTTAGTATATTAAAATTTCTATATAGAATTTCTGTATCTGTGTTTAATAAATTTAATTCTTTCATAATTTCCCAATCTTCTACTTGTGGTGCAATTTCATTAACAATTTCTATTGCCATTTTTTCTTTAACTTCAAATGGGAAATAATCAAAGTCTACATTTTTAGAGATGCTCCCTTTATATGGATATTCACCTAATAGTAATCTTAAAAAAGTGGTTTTTCCTTTACCATTTCTGCCTATTAAACCTAATTTCCAGTCTGTATCTATTTGAAAAGAGACATCTTCAAACAGATTATCGATACAGCCATCATATCCAAAACTTAAATTGCTTACATTAATTAAAGACATGTTACCTCCTTGTTGAAGCAATTATATCATTAGTTCATAAAAAAGTATATATATTCAAAAATAAAAAGGAGAGTAGCAGCAGATAAATCTGTCACTACTCTTCCCCTTGCAATGTTTAATAAATGTGATTTATGTAGAGAATAAGTATAAACCAAGCTACCAAGTCGATAAGAATGACTACAACCCATCTGTTTCCTAATTTCAGATGCCGTTCATTTTCGAGATTTCGATGATGATAGATGATAAAACCAATTCCTACAAAAAGTACAAGTATCGCAAAAAGCGAATACAATACTGCCACCTTGATTAAGGTAAGCTTAAACGTTGCAGCTTCCATTGCTCTCTTCCTTTCTTTACTGATGCTTGATTTTTGTGTTTCACCAAAAGATAGGATTGTACTTTACAAGTTATTCATTTGAAAGTACAATACAAATGCTTTTAACATTACTCTTTATTATACCACATTTTTAGCCTTCTTGCAAAATCTTCTTCATTTCTTCCTGTCTTTTTACTTTTTTCGTTGTTGTCTTTATCAATTCTTCATCTGTTAAAATGAGTTTTTGAATATGTTTGTACCTTGGAAAAGATTTGTTTAATTCCTTAATTTGCCCCCATATAATTTGATATAACTCTTCTTGTGATTTATCCTGATATTTCTCCTTTGCTACTTCTTGATTGTATACTACTTTAACAGATACTTTTACATCATCTTTCACTTTTTCATCAGGCATACCAAACACCATAGATTCTTCTACTAGTTCTAAACGATTAACGATAGTTTCTAATTCCTCTGGGAATACCTTTTTACCATTTCTAAGTACTATCATATTCTTGTTTCTACCAGTAATATATAGAATCCCTTTTTTATCAAATTTTCCTAAATCTCCTGTATAAAACCAGCCATCTTTTAATACTTCTGATGTCAATTCTGGCATTTCATAATAACCTAACATAACATTAGGGCCTTTTACTCTAATTTCTCCAATACCATTTTCATCTTGGTTAACTACTTCTATGGTATCATTTATCATAGGAATTCCTACTGAACCATTTTGAGTCAATTTTGCATTTTCTGCTGCAATAACAGGTGAAGTTTCACTTAACCCATATCCTTGAAGAGTAGATACTCCCAAATCGTTAAATCCTTGTGAAATTTGAGGATCTGCTGGCGCACCACCTGAAATGATAAGTCTTAATTCTCCACCCAAAGCATTAATGACTTGTTTAAATAGTATTCTTCTTACATCAAGATGGAAAAATAATAAAAACTTGCTAAGTGCTCTTGCAAATCGAATTAGACCAGTTTTGCCTTGCTTGTCAATTTCTTTCATAATGGTTTTGTAAATAGCTTCTACTAACACTGGAACACCAACAAACAAACTTACTTTATATTCGTTTAAATTCTGTTTAATATATCTTAGACCATCAGGAAACACTGTTTTCACACCACAAGCGAGCATCATAATCATACAAGTTGAGCCAAAGATATGATGAAATGGTAAAAAAGCAATATTGGTATCAGTTGGCCTAATATCTTCTACACATTGCATTGCATAAATATTTGAAGCAATATTTTTTTGTGATAACATAACCGCTTTTGACTGAGAAGTAGTGCCAGATGTAAATAGTAAAATGTTCATTACATTTTCATCAATATTAGCATTAAGATATTCATTTTGTCCTTGTTCTAAT
The DNA here is from genome assembly GCA_022797635.1 of Clostridia bacterium. Classification (GTDB taxonomy): domain Bacteria; phylum Bacillota; class Clostridia; order TANB77; family CAG-508; genus CAG-273. The sequence continues at coordinate 85,818 of JAAWKZ010000001.1, forward strand.
AACACTTCTCCTTTTTTCAAAAGGCCCTTAATAGACTGAAAGCCATCTACTTCTCCCATACAAACATAGTTTGTTAAAGAAGTATTATTGTTTTCTTGAATTTGCTTTATAATTGGAGTTAATTTCTCATCAAAGATAATACAATCAGCTTTACTTCTAATAAGGGAAGTTTCTAATTCTTCATATTGTAGGTCTTTATCTAATGGAACTGATACAATTCCACCTAATAAATTAGCCAAATGAGAAATAACCCATTCATATCTATTTTTACCAATAACAGCAATTCTCTTTGCTGTTAGCCCCATGTTATAAAAAGCTGTTCCTAATTTGTTAACATCTTTTAATAACCTTTCATAAGTTACATCTTCATAACTAACTTTCTTTTCCTCTTTATGCTTAATGGTAAATGCAATATTTTTAGCATAAACTTGTGCTGAATGATAAAGAATTTCTTTAATATTCTTAAATTCAGTAGCTTCAAAGATTTTTTCCATTTCATTTTTGTATGATATTTTACAATCATACTCCCCTTTCTTTTGAACTATTGTTACAAGTATATCATATTATAAAGGAAAAATCCTCAAACTGACCTGTCAGTTCAAGGATTGTGTCCTAAAGTATTGATATTACTACATTTTATCCTATTCGAATTGTTTTTGATATATATGTGATATCTTTTTATCTATAAAATTTAATATTTTTGCATAAAAAACCATTTTCTTAGAGTCCAAATTTGATATTTTTTTATTTGTTTTGTACTTTACCTTATGTTCGTTTGTTGCCCAAAAGTCCATTGCCATAGTCCTTAGTTGAACCTCTACTTTAACAGGAAGTACTTTTTCTTCTACTGTAATAGGTACTTCTACAATTAAATGATATCCTGAATACCCACTTTCTTTTGTTTTCGTAATATAATCTTTTTCCTTTATCACTTTCATATTTGGTAATTGGTTAATAATACTTACAAGACTCTCTATGTTACTCTTTGTTGGGCATATTGCCCTAACACCTGCAATATCATTGATGTTATAGACTAGGTTTTGATAGTTTAGTTTATAATTCTTCTTTTTCATTTTCTTTACAATACTATCTGGTGTTTTTATTCTAGAGGTAATATGATTAATGATTTCATAACCATATATTCTATTCATCCCTAATTTTATTTGTTCCAATTCTTCCACTACTTGATTTAGTGCTATTTGATACACTGACATTAATGTCTCAAAAGTCTTATCTTTTATTTGAATTGGTATCAGCCCTTCTAATTGCACCTCTTCATTTTTTATTTTTAAACTTTCTGTTTGAATCTCCTCCTTCCATGTTTGTTATTCTATTCTTTATTTGTTACTTCTTTATTGTTCTTATGTGTTTTTTGTGTGAATTTAGAATTTCTTAATATATTATATTCAAAGAGAGGTTGGTAAATTCTAAATAATCAAAAAGGAACAACTCAGTATTCTTCAACTGAATTATTCCTCGTTTTTTATAATTCTATATCTGTAATATCTCCTACATTTGCATTTGCTACAACTGTCTCTTCTACTGTCTCTATATTTTGAACATTAACATTATTATTTGGCACTTGTGTAGAATTTGATGTATTATTATTGTTTTCTGCAACTGGTACTACATTTGTTCCAAAAGAAAACAATCTTCTTTCTGCCTTTGTTTTTTCTTCAAATTTTTTCTCGAATTCAGCTTTGGCAGTATTTAAAGATTCTTGCATAGCTAGAAACATTTCTTCTACATCACCTTTTGTAAAATCATATACACTACTTCTTGCCATTGGCTCTAAAATTTGAATATCATGCATAACTTTATTGACTCTTTTGCCTGCATTCTCCATAAATTTTACCCTTTTTTCTTCATTTACTTCCATTTTTTAATACTTCCTTTCACACTCTCTTTTGCATTATATACTACTCTCAATTTTATATCACAAATCATTTTGTAAATCAAGAACCAAAATAAAATAATTTTCATTGCATAATTTAACATAATATGGTATAATCTATTCACTTTATAGAAAAGGAGTTGAAGGGCTATGTCTAAGAGAAAAAACAAGCAACCATGTAAGCCCAGGCGGTATGTATTTAAAAACCTGGAAAAAAGAGCTGTAACCCAAAAGGACAAATGGTGTCTCAAACCTCAAAAGCGAAATAATCAGGCTGTCTCCCCAGAAGAATGGGGATATATCTTGACTTTGCCCAACATTACTAATGGCAGAGATATCGTTTTGGAAGGTTTTGAAGGATACACCATTCTCCGCACAAAAAAACTGGCGGGGAACTTTCTTCTGCAAATAGTTAAAGCCAGTGAGCCTAAGTCTTATGGGATTTCTTCCAAGGTAAAAGAAATTGAAGACGAGAACGGCAAGAATCGGCATCCCAAGCAGAGGAAAAAACAGAATGTATTAACAGTCCGAAATTTAGAAAAACGTGGTTTTTAGATTATCTGCCAATATCCCCCTTCACTCTATGTGTACATTGGAGTGAAGGGGGATCCCTTTTATATTTCAATAATCTTTTCCCAAGACAAATTTTCTTTACCAAAATGTCCATAATTTGTTGTTTGGATATAAATAGGTCTTTTTAAATCTAAATATTGAATAATACCATCTGGTGTCAAATCAAATTTTTGCTTAATTAATTCTACTAATTCTTCTTCTGTTTTTTGACTGGTACCATAGGTATTAACACAAATTGATAATGGTTCTTTCATTCCAATAGCATAAGCTGCTTGAATTTCACATTTTTTAGCATATTCATTTGCAACTATATTCTTTGCAATATGTCGTAGCATATATGCACTACTTCTATCTACTTTACTTGCATCTTTGCCTGAAAAACATCCACCACCATGTCTTGCATATCCACCATAAGTATCCACAATAATTTTTCTTCCTGTAAGTCCTGTATCTCCTAAAGGTCCACCAATTACAAATCTTCCAGTAGGATTAACATAAATTTTAGTGTTTTCATCTATCATATTTTGAGGCACTACTATTCTAATTACTTTATCAATTAAATCCTTTTTAATTTCTTCTATGCTAACAGTATCTTGATGTTGTGTAGAAATTAAAATAGTTTCAATTCTCTTCGGTTTATCTTCTTCATATTCAACAGTTACTTGTGTTTTTCCGTCAGGTCTTAAATATGGAATAGTTCCACTCTTTCGTACTTCTGTTAGTTTTCTTGCTAATTTATGAGCCATATCGATAGCATAAGGCATATAACTTTCAGTTTCGTCACAAGCATAACCAAACATGATTCCTTGGTCTCCTGCTCCTCCGACATCAACTCCCAGAGCAATATCTGGACTTTGCTTTGTAATGTCTGTATGAATTTCGCAAGTTCTATAATCCATATCAGTTTGACTATTATCAAATCCAATTTCTTGAATTCTTTTTCTTACGAGTTCTTCCACATCAAATTTAGCATTTGTTGAAATTTGCCCTGCAATTGTAATAGTATTATTCGCTGCAAAAGTTTCAACTGCTACTCTCGAATTCTCATCTTGCCTTAAACATTCATCTAAAATGCTATCTGAAATATAGTCGCATAATTTGTCTGGATGTCCTTCTGTTACACTTTCCGAGGTAAAAAAATAGTTCTTCATATTTTGGTTCTCCTTTTATTTGTTATTTAATATGTCTTTTATATATTCTACTTTTTCTATACTCTATAATCGAATATTATCATATTTCGTTATTTTTTACAATATTCCATTCTTGAAAATATCGAATGATAAAAGTTGTTCCTTTTCCTAATTCACTTTCTACAAAAACACTACCATTATTCTTCTCAATAATTTTCTTAGCAAGCGCCAATCCAATTCCAACACTATCTTTAGAGGAATTTGTCCCCTTATAGAATCTTTCGAAAATATGTGGTAAATCATCACTTTCAATTCCTTTACCATAATCTTTAACTTCTATTTGAGTATATAATTTGTTTTGTCCATAGCTAACCTCTATTTTTCCTTCACTTTCAGAGTATTCTATTGCATTCTTTAGCAAATTCGTAATTGCCTCAACTTGCCATTTATTATCACAGTAAATAGTCCCTTTTTCATCTCCTTGCACCTGAATATTTACATTTTTTAAATCACATAAAATAGATACTTTATTTACAGCCTCATCTATCAAGTTTTTTATTAAAACAGTTTGATTATGATATTGAATCGTATTAGCATCAAATTTTGAAAGCTTTAAAAGAGCCTGTACTAAAAAATGAATATTGGTAATTTCCTTTTTACAATCTTTAATAAATTCCTCTCTTATCTCTTTATCCATTTCTGGATGATCAATCATATTATCTAACATTATCATGATAGAAGTAAGTGGCGTTTTTAATTGGTGTGAAATATCTTCTAAAGAATTTTTAAGACTAATCTCTTGGTTTCTAGCATTCTCGGCAACTTCTTTTAACATAATTGTTGTTTTATAAATTTCATTTTTGAGAATAGATAATTCATCTTCTGTATTATCATCAATATCTAAACTATAATTCCCATAATTAATTTGTTCAATATAATTCGTAATTTCTACTAATTTCTTATTCTTTTTATGATTATATAACCCAAACTCAACTAATAAAGAAATTCCAAATCCCCCAAGTAAAATAAGGTTTGCTAGCAAAAATTTTTGATAAGCATTATCATTCTTTAAAAGAATAGCATCTTGTTTCAAATCTATTCCATATTGTCTTAACAAGTCTATCTCCGCTTCTTCTGTACTATTTAAAATATTCATAATATCATTTGATGTTAAATTGGGATACTTCTCTTGCAATTTTACAATAATAACATTTAATTTTTCATTAAAGTGCCTTGTATAAATTTGATATTGTATTTGATATAACATAGCAAAAAGAATTAAAAAACTAGTAATAAAAACTATACTTACAATAAAAGCTTTCTTTAATTCTATTTTATTTTTCATTTTCTATCCCCTCTTTAATTTGTATCAATACGATATCCAATTCCTTTTATTGTTTTTATAATATCAGTATCTAATTTTTCTCTAATTCGCTTCAAGTATACTGTAACCGTGTTGTCGTTTACATCATTTCCTGTCCATTCCCATATCTTATCAATAATATCATTTCTCGTCACTACTTTATTTAGATTTAAAAACAGTAAATGCAATATTTTCAGCTCTAAGCTAGTAAAAATAATCTCTTGTTTACTCTTATACACTACCATTTTATCTAAATCAAATTCAATACTCTGAACTGTTACAACTGTATTTTTCTTTTGACGCAATAAAACTTTTTGAATTCTAGCAATTAATTCCTTTGTAGAAAATGGTTTAGTAATATAATCTTCTGCTCCCAATTCTAATCCTTTTACAATGTTATCTTCTTCATCTTTTGCTGTCAAAAAAATAGTTGGTATTTTCTTGTAATTTATTGCTTGCTCATATAAATCAAATCCGTTACCATCTGGAAGCGAAATATCTAGTATTACTAATTCTACTACTTGATTTTCTAAAAATTCCATTGTACTCATTACATTAGTTTTATGAATAATTTGATATCCTTTTTGTTCTAATGAATAAATTAATCCTTTTGCAACCATTTCATTGTCTTCAACTAATAAGATTTGCATATTTTCTCTCCTTATGCCTTATATATTATCAAATTCACAAAAAAATTTCAAATTTTTAGGATTAATCCAAAGAAAAAGCAGAACCACTATTTTGGATTCCGCTTCTTAACTCTAATTACTATTTTTATTGTTGAATCTATTTTACACATTTTCATTTCTAATTGTCTCTATCGTATTTTGTTTATTAATTTTTCCTAAGCTATATCTCATAATTATAAAAACTAAAATAAAGACTAAAAATACTGAAATCATAATAGCATTCACAGGAATATACATTCCACTATCTATTTTTACTGCAAAAGATTTATATAGTGCAAATGTTGCTAAAAGTCCTAAAACAATTCCATAAATTAAAGATTTTGTACCATAAAATACAGATTCTAAATTAATCATACGATTAAATTCCCTTTTGGTCATTCCTATACTTTTTAGCATGGCAAACTCTTTTTGTCTTAGTTCCATATTAGAAGTAATTGTATTAAAAATATTAGTTACCCCAATCAAGCTAATGACTGTAATAAATCCATATAGGAAAATGTTAATAACGATTATCATTGACCTTTCCCCTGCTACTTCTTCCTCCATATTTCTAACATGGATATCTAGCTTTAGTTTTTCGATTTCTTTAACTACCTGTTCTGGATTATCCGAATCTATGGTAATAAACTTAGGTTCAAAATCAAACTCTGGATGTACTCCATATTCTACAACAAGATATCCCCCATGATAACTATAGTTTTCATATCCATAAGGTTTTATTTTACTAACTTCGCTAACAGGAATACTAATTTCCTTTTTGTTATACTCTCCTACAATATTTTCTCCTTTTTTGTAATTATACACTCTTTGTTCTACTGTATTTCCCACCTCATTTTGATAATAAGAATACGTATCACATAAAATTCCTGTTCCTTTTACTTTTTCATAAGAACTTCCAATTTTCTTAGCATATTGAGCAAAAGATTTGCTATCTAGTGCTAATACTTCTAATAACATATATTTTCTACCTGTTGGAATTACTTCACCATTATTATCTAAGATGGCCACCCCTGTTTTAGAATCTATTTTCACTTCTTCAAATAATTCCTCTTGATAATCTACTTTATTCAAATCTAAAATATGAATAGAACTTCTTTTGCTATCATAAAGAATATGACTTTCTTTAATATTGCCCACTGAAATGATTTGATCTAATTCTTCTTCACTTAATTCATGTGATGACTGAGCTGAAACATTAATATTGTAGTCATAATCTTCATAATAATTCCCTGCCATATCTAATGCATTGTGTAAAAAAGCATTCATAGCGATAAAAATACTAATACTTACTGCTAAAGATATAACTGTTGTCCTATATTTCTTTTTGCTTCTTTTTAGGTTTTTATATGCTAGAACTCCACCTACCTTAAATACTCTTGAAATCATTTTTGGCGTTTTCAATTGTTTACCACTAATTTTAATATCCCTGGTATTCCTTAATTGTTCTATTGGACTTACTTTGCTTGCCTTTCTAGCTGAAGCCATAGCTGATAAATATACTGTTAAAAATCCAAGTACTATTGCTAAAATAATAGGAATGATAGAAACTTCAAATAAAATACCATCTGTATAACTAAGTATTGCTCCTGGTCCTAATAGATAATTAACTATTTTAAGCAATATCCATACTGCCAATAGCCCTGATAAGATTCCTAGTGGAATACCAATTAATCCAAGTATAAAAGCTTCAAAAATAACACTTTTTCCAATTTGCTTTTTCGTTGCACCTACACTAGCAAACATACCATACATTTTAATCTTTTCAGTGGTAGAAATAGCAAACGAATTTCTAATGCAAAATACACTAGTAAATAAAATGATAACCACAACCACTCCAATCACACTATATAACATCATAAGTGTTGTATCACTAAAAGCAAATACTTCCCATCTAAGTAATTCATGATTAATCATTGATACATCATATTGCATTTTGGTGCTATTTGCTTCTACAATTCCCATACTAGATACACCCAACATTTGTGGAATAGATGTCTTATATTCCTTGGGTTCTTTTAAAGCAATATATCCCATTGTTTTTCCATTAGAACTACTTGTGTCACCAGTTGTAATAACTGTATATCCTACATCACTATAATTTTCAAAGCTCATATTAGGCCTTTTCATAATTCCTACTACTTTAAATGTTCTTGTTTGGCTATTTACAATGTGTTCTCCTGTCTCTGTGTCATAAGGATTTCCTACATTTAATTCATAACCATCTAAACTTTCTCTTTTTCCCACATCTAAAGTAATCGTATCTCCTATCTCATACTTTACCTCTGCATTTGTTTCAACATGGCGAGAAATAACGATTTCTTGATTATTCTGAGCAAATCTTCCTTCTTCTAATTGAAACTTTAGTTTTTGAAATGTAGTTTCATTCATTGAACATAATTTTAAATATGGTTTATCTTTATTTGCTCCATTAGGTAATACACTATATCCTTCTTCTAAAACACTAAAAATCTCTTTGACATCTCTATTATTTTTTAAAGTTTCAATATCCTTTAAGGTAAGGTCTTCTAGTGATAAGTGATAATATCCTGTTTCATTAATGGCATTTTGTATTAATGTAGCTTGAAAACTTGTAGCTAATGTGCATGCAGCACAAATTAATGCAACAGAAAGGATAATTCCAATCACTGTACTTACTGTTCTCTTTTTATTTAACTTTAAATTCTTAAGTGATACTTTATTTAAAATTTTCATCTCTTGTTTTCCCTCCCCTCTATTTCCTATATATCTTTTACAATCTTTCCATCTTCAATTTTAATGATTCTATCTGCTATTTTAGCAATTTCCATATTATGTGTAATCATCACAATAGTTTGCTTGTAATCTCTATTAGATCTTTTTAATAACTCTACAATTTCATCACTTGATTTTGAATCTAAGTTTCCTGTTGGTTCGTCTGCTAAAATAATAGCTGGATTTGTAAGCATTGCTCTTCCTATAGAGGTTCTTTGTTGTTGTCCTCCTGATAATTCGTTTGGTAAATGTGTTTTTCTACTTTCTAATCCTAATAATTGAATCAAATCATTTAATCTCTTCTTATCAATTTTACGGTTATCTAAGCTAAGTGGGAGTGTAATGTTTTCTTCTACATTTAAGATAGGAATTAGATTATAGAACTGATAAATAAGTCCTACTTGTCTTCTTCTAAAAATAGCAAGTTCGTCATCATTAAATCCATAAATATCTTTTCCATCAATAAATACTTTTCCGCTAGTTGGTCTATCTACTCCACCAATTAGATGTAATAAAGTAGATTTTCCACTTCCTGAGGCTCCTACAATTGCTACAAATTCTCCTTTAGCTATACTAAAAGAAACATTATCCAGTGCTATTACTTTGGCTGCACCTTTTCCATAAACTTTACTTAAATTTTCAACTCTTAAAATTTCCATGTTTTTTATCCTTTCTTTACTTTATTGATTTTATTATACGACATCTAAAGTGACAAGTAAGTGACATTTTGAAAAAAACTAAAAAATAAAAAAGACCCCACCGAAATGGGGCTGCCGTTGTACTTGTCGGCATTTTTGAGGTTTAATCTTATAACTTCAGTAGGCCTTTATTCCAGTTTTCGCCTGTAAAGCTTCCAGCCTTCCACATTGAAGCTGCAAGCATTCGGTTGGTTGTGCTCATCTCTTGTAAAATTTCTTCGCATTCAGGTATAATCTTGTCAATTTTCATTCTCATACCATACGTCAATTCATCAAGAGATCCTTTGAACCACATGGATGCAATAGTGTCTTGTTCTTCAGGTCCTAACTGTTTCAGAATCTCATCCATCAGCAAGGAACTCCTCAGTAGCAACACCTTATCCATTCCCGTTGTGTCTGCTAACCGACTTACGATTTCAGCTCTCTCCCAGAACTGTACCATAATAAAACCTCCAATATTTCCTCTGCTATTAGCAGATTTGTATCCTAAATTATACCATATTTAAATCTTAATTTCAAGTTTTGAAGATTTTATCTTTTTACTCTTTTTGCTATTCTTATTTGAAATATTAGTCATAATATTTTCTTTAATAATTCCTAATAAAGAATGTAGAGCCCTTGAAATAAGAATTTTATTTTCGTTATCTATATTTTGGTAATTTTTAATTAATATTCTTGCTGTTGCTATCTTTTTATTAGAAAGCTCTTCAAGCGTAGTGGCTTCTGTAGAATTTATAATCTCAAACAATGCTTCTACCACTTGTTCCCTTTGCCCAGCAGGTACAGTTTTTACCCATTCTTTAATGGTTTTATCAACTAACAAACTTTTATCAGTTACATTTTTCATAGAAACAAACTTACTTCCTAATACTTGCCAACTATATAAATCATGTTGCATAATTCCATTCGCTGTACTTTGAACTACTGTATACGTTTCTTGATGATTTAATAATCTACCAATGATAGAAGATTGTGGAATATAGGTATGTACCTTTTTTATTATTTCTTGATATTCAGTTGTTTGAATAATATCTTCATCAAAGCCTGGTCCGTCTTCATTATAAATTACTTTAATTCGTTTCTTAGTCTCACTATTACAAAAAGCCGAAGAATATACAGCCAAATTACCACCCTTTGAATGTCCTCCTACAATAATATCTCCTTTATATTTGCTAGCTATATTATCTAAATAAACTCTACTATCTTTTTGAGAGGGAACATGTGAAGAAAAGCTCATATTAAAGTCTTCTTTCCAACCAATTAGAGTATTATCTGTACCTCTAAAAGAAACATACAAAATATTATTAGGTAAGCATATCGTAATTGCTGAAAATTGCTTTTGTTCTTTAAGTTCAATTTTGTTAATATAGTCTAGTAATATTAAATCTTTATATCTTGCACATTTTGCTACCATAGGAAATAAATCTAAATCATCAATTTGTAATACTATTTTATCCTTTTCCTTTTTAAATCTTTTATAAGCATTTTCTATTGTTATTTGTTCTTCCCCTTGAAATAGATTATCAAAAGGAAAATAGGAAATTCTAGATAAAATAAGGCTATCTATTTCATTTAAGGGAACTTGTGAAAAAGGAATATCTCCTCTCCAATTTAAATAATCAATAATATTTGCCATTATTTTTTATTCTCTCCTTTGCTTCTTTAGTATATCCTATTTACATCTTCTTATAATAAAATTTTAAATCAATTTCATGCCCATCATAATACTTCAAAATTCGTTGCATTCTCTTATTCTCATTTCCAGTTGCACAAGACACAATCTCTATGTCTCTATTTTCTTCTCGCAATTTCTCTATTAATTTAAAAAATATACCATATTTTCTATATTCTTCTTCCACAAACATCTGGGAAATCCATAAAACTTCACCATCACTTGCCCAATAAAAATAAGAATATAAAATCATTCCTACAGGTCTATTATCAACTTCTGCTATCAAACATCTAAACTTAGGATTATCACAAAAGTAATCCTTATCAATATTTTGTTCTAAGCCATTTGTTTGCTCAGTATCATTAACACTATTAATTACTCTATTTGCATGTATAATAAATTCTCTATGATTTTTATTGGCTTCTAATACTCTTATTTCCTTCATAGTTAGCCCCTCTCAATTTCATGTTTCTATTAATTTATATCACATTCATTGCAAAAAATCTAGTTACTTTCAAACTAATTAAAGTATTTCGTATTTTATCCTTTCCTTTCTAAAATAAAAGTTCATAATAAAAATGAGACCTTCTATATTTTCATATAGAAAGCCTCCTATTTTCATAATGGATAACTGCAAAATAATTGCAACCTAAGGTTTACACACCCATAATATTATATCCACTATCTGCATAAATTACTTGCCCTGTTACAGCATCTGACATTTGACTTAATAAGAAAGCAGCCACATTTCCTACCTGTGTTGTTGTTACATTTCTATGTAATGGTGATTTTTCTTCTACTACAGTTAAAATACTAGAAAAGTCTTTAATTCCTTTAGCAGATAAAGTCTTAATTGGTCCTGCTGATATGGCATTTACCCTTTTGCCTTCTTTTCCTAAATTTTCTGCTAAGTATCTTACACTTGCCTCTAACGCTGCTTTAGCTGCTCCCATTACATTATATCCATCTAGCACTTTTGTAGAACCATGATAAGTTAATGTTACCAGACTTGCATTTTCATTTAATAAATCTACTTCTTTTGCCATTCTTGCAGCTAGCACAAAAGAATAGCTACTAACATCCATAGCATGAGCATATCCTTCTTTACTAGTATAAATAAAATCTTGATGCAAATCTTCTGTGTTAGCATGTGCAATAGCATGTACTAAACCATCTATCTTTCCATTTTCTTCTTTGATTTGTGTAAATACTTTTTGTACTAGTTCATCTTCTGATGCTCCATCTAACACATAAGCTTTACTTCCTTTGAAATCTGAAATAAGTTCTTCAATTTTTTCCTTATTGTCTTCTCCCATATAAGTAAAGATAAGTTTTGCTCCGTTCTCATAAGCTGACTTTGCAATTCCATAGGCAATACTCCATTTATTACGTATTCCCATAATTAATATTGTTTTATTTTCTAACATCATATTATTCCCTCCTTCACTAAATTACACTTTGAAATCCTGAAATGCTCCTAAACTTTTCATAACGCCTTTCTACTAATTCTTCTACTGACATTTTCTGCATTTTCTTAATTTCCTTTTGAATTTCTTTTTGAATGGATTGACTTACCTTTTCAAAATCCGCTTCTTCCATTTCTATAGGCTCTTTAATAATTGTATCAATCACTTTCAAATCATATAAATCTTTGGCAGTTAACCTCATTTTTTCTGCTGCCTCTTTTACTCTACTGCTATCTTTCCATAAAATACTACTATATCCTTCTGGAGATAAAATAGAGTAAATGGCATTTTCTAGCATAAGAATCTTGTTAGCTACTGATATTGCTAATGCACCACCTGAAGAGCCTTCTCCAATTACAACACTAATCACAGGAACCTTTAATCTTGCCATTTCAAACATAGATTTTGCAATTGCTTCCCCTTGTCCTCTTTCTTCTGCTCCAATTCCTGGATAGGCCCCCTTAGTATCTACAAAAGTAATAACTGGTCTATGAAATTTCTCTGCTTGCTTCATAAATCTAATTGCTTTTCGATAACTTTCAGGATTAGGCATTCCGAAGTTTCTTTCCATATTTTCCTTAGTAGTTCTTCCTTTTTGTTCTGCAATAATGGTAAATGACTGCTCTCCTATTTTAGCTAATCCGCAAACAATTGCCTTATCATCTCTAAAATTTCTATCTCCATGTAACTCGATAAATTCATCAAAAATGCTTTCTATGTAATCAATAGCTGTCTTCCTTTTCGGATTTCTAGCAATTTCTACCTTTTCCCAAGCAGAGGATTTATTCTTTTCCATTTGTGCTTCCTCCTTTATGGTATTGAATTAACTGATACAACGTATCTTTCATCTCTTCTCTTGCTACAATTTTGTCTATAAATCCATGTTCTAACAAGAATTCTGCTGTTTGGAAACCTTCTGGCAAACTTTCTCCTATTGTCTGTTCAATTACTCTTGGTCCTGCAAAACCTATCATAGCTCCTGGTTCTGCTAACACAATATCTCCAAGACTTGCAAAAGAAGCAGTTACTCCTCCATAAGTTGGATCTGTTAAAACCGATATGTATAATAGTCCTGCTTCATCTAACTTAGTAAGTGCTGCTGTTGTTTTTGCCATTTGCATTAAAGAAATAATCCCCTCTTGCATTCTAGCACCACCTGATACAGCAAATATGATAAGTGGTAATTTTAATTGAATTGCTTGTTCTATGCTATAAGTAATCTTTTCACCAACTACTGCTCCCATACTTCCCATTAAAAAGCCACTATCCATAATACAAATAACTACATCTTCGCCTTTGATTTTTCCAGTTCCACAAGCAACAGCCTCTTCTATATTTGTTTTTTCCCTTAAAGCTGCTAATTTCTTAGGATAATCTTCTAAATCTAAAGGATTAATAGTTTCTATATTCAAATCAAAACGTTTATATGTCCCCTCATCAATTACTAATTCTATTCTTTTCCCAATATGCATTCTAAAATAATGACCACAGTTAGGACAAATATTTAGATTACTTCTCACTGTATCTTTATAGATAATTTCATGACATTTTTCGCATTTTAGCCATTTTCCAATAGGAATATCTACATTTGACTTTTTATTAGCTAAATTTTTGGTTTCTCTTTTCTTGATTTTATCTACTATCATTTATTTTTCTTTTCCCCTTTTAAAATGTTCTTTTCAATAAAGGATGTATCAAAATTTCCTCTAATAAAATCTGGATTACGAATAATATCAAAAAGGAAATCTCGATTTGTTTCCACTCCATCTATTACAAGTTCTTCTAATGCTCTTTTCATTTTGCTAATCGCTTCATTTCGAGTATTTCCAAATACAATGATTTTAGCGATCATAGAATCATAATTAGCAGGAATGGTATATCCGCTATAAATTGCAGTATCTACTCTAATCCCATTTCCTCCTGGTAAATTCATTTCATTGATTTTTCCTGGTGATGGCATAAAGTTTTTACTTGGATTTTCCGCATTAATTCTACATTCCATAGAATGACCTTTAAATTCAATTTCCTTTTGTTTAAATTTCAATTCTTCTCCTGCTGCAATACGAATTTGCTCTTTCACCAAATCAATTCCTGTTCTCATTTCTGTAATTGGATGTTCTACTTGAATTCTTGTATTCATTTCCATGAAATAGAAATTTTTATCTTTATCCACTAGAAATTCTACTGTACCACAACTTGTATATCCAGCTGCTTTTGCTGCTTTGATAGCTGCATTTCCCATTTTACTTCTTAGCTTGTCATCTATAATAGTAGAAGGAGTTTCTTCAATTACCTTTTGATGATTTCTTTGAATTGTACAATCTCTTTCTCCTAGATGCACTACATTTCCATGTTCATCTGCTAAAATTTGAATTTCCACATGTCTTGGATTTTGAATAAACTTTTCTATGTATATCTCACTATCATTAAAAGCATTTTTAGCTTCTTGTTTAACAATATTGTAGTTTGTTTCTAATTCTTCAAAGGAATTTACTTGTCTAATTCCTTTGCCTCCACCACCTGCTGATGCTTTTAATAAAACAGGATAACCAATTTTTTCACAAACTAAAATAGCTTGTTTTAAGTTTTTTATACTTCCATCAGAACCTGGAATAACTGGTACTCCCTCTTTTTTCATCATCTCTTTACTATTAGACTTGTTACCCAACAAATCAATTACTTTAGAAGTTGGACCAATAAATTTAATATTAGACTCTTCACAAATTTTAGCAAATTGTGAATTTTCAGATAAAAAACCAAAGCCTGGATGAATACTATCTGCTTTTGTAATACTTGCCGCTTCAATAATATTCTTTATATTCAAATAACTTTGTTTAGGGCTTGCAGGTCCAATACAAATTGCCTCATCTGCAAGTCTTGTATGCAATGCGTCTTTATCTACTTCTGAATAAACTGCTACTGTTTTAATATTCATTTCTTTGCATGCTCTAATAATACGAACTGCAATTTCTCCACGATTTGCTATTAGTATTTTATTCATTTTGTTTTATCTCCTTCATATTTTGCTTAGTTCTAAAGCTTATTAATTATCTTTTCATTTGCTTTTAAATAATTATCTAAATATTCAATCCATTCTGGAACATTTTCTTCCTCAAAAAAATGATACAGAAATTCAATCATCATATTATGTCTCTTTATTGCCTCTTCTCTTCCAGAATCAGTCATCATTAATTTCTTAAGTCTTAGTAACTTCTCGAACATATGATTAACAACAGTTCCAACTGTCTTTGACATATAATCATTTGCAGACAAATTTAATATTGGGTATACATTTTTATCAAAAAATAAATCACCACGATTCAAATGATATTGATAACTACGAATTATTCCAGTTGCTCCAATCCCATCACACATATCAGCATCTGATACTATCATTCCTTCAATGGTCATTGGTCTAATTCCATTCAATCTTTTACTATAGCCAATTGTTTTAACCTCTTTTAAAATTCTCTCTTTAATATCAGTTTCAATAGGACATTGTTGTAGAATCTTTTTAGTATTTACTAAATTATTAGCATTTTCAACTCCAACTAACTTATAATCATCAACATCATGTAATAGTGCTATTAAAGCAACTATATCCTTATCAGCCTTTTCAATCTCAGCAAATTTTAAAGACAAATTCAATACTCGATTTACATGTTCCATTCCATGCCCTGAATTTTCTTTATTAAGCAATACCTTTACTTGTTCTTTTACCTTTTCTATCATTATAAGTACCCCCTATATTTTTATTTAATTATAACATACTATTAAATGATAAAATAGCAAATATTTAAACTACTGCAAAGGTAAATTCCCCTTTTGCTGCTAACTTCCCATCAACAGTTGCAATTCCTTCTCCTACACCAATAGGACCTTTTTTCTTAATAATATTCACTTCTAATTTCAATCTATCTCCTGGCACAACCATTTTCTTAAATTTCAATTTATCAATTCCACCAAACAATGCATTTTTCCCTTTATTTTCTTCTAAGGAAAGGATGGCAACTGCACCTGCTTGTGCTAAACTTTCTGTAATTAACACTCCTGGCATAATAGGGTTACCTGGAAAATGTCCTTTAAAATACCATTCATCTTTATCCACATTTTTGTATGCCACTGTTCTTTCTCCTGGTATATATTCTTCTACTTCATCTATCATTAAAAATGGTTCTCTTTGTGGAATAATCTCTTTTATCTGTTCTCTATTTAACATTATTTTTCTCCTTTTTTGTGTCAGTTTAGGAACGTTAAGTCAGCTGTGTGAAGCGAAGCGAGCTACAGATGATTTATGCGATGGAACGCAGTGAAATGTATAGTTTAACTGACATCTGTCCCAAAACTGACATTATTCAATTACAAATAAAGGCTTGCCATATTCTACTGCTTCTCCGTCTTTTACTAGGATTTCCTTTACTTTCCCTTCAAATTCTGATTCAATTTCATTCATTAATTTCATTGCTTCAATAATGCAAAGGGTATCTCCTTTTTTGACATTCTTTCCAACTTCTACATAGCTTTCAGAAGTTGGAGAAGGTTTTAAATAGAAAGTTCCAACCATTGGAGATTTTACAATATTTCCTTTAACAACTTGTGCTGATACTTCTTGTGTTTTTTCTACTGTTGATATCGTTTCTGTTGCCACTTCTACTACTGGAGTAGCTACTTTCACGGCTGTTTCTTTTTTCATACTAATTTTAGTTCCGTCTGGAAAATCAATGTCAATTGCAGTCAATTTTGAGTTTCCCATATCTTCCATCAATTGTTTAATTTTCTCATATTCCATTCTTTCTTCTCCTATCTTTATCAGTTCATTGTATCCTGTTTGAACCTATAACTTTTTTAAAATAATACTGCTATTATGACCACCAAATCCTAAAGAGTTAGACATTACAATATTTAATTCTGCCTTTCTTGGCTCATTTGGTACAATATCCAAATCACACTCTTCATCTTTTTCTTGATAGTTAATAGTTGGTGGTACTAACCCTTCTTCTAAAGCTTTTGCACAGAAAATCGCTTCTACTGCTCCTGCAGCTCCTAATAAATGTCCCACATTTCCTTTGGTTGAACTAACCATTACTTTTTTGGATGCTTCTCCTAAAGCTGTTTTAATAGCCATTGTTTCTGTTTGGTCATTTAAGTGTGTAGATGTTCCATGTGCATTTATATAGTCTATTTGTTCTGGGGTAATTCCTGCATTCTTAATAGCTCTTATCATTGCTTTTGCTCCGCCTTCTCCATCTGGGCAAGGTGAAGTAATATGGTAAGCATCTGTAGTAGAACCAAACCCAATTACTTCTCCATAAATTTTAGCGCCTCTTTGTTTGGCATGTTCTAGTTCTTCTAAAATAACAATTCCAGCACCTTCTCCCATAACAAATCCGCTTCTTTCTTTATCAAATGGGATACTTGCTCTATTTTTATCAGTGCTACTAGATAGTGCTTTCATATTTTCAAATCCAGCAATTCCTACTTCACAAATTGCAGCCTCTGTTCCTCCAGCAACTACAACATCTTCTTCTCCTAATTGAATGGTTTTATATGCTTCACCAATACAATGTGTAGAAGTAGCACATGCTGTTACTACGCTGATAGATTCTCCTTTAAATCCAAATTCAATAGCAACATTTCCAGCTGGCATATTCGCAATTGCCATAGGAATAAACATAGGTGATACTCTTTTATTACCTTTTTCATAATTGATCTCACATTGTTCTTGAATTGTCTTAAAACCTCCAATACCAGAACCAACAAAAATACCTACTCTATCAAAGTCTGTATTTTCCTTTGTAATTCCTGCATCTTTCACAGCCTCTCTTGCTGCGATAATAGCAAATTGTGATGACCTATCTAACCTTTTAGCTTGCTTTGGGTCAAAATATTCTAATGGGTCATAGTTTTTTACTTCTGCATCTAATTTTGTTTTGTATTCTGTAGTATCAAATAAGGTAATTTCATCAATTCCACATTTCTTGTTTTTAATTCCATCCCAATTTTCTTCTACATTTTTTCCAATTGGAGTAATTGCTCCTAATCCTGTAATAACAACTCTTCTTTCCATTTTTCTTCTCCCTTACATTAACATTCCACCATCAACTTGAATTACTTGCCCTGTAATATATGAACTCTCATTAGATGCTAAGAATTTCACAACATTTGCTACATCTTCCACTGTTCCCATTCTTTTTAATGGTATTGTTTTTTTGATTTCTTCTTTGATTTCCTCTTTTAACACATCTGTCATTTGTGTTTCAATAAATCCTGGTGCTACTGCATTTACTAAGATGTTTCTACTTCCTACTTCTTTTGCTAAACTTTTAGTAAATCCAATTATTCCTGCTTTAGAAGCAGCATAATTTGCTTGCCCTGCATTTCCACTAATTCCTACTACTGAAGATAAATTAATAATTCTTCCTTCTTTTTGTTTCATCATATATGGAATAACACTTTTGGTTACATTAAAAGTTCCTACAAGATTAACTTGTAATACATCTTCAAAATCTTCCTTTTTCATCCTCATCAGTAATGTATCTTTGGTAATTCCTGCATTATTTACTAACACATCAACTCTATCTAATTGCTCTATAACTTGTTTAACCATGTTTTCGCTATCTTCAAAGCTAGAAACATCACCTTGAACTGGTAGGCATTTTACATTACATTTTTCAATTTCACTTTTAGTTATAGTTAAATCTTCATTTTCTGTTCTATAATTTACTGCAATATCATACCCTGCCTTTGCTAATGTCATTGCAATTTGTCTTCCAATCCCTCTTGTTCCTCCTGTAATAAAAGCAACTTTATTCATTTCCCACTACCTCCTTTATGACTTGTTCTAATGTCTCTACATTATTGATATTTTTCATTTGAACTGGTCTTTCAAAGTTCATTCTTTTGACAAATCCACTTAATGTTTTTCCTGGACCAATTTCAATAAAAGTATCTATTCCATTATCATACATTGCTTGCAAATTGCCAGAAAATCTTACTGGATTCATAATATGGTCTGCTAGAATTTGTGCAATGTCATCAGCTTGTTTATATAGCTTTCCATCTATATTTTTAACTACTTTAGCCTCTTTTGTATTTATCTTTGTTTTGCTAATTTCTTCTTTTAAAACTTTTGAACACTCATTTAATTTCTCTGTATGAAAAGGACCTGCTGTATTTAAAATACTTACCTTTTTAGCACCTAGCTCTTTTGCTATTTCACCTGCTTTTGTAACTGCCTCTTCTTCTCCTGAAATAACAATTTGACCAATTGTATTAAAATTAGCTGGAACTGCAAAGCCTTGTGCTTGATTACATGCTTCTTGTACTTTTTCTTCATTTAATCCTAGTATAGCAGCCATTTTCCAATTTCCTTGAGGTGTTAAGTTTTGCATAATTTCTCCTCTTTTTTGTACTAACTTTACACCTTCTTCAAAGTCAAATATGTCATCTTCGATTAAAGCTGTATATTCTCCTAAGCTTAATCCTGCTGACATTTTAGCTTGTATATTATATTTTTTTAATATAGCAAGTATAGCTAAACTTTGTGTTAATATTGCAACTTGGGTATTTTGTGTTTTGTTTAGTTCTTCTTCTGGACCTTCAAAAGAAAGTTTTTTTATTGGCATACCTGTTATTTCTTCTACTTTATCATATACTTCTCTTGCTTCTTCATAATTTTCATATAAATCTTTTCCCATGCCAACTGCTTGTGAACCTTGCCCTGGGAATAAAAAACCTATTTTCATCTTTTTATTCTCCTTTCCATTACAGCTTCAAATTGATTGCAAAACTCTGTTATTACTTTATTTCTATCTACTTCTATCCCAAACTCTTTTTGAATAGAGGTAGCTATATTTTCAATATCACTTGTAAAGTTCATTTTATTGGTATTCATTCCAATTCCTATTACTAAAAATTTTACAGTTTCTAAATGCACTTTACTTTCTGTTAGAATACCACCTATTTTTTTCTGATGATACATAATATCATTTGGCTTTTTTATTTCTAATCCTATACCATATTCTTTCTTTAAAATGTCTACTAGAATTTGTGCTATTTCTACTGTAATTCCTTCTAGTTTTTCTGGTGTACATTCTGTTTGGATATATAGAGAAAAACTAATATTGTTTGGCTCATCAGTATGCCAAATTCGTCCATGTGTTCCTTTTCCTTGTGTTTGGAGGTCAGCTATTACAACACTTCCATTGACAATCGTATGGTTTTCTATTTTTCTCCAAATCTCACTTTGAGTGGAATCTATTTCATGATAGAAACTAACATCTCTTCCTAAAAAATTAGTGGTTAAGTTCGTAAATTGCATCTAAATTTGCCTGCCTTTTAATTTTATTAGTGGTAGTTTTAATTAGTGGCTCTTCTGTTAGGATAAGACCTCTAATTGCTTTATATTTTGGCATTTGTTCATTTACTTCTTTGATTTTTTCTAAAATTGCTTTGTAAATTTCCTCTTGTGTTTCTGCCTTATATACATTTTTTACAATTTCTTTATCATACACTACTTTGACATGGATTTTAATATTTTCCTTATCTTCTGATAGTTGTTTTCCAAAAATGAAAGACTCTTTTACTCCCTCAATTTTATTCACTAAAACTTCCATTTCTTCTGGGAAAATATTTTTACCATTTTTTAATACAATCACACTTTTCTTTCTTCCACAAATATAGATATATCCATCTTCATCTATTTTTGCTAAATCACCTGTGTAAAACCATTCACCTTGAAAAGCCTCTTTAGTTGCTACTTCATCTTGGTAATATCCTAAAGCCACATTAGATCCTTTTACTACTAGTTCACCAATACCTTCTTGGTTGATATCTACTAATTTTGCTTCCATACTTGGTACCACTTTTCCAATAGAGCCTAGTCTATATTCTTCATTGGTTCCTACTGCTACTACTGGTGAAGTTTCTGTTAGTCCATATCCTTGTACTAGGTTAAGTCCTAATAGCCTATATCTCTCTTCTATTTTTCTATCTAAAGCTGCTGCTCCTGAAATAAATAGTTTGATATTTCCTCCTAGCATTTCATGGATTTCTGGAAATGCTTTTCTTTTTTCTTCCATAGTATGATTTCTTAATTCTTCTTCTCTTCTTAAAATTTCTTCTAATTTACCTTGCTTTTCTAGTCCTTTTCTAATAATATCAAATATTCTTTCATAAATTCCTGGAACGCAAGCCATAACACTTACTTTGTATTCTTTTAAGTTATCAATTACATGTTTTAATCCATCACAAAATACAGTGGTTGCTCCTTTGTATAAAGAAAAAAGAAATCCAACAGTACATTCAAAAACATGGTGAATTGGTAAAATAGAGAGCAATGTATCTTCTGATGTAATATCTAAAATGCTTCCAATGTCCATTAAATTTGAACATATATTTTTGTGTGAAAGTGCTACTACTTTTGAACTAGAAGTAGTTCCTGAGGTAAATAACATAATTGCCATTTTCTCACTATCGATTTTGGCATCTATAAATTCTCTATTTCCTTGTGCAATTAGATTTTCACCTTTTTGGATTAACTCTTGCTCAGAATAAATACCGCTTGCATGTTCTGTATTATCCATTGAGATTAAGTGTTTTAGTTTATTATTTTCATTGTATTTTATTTTTGTTAGTGCTTCTTCATATTTTTGGGAATAAAAAATTGCTTCTACTTCTGATCTTTCAATTAAGGATTCTAATTCATTTTCTGGTAGGGATTTGTCTAATGGCACAACAATACCTGTTCCACATACAATAGAAAGGTATGCGATTTCCCATTCATAACGATTTTCTCCAATAACTGCAATTCTTTTTCCTTTTAATCCCATATCTATTAATGCTGTTCCAAGGCTATCTACCATTTTTCTTACTTGTTTGTGAGTAAATGTGATATATCCATCTTTTCCATCTCTTACTTTATACGCTATTTTATCTGCATAGATGTCTTTTGTCTTGTTTAACATATCCTTTAAGTCTGTAATTTCAATAGTTTCATATAGCTTTTTACTCATTTGTTTTATTCTCCTTTTTCTTAATTTTTCATTATGATTTATATCATATTTTTGAAAAAAAATCTTTAGACTGAGAGGTCAGTATAAAAAATTCTTTCGCATATTTCCTTCTTCTCTTTCATAAATTTTTATTGGTGAAGTTTACATGTTATTGTCTAAAAAATTAAAATGGATATTTCTTATTTCTTTTTCTTTCTTACTAGTTTTAGTAGGTCTCTTTTCTTTTGAAAGACTTTCGGCCATTCCTGTTTCAAGTAGTCAAGCTTTTGAATGGTATAATTCTACTTCAGAAAATACTGTGCAAGAAAAGAAATATATTAAGTGGTTTGAGTTTAAAGTTTCTTATGAGGTTCTAGATAAGACATCTAAATTAGATATTCAATCACATAATAATCATGAAGATGTGAAACTAAATTGGATTGAATTAATCTCTTATTTAGCCTGTAAATATGGAAATGATTTTTCAAGATACAAATCTCAAGACTTAACTAATTTAGTAGAAAAATTAAGAAGCGGTCAAACGATCTCTGATTTGACAAAAGATATGAAGAATTATAACTATTATTTTGAAGGCTATGATAGTGTATTACATGAATTTATTGGGGACTTTAAACAAGAAGTCAAAACTACTGTAAGTTCAAAAAACAATACAGAAGGGACTTCTAGTCCAGATAATTCTACTGTTGAACAAGAAATTCCTCAAAAGCAATTTGAAAATAAATATGGTATTAAAGCCTTCCACCCTGTTGCTAAAAACTATTCTTATAGTCATTATGATGATTTTGGTGCTTCTAGGTCTTATGGATATAAAAGGCTACATTTTGGAAATGATTTAATGGGAAGTGTTGGTGCTCCTATTATTGCAGTGGAATCTGGTGTTGTAGAAGCGGCTGGTTGGAATCAATATGGTGGTTGGAGAATTGGTATTCGTAGTTTTGATAAAAAACGTTATTATTACTATGCCCATTTGAGAAAAAATCACCCTTATGCTGAAAATTTAAAAGAAGGTCAAATTGTGCAAGCAGGTGATGTCATTGGTTATCTTGGTATGACTGGATATAGTACGAAAGAGAATGTCAATAATATCAATGTTCCTCATCTTCATTTTGGTATACAGCTTATTTTTGATGAAGTGCAAAAAGAAGGACCTAATCAAATTTGGGTAGATTTGTATGATTTAGTAAATTTCTTGCAAAAAAATCGTAGTGAAGTTTACAAGAGTAACCAAGAGACTAAAGATTATTCAAGGAAATATGAAATAATAGATCCAATTGTGCCATAAACCGTTTTAGAAATTTCCTCTAAAACGGTTTTATTTTTTTTGCTTTTCAATAGGTACTACTCTCAAAGTATATCCCATAGGGTATAATAATTTGAGTATAGTATATATTTGAGGTGAATATTACTAAAGTTTCATTATCTCTATTAATTCATCTGTTCTAATACAGGAAATTCCTTTCTATACTTGGCTTGCTCTTCTAAATCCAAATCAACTGTTAATATTCCTTCCTCCTTATTTAAGGATTTCACAACTGTTCCATCAAAAGAAATAACTTGTGTATTAGCACATAATTTTTCTCCTGTTTGATTGCAAGCACAAAAATATACTTGATTTTCTATTGCTCTTGCTTTTGTCAATATATCCCATGCTATCTTTCCTGTATTTACATTAAAATGTGCTGGAAGAAATATAACTTCCACACCATTTTTAATTAGTTCTCTGAAATATTCTGGAAACCTTAAATCAAAGCATATTCCTATCCCTACTTTTATCCCATCTAATTCAGTTATTCCCAATTGTTCCCCTTTAACTGTATCTTCTCTCTCATCTAGTCTAAAATCAGGTTTGTTTACTACATACATATACTTTTTGTCATATCTTCCAATTATTTCTCCTTTACGATTGATTGAAAAGCATGTATTAGTTGTTTTATTAGAATTTTCTTTTTCTAAAGCTACACTTCCTAAAATAATATTTACGTTATTTATTTTTGCAAAATCTCGGTACTTCTGTATTTCTTCTAACTTTACCCTTCCACCTTCAAAATCTTTTCCCCAAGAAAGGAAAAGTTCTGATAAGCAAATAATATCTGGCTTTTCTTTTATTGCTTGGCTGAATAGTTTAAATGCTTTTTCTTCATTTTCCAGTTTGGTTCCATTTGACTCCATCTGAATTAAACTAACTCTCATTTCAACTTTCCCTCCATTTTCCCTACTTTTGTCACTCTTTATACAAATTTTGATACATCTCATAATCATTCAAAATTCTTCTCACATACATATTCGTTTCTTTATATGGTATATTTTCCAAATCTGTGCCATCAGCCTTAATCGTTCCTCTTTCTATCCAATTGTTTACATTTCCCATTCCTGCGTTATAAGCAGCTAATGCAATTCCTACTTGATTATCATATTTTTCTAATAATTGTGAAAAATAATAGGTTCCTAATCTAATATTCGTTTCTGGGTCATATAAATCTACTTCTACTTGCTTTGATAATTCTATAGCAGTTTTATCCATTAGTTGCATAAGTCCTTTTGCATCATTATGTGATTTGGCTTGTGGATTAAAATCACTTTCCGCTTTAATAATCGCAAAAATTAGTAAAGGGTCTACTTCACATTCTTCAGCATATTTTGTCACATATTCAGCATATTCTTGTGGATATGCTATTTTCATTATCTTGTTTTCCAAGCCTAATAAATGAAATAAAACAAAATATAAGATAAAAATAAATATTAATAGTATCAATAATCTTTTTAATACTTTCACTTGACTTTCTAAACTCTCCTTTGTTTCCCTATTTTACCTCATACCAGTTGCCTGCTTCTGAAACTTCTACTTCTAATGGAATATCTAATGTTACAGCTTGCTCCATAGAGTCTTTTAGAATTTGTTTTACTTGTTCTTTTTGTTCTTCTTTACATTCTATTAATAACTCATCATGAATTTGCAAAATTAATTTGGCATCTAATTTTTCTTCTCTTAATCTATCAAAAACTTTTATCATAGCAATTTTCATAATATCTGCTGCTGTTCCTTGAATTGGTGTATTCATTGCTGCTCTTGTTCCAAACTGTCTTACCATATAGTTGCTAGAAGAAAGTTCTGTAATATATCTTCTACGATGATACAAGGTCTCTACATATCCTTTTTCTTTTGCCTCTTCTACTATATCATTCATAAAGGCTTTTACACCTTCATATTTATTCAAATATTGTTCAATATAGTTTTCTGCTTTTTTACGGCTAATTCCTAACTGTTCTGCTAATCCAAATCCACTAATACCATACACAATTCCAAAGTTTACTGCTTTAGCTGCACTTCTTTGCTCTTTGGTTACATCTTCTTGTGGAACATTAAATACTTTAGAAGCAACTTGTCTATGAATATCTTCCTCATTTAAGAAAGCTTGTTTCATGGTTTCATCTTGTGAAATATGAGCTAATATACGCAGTTCAATTTGTGAATAATCTGCATCAATAAAAATATTGCCTTCCTCTGCTTTAAATGCTTTTCTAATTTGCTTTCCTTGTTCTGCTCTAGTTGGGATATTTTGCAAATTTGGTTCTGTTGAGCTTATTCTTCCAGTAGCAGTAATAGTTTGATGGAAATATGAGTGAATTCTATTTGTTTGTTGATTTACATATGGTAACAAACCTTCTACATAAGTAGAATTGAGTTTTACAAGACTACGATATTCCAATAATTTCTCAATAATTGGGTGTTCTGGACGTAATTTTTCTAGTACATCTACATCAGTGGAATATCCTTTTTTAGTTTTCTTGTATACTGGCAATTTTAATTTTTCAAACAATACAATACCTAATTGTTGTGTAGAATTAATATTAAATTCTTCCCCACTTAGGTTATATATTTCTTGTTTCAAAGTCTCTATTTGTTCTTTTAATTTGTCACCAAAACTAATTAATTCTTCTTTGTCTAAATAAATACCTTCATATTGCATGTTTGCTAAAACTTTTACCAATGGCATCTCAATATTTTGAAATAACTCTGTTGCATTTGTCTCTTCTAATTTTGGTAACATCATTTCTTGTAATTTTGCAATAGTATATACATACATTGCATTTTGGTATCTCTCAAAATCTAAACTAGTATCTGTTTCTTGAGCAAATAAAGTCATTTGCTTTTCTTGCTCTTGTTTCATTCCCATTGCTTCTAAATAGCCTGTAAGATCCATTTTTAAATATTGATTTGCAAGTTCTTCTAAAGTATAATGACTAATACTAGAATTTAATAAATATCCAGTAATTTCACTATCGAAATAAATTCCGTTTAAATCAATTCCTAGCTCTCTCCATAAAACAATATCTTCCTTCATACGATAACTATATTTTTTTACTGAGTTATCTTCTAAAACTTCTTTAAAATTTTGAACAAATAATTCTACATGATTCATTGGAATTTCATAAACAACTTGAGATATTATCATATAAAGTGTAGTCATTTTTTTAGGAATAACTGCTAAAGTCTCTTGCCTCTCTGCTTTTTCTTTTTGTAAGAAATATATCAGCTTTCCTTCTTGTTTTATAGCTTCTACTAGTTTTTGTATCTTTGAAGTGTCTTCTAAGCTAAGAGTTTCTATTGTAAATAATTCGTTAATATCTTGTGGCATTTCTAGTTTTCCTTGTAATCCAAAACGTTCAATAAAACGATTAAAATTTAGTTCTTTAAATTTAGCATATACCGCTTCTTCGTTCCATTCTTGTCTTTTAAAATCTTCTACTTTTTCTTCAATTGGAACCTGAACATTAATCGTTCCTAAGGTTCTAGAGAGTTCCGCTAGTTCTCTATTAGCAATCAGCTTTTCTTTTGTTTTTGGCTTTAAGTCTGCCTTATCTCTTTCTATTTCTAAATAAAGATTAGCAATGGAATGATACTTCTGGATAAGTTCTAGTGCCGTCTTTTCTCCAATTCCTGGAATGCCTGGAATATTATCAGAAGTATCACCTTGTAAGCCTTTTACTTCTATTAATTGTTTTGGCATAATACCATACTTTTCCCAAATAGCATCTTCGTCAAATACATCTACTTCTGTTTTCCCCATTTTTGTATGTGGAATACGTACTTTAATATGATTAGAAGTTAATTGGAAAGTATCTCTATCTCCTGAAACAATGGTAACATCTAGCCTTTTTCTTTCAGCCTTTTTGGCTATTGTTCCCAAAATATCATCTGCCTCATAGCCTTCCATCTCAACAATAGTAATATTCATAGCCCTTAAAATATCTTTTAGCATTGGCATTTGTTCAGCAAGTTCATTAGGCATTCCTTTGCGATTCGCCTTATAGCCTTCATACATCTTGTGCCTTGCTGTTGGAGCCTTCAAATCAAAGGCAACCATAAGATATTCAGGCTTTATATCCTCCAATACTTTAAATAGAATTGCCAAAAAACCATAGATGGCATTTGTATATTTACCATCTGGTGTCATTAACATTTTAGAACCCATTATTCCATAAAAAGCTCTATTTAAAATACTGTTTCCATCAATTAAGACTATTTTTTCCATTGTTTCCTCCTTCAAGGTGTGTCCCCAAAACTGACATTAATAAATCCCTATTCCTCTCATGTAATTAATATATCCTTGGTCAATATTAATCCATTCTGTAATTTTGCCCTCTAATTTTTCCACATCAAGTTTTGTTTGAGTATATTTTTCATAGTTACGAATAATTTCTTGTTTAAAATTCTTTGGACAATTCCTACTAAGAATTCTAGCTACATCATCATAAATATTTCCATAACCTGCAAATCCAAAATCAATAATAGCAGTTACTTTATTGTTATTATCTAATAAGACATTACTTAAGTTTAAATCTCCATGTACTAAACATTCTGGCTTTTCTACAGTATCTGCAAATTTCCAAAATGCCCTATCTTCTTTGCTTACATGTTTTGTTAATAACTCATCTAAAAACTCTGATAAATTCAAACCAATATCATTGATTGTAAAAATCTTTTCTTTTTGAAAATCTAACTGATGTAATTCAGCCATAAATTTTGCGATATCTTCTGATACTTGTGCAATTTCTTCTTCTGATAATTGTTCTATTTTCTCAGCAAGAGGAGTACCTACAATCTTTTTGTGCATGCTAAAAGGTCTACCCTCATCTCTTTTTAATTCTAACTGGCAAGTATCAAAAGTAGTTTTTTGATAAATATATCCGTGCAAATTCACTATCTTTTACAATTGTCCTAGACCAAAATTCATCACGTGGGAAGCGGAAAAAATAGTTTCCTTCATTTGTTTCTACTTCATATACAATGTTAGTCCAACCAGTTGTAATTAAATTCATTGCTTTTATGTCTTTTCCCACTAATGCTTTTTTGATAATTGGTTCAAAGTTTTCGTTTATGTTAAAATATACTTCACTCATGTCTTTAATTCCCTTCTTCTTTTATTGTCGTACTTAAGGACGTTAAGTCAGCTGTGTGAAGCAAAGCGAGCTACAGATGACTTATGCGATGGAACGTAGTGAAATGCATAGTTTGTGCGACATTTGTCCCCAAGTGTGACATTCTATATGATTTTCTCTGAATACGCTGGTACTACTACCATATCCTTATCATACATTTGTACTATCTCTTTATATCTTTCATGTACTTTTTGATAGCCTGGCAAATATTTTGCTATATCTTGATTGCTAAATGGTATTACTCTAAAGTTGCTCCATGTGGCTTGGTTATAGTAAGTATAAATGAATTCATTTTCTACATTATCTATTTTTATTGAACTTTTTCCATCCTTTGTTGTTTTCGTAATTCTTAAAGAACTCATTAATCCTACAGTTTTATTGTAATTTTCATCTTGATATTGTGCTGAAATGAAATTTCCTAAAGAATAGAATACTAATGTATCATCTATCCATTCTACAGGTTCTAATACATGAGGATGTGTTCCAATTACTAAGTCTACTCCTTGTTCTGCCAAAAACTTCGCTTCATCTTTTTGATAAGCAGAAGGCTCTTTCGTATATTCTATTCCACAATGCATTGCTACAATTAATACATCTACTTTGTCTCTTACTCTTTTAATATCTTCTTTTACTTTTTCTTTATATGCTTGATATTTCGTATCTTTTTTTGGGTCATTAATGGATAAATCTGTTGGCCATACATTTACTAGATATTCTTTTCCTGTAGGTACTGGTATTCCATTCGTTCCATAAGTATAATTTAGCATAGTATAGGTAATTCCATTTACTTGTTTAATTTGCAGTTCATCTCTTTGTTCAAAAGATTGATAGCTTCCTACTGCTAATACATTTTTTTGCTTATCCCAATAAGCTCTTGAGTTTAAAATAGCTTGTTCTCCTCTATCCATGGTGTGATTACTTGCTGTACTGACTAGATTAAATCCTGCATCTAACATATCGCCACCAGCTTCATAAGGCGAATTGAAACATGGATAATCAGATAATCCCATTTTGCTTCCACCTAAAATAGTTTCTTGGTTATAGTAAGCAATATCATAGTTTTTAACTTTTTCTTTAATTAATCTAAGCATTGGCTTAAAGTCATATCCTTTATTATCTGCATTTCTGTGTGCTTCTTTATAAATACTACTATGAACTAGATTATCTCCCACCATAATAAGAGAAGCACTTGTTGTTTCTTCTTTAGGCTTTTCTTGTTCTATTTTGTTTTCTTCTTTACCACTTGCTGTTCCTATAGTTTCTACTGTATCTGGATACATTTTTAGAATTACTAAAGCAATTACTGCTATTACTAAAATAAATGTTGCAATAATAACTACTTTTTTTCCTACATTCTTTTCTTTTTTCATTTCTTTACTACTCCTATGTTTCCTTACTATATCATACTTTTTTATTATTTGCTTAGATTTAAGAAATTTCCCCTTTATTTTTAAGAAAATATCAAGAATTGTTTTCGGCCTTTATTAACTTCTACTATATCAATAATATTTTCTATTTAATATTCTTTACGTACACGTAAAATAATTTCTTGGTTCTTATCTTTAACTGCTTGTAATTTCTTTCCTAATTCTTTCCTTATTTGTTCAGGTACAGGAGTATTATCATACTTATTTGCATATTGGCAATAAGTTTTTCTAAAATCTTCCCATTTTAATTCTAAATCGTTAAATAGAATATTAAATGTTTCTAAATCAAATTTATTAGTATCATAATATTGGACGATCTTCAATATTTCTTGTTGTATATTTTCTATTCCATCTCCTATCTTGTTTGGATTTTTGCCTACTTCAATATTAGTATTAATAAAAGTATCATTTAGGCTTTGCAATTTTCTCCAAAATGAAATAATGACTTCATCTCTTATGTCTTGGCGTTTATTTTCTTTTTCTATTCTTTCTAATAGTTTTTGTTGTATAAAAAAACTATTAGTCCGTTAAAAAGAATAGGCAGAATCAATATAATCCAATCTTTCGCTTCCATTTTTTTCTCTCTTTCTTTTTCAATTTGCTTCCTATATCTATCTTCCTCCGAAAAAATACAACCACAATATTTTTGCATATACATTCCTAGTTCTCTTGCTTTTGCTTGTCCATCACGAAATCCTACTCTAAAATCACGATATAAAAAAGTAAGTCCATATTTTTTTGCTATCTCTTCTGCTATTCTCCTTAGCTCTTCATGCTTTTGATAAGGGCTCACTAGTAATGTAGTAGTAATAGCATCATATCCATTTTCTTTTGCATACTTAGCTGTTTGTTCTAGTCTTACAATATAACAATAGTCTATACATCTTGTTTCCAATGATCCTACAACATTTTTACAAAAATTATCTAATCCATAATCTTCTTCAAAAATTGCTTGTATCTGAATACTCTGTGTGTATTCTTTCAAGCAATCCCTTCTAGCCTTGTATTCCATATATGGATGAATATTTGGATTATACCAATAAATTGTTGGCTCTATTCCTTCTGCTCTTAAACTATCTATACAATATACACTGCATGGTGCACAGCATGTGTGCATTAAAAGTTTCATTTTCTCACCTTCTTCATTCTGTCAGTTAAACATACGTCCCCAACCTGACATTATCCCTCATAAGTTACTCCTATATGGCTATATGCTGCTGGCATGGCAATTCTTCCCCTAGCAGTTCTAGCTAAGAATCCAATTTGAATTAAATATGGCTCATACATATCTTCTACTGTTTCGCTGTCCTCTCCAATTGTGGTTGCCACTGTTTCAATGCTAATTGGTCTTCCATTATACTTAATAATCATTGTTTCTAATATCTTTCTATCTATGTCATCTAGTCCCATTTCATCTATTTCTAATCTATTTAATGCAGTTTTTGCTATTTTTAAAGTAATGTTTCCATCTCCTAAAACTGCTGCATAATCTCTTACTCTTTTTAACAATCTATTTGCAATTCTAGGGGTTCCTCTTGAACGTCTTGCAATTTCTGCTGCTGATTCATCATCAATTTCTACTTCTAAAATTTTAGCAGACCTTTTTACAATGGTTGTTAAGTCCTTTGTTTGATACAACTCTAAATGATGAACAATTCCAAACCTATCTCTTAATGGTGTAGCTAAGGCTCCTGCTCTAGTAGTAGCACCAATTAGTGTGAATTTTGGTAAATCTAAACGAATAGACCTTGCACTAGGACCTTTTCCTATCATGATATCTAAAGTATAATCTTCTAAAGCTGGGTATAATATTTCCTCTACGCTTTTGTTTAAACGATGTATTTCGTCAATGAATAGCACATCAAATTCAGATAAATTGGTAAGTAATGCTGCTAAATCTCCTGGTTTTTCAATTGCTGGACCTGATGTAATTTTAATATTTGAGTTCATTTCATTAGAAATAATATTGGCAAGGGTTGTCTTTCCAAGTCCTGGTGGTCCATATAGTAAAACATGATCAAGAGGCTCACCTCTTTTTTTGGCAGCCTCAATATAGATTTTCATATTTTCTTTTACTTTATCTTGTCCAATATATTCTTCTAAAGTTTTAGGTCTTAAAGTATTTTCTATTCTTTCTTCTTGAATATCTTCTAATTCTGGACTAATTAGTCTTTCTTCATCCATTCTTTTGCCTTCCTTTTTGGTATTTTCTATTTCTTATCATGTCTAATGTTCTTTTCGTCTACCTCTATTATTTCTTCTTCCTTTGCTTTCACTCTAAAAATATCTTTGTATCCAATTGCTACAAATGCAATTATTAATAAAGCAAATGATATCGCTTTCCAAATACCACTTTCTAATAAAATAACTGCAAACATTCCTAAAGTAGCAGTAAGCCCATATAAGATAAACACAGCTTGTTTTTGTGTATAACCTTTTTTCATTAATCTATGATGCAAATGT
The DNA here is from genome assembly GCA_022797635.1 of Clostridia bacterium. GTDB lineage: Bacteria > Bacillota > Clostridia > TANB77 > CAG-508 > CAG-273. The sequence continues at coordinate 118,398 of JAAWKZ010000001.1, forward strand.
CCTTTGTCTGCTTGAAACACTGCTTTAATGGACTTTCCTTTAATAATTCTACGTATAATAGCATACAAAGTATCAAAAATTGGGAAAGCTAGTATGATAATTGGTGCAATTAATACAATAGCAGTATAAGTCTTAGCTACTCCGCAAAATAGAAATAATGGCTAAGGAAAATCCTAAGAAGTTAGAACCAGTATCCCCTATAAAAGTTCTTGCAGGGCTAAAATTAAATGGTAAAAATCCAACTATTGCTCCACCTAATGCTGCAATTAAGAGTACTGCAATGAGTGGTGATTTATTAAGAGTAAAAATAATTAACAATGAAAAACATGAAATTAAAGTAATTCCTGAAGATAAACCATCTAAACCATCAATTAAATTAATAGCATTCGTAATTCCAATAATCCAGCAAATAGTAAGTCCACAAGAAAACCATTCATTTAAGCCAATTTTGTCATCTAAAAATGGTAAATGAACATTTTGAATGCGAACTCCACAAGCTACTACAATAACAGCTGCGATAATCTGCATAATAAGTTTCACCCAACTTGGTATTCCTTTGGCATCATCAATAAAGCAAGTAATTCCTAATATGGCAATACCAATAAAGAAACCAAGCATTTTAAGCCAGTACTGTTCTTCTCCAAATAGGTCAACAGAGTGTTCTAGGTTCATAACAATTAATAAATAAACGGTTGACACTAAGAAACCTGAAATAACAGCCACTCCTCCTAGTCTTGGCATTGGTTTTTTGTTTACTCTTCTGTCATTTGGTATATCTATTGCTCCTACTTTTTTTGCTAGTCGCATTGTATATGGTGTTAGTACAAAAGCGGTAATAAATGCTAACAAAAATGCAATAGCGATGTCTCCCCACATAGTCCTTCCTCCTCTTGTTTTTTCTATATTTCCCCTTCTTCTAATTTCTCTTACGAATTAACAAATTCTAAAAAGCAAAGCTTTAAATGTCTCTACATAAGATATTTCTATGTCACATTCGTTCCTAGAACTATCTTAATTTGTAACACATCGCATAATTTATTTCTATGTCAACTACATTTTTACAAATGTAGTTTCCTAGAACTAAAAAAAGTGTAATACTTCTATTGGATAATCTATAAATAATCCACTTTCAATTACTCCTGTAATGGATTTAATATCTTCTTCTAAAGTTTCATATACTTCTACAAATTTTGTATCTAAAATGACATTGTTATTTTCTGTAAATACTGGACCATCTTTTTTCTCTGCTTTTCTTAAAGTACATTCTGTAAGCCCTAAATCTAACAATGCTTCTTTCACACTACTAATCGCTTCTGGATATACTTCAATTGGTATTGGAAATTTCTCATTTAGCTTGTCCACAAATTTGCTATCATCTACTAGGATATAGGTAATTCCACTATTTACCATGTTTAGCTTTTCTTTAAACAATGCTGCACCTCTACCTTTAATTAAAATATTATCTTGTTTAGATACTTCATCTGCACCATCGAATGCCCAATCTGGTTTTGCTTCTAAAATGCTCACTGTTGGAATTTTTAATTCTTGGCATAATGCTTTTATCTCAAAAGAAGTTGGTATTGCTGTTATTTTTAATCCTTCTTCTTCCATTCTTTTTGCAATTTCTTTTGCTGCTAAATAGGCAGTAGAACCTGAACCAAATCCTATTACATCTCCATCTTTCGCCTTTGTTGCTACTTCTTTAGCCACCTTTTCTTTTTGCTCTTGATTACTAATTTTGTTTGGCTCAATTTCTTGCATAGAACTATTCATCCATTCCATATCCTATATCGAAGATATCTCTTTTACAAGTATCCTCTTCCTCCTTACCTTTTCTCGATTTTTGCTTGTATTATATCATTATCACTATCCTAAAGTAAACCCAATTCACGCAAAAAATTCAGGTTCTTGCAAAACCTGAATTCTTTTCTTTTTCTAATATAAGTCAATTTTTCTTACTTCTGCACTATTTTAGACAACATCTCTATGATTTCTTTATTTTGTTCAATTATTATCATAGGACCTTTAATTTTTAACAAGAATAGATAGTTCATCCACGACTGTGCTGCTACTACTATTGCTCCTCCTATAATTAATCCTACTCCAACTTCTTCTGTTCCACTGCAAAAGCAACCAATTGCTCCAATTATAAATACCACTATTATAACAATCAATGAAATATTTTGTGCCTTTTTTACTTTGTAATAATCTTGTTCCATTCTCTCTTTCTCCTTTTCTATTTTATTCCATTTTCTACATTTTGATTTTCTTCTCCCATAATCTCTTCAGTTGCTTTATTTAATAGTTCTGTCAATTTCGGCATTTTAGTTTGGGTAAAATCTTTCATATATTGATTTAAATTTTCGTCATATTCTGTTATGGTTGTTTCTTTTAAAGAATTTTGATAAAATTCTTTCATTTCAGTCGCTACGGTTTTCGCATATTTTACATACTCTAGCATAGTTTTTGATGAGCCTTTTGTATCATAGTTTATTATTCCATCACATTCTGTTACAATTTCATTTACTGCCTTTGTATATCTTTCACTTTTTGACATATCCACAGTTTGCTGTTCTTCATCAATATAAACTGAAAATTCATTTTCTATTACATCTACCATTGTTGCTTGATAATTTCCAAGATTATTAAATGCTTGTGCTATGTCATAATTTACCTTTGAAAATAATTCTTTTGAAGTCGTTTCTGGTTCAAGTATTTTATTTATTAACACAAAAACTGTAACTCCTGCAAGAATAGCAACCACTAATACTATTAATAATGACTTTAATTTTTTATTCATCTTCTTTCCTCCTACTATCATCTTTTAAAAGTATCATCCTCTCTATTAGTTCCATAATCTATTTCTCCTGTATCTTTAATTGTAATAATATTATTTTTTAAAACAGCATAATGGTAATGACCAAAATATTCTCCACTGACAATACCAGAATACATTTCCATTCTGCCATTTTTCATTTCAAAATAGTACTTCTGGCTCAAATATGTTATTCGCTTATTAAAATAGTCTATTTTTATATCATATTTACTTGCTGTAAGATATTTATCTTGGTTATGCCAAGTTCCTTCCCACTTTAAGGCTTCTGTTATTTCTGAAATATATTTTTTAGTGTCACTAAAATCTTCTGCTTTTTTAAAATCTGATAAAATACTATTTAGTTTATCATAACTAGCTGTCTTATTTTCCTTGTATTGTTCAAATTTTTCTTTTGCCAAATAATACATTCCTTCTTTGTACTTTTCTTTAGCATCTTTATACTCTAGCATCTTTTCAAAATATTGATTTGCCTCAGTATAATTTTTACCCTCAAATAGGTAAACTCCCCTTAAATACTTAGCCTCTTTTATTTGTTCATTACGTCCTTCATAACTTTCGTCTATCATTTCTAGTAAATTTATTGCTTGCTCATATTCTTGTGTTTCTATTAATTTTAAAGAAGTGTTATATTTCACCGCATTACTTGCTTTTAATAATGTTTCATCATCTTTATACTTTTCATTGTTTTGCAAAGTTTCTAGTAAAGAATAGCATTCTTCATAATCTTTATTCTCATATTGTTTGACAAAATATTGGTACATAACATATATATATCTATCATTGAATTGTTCATCTAAAGCATCTTTTCCTTTATATTGTGTCACATAATCTGATGTTGCTTTTAAAATGTTATACTCTTTTATCAGGTCACCTTCATTAGCATATTGGTCTGCTAATTGATATATGTACTTTGCATATTTTTCATATAAATTTTCAGTAAGTTTAGCAGCAGAATCAAAGTCATTTTCTTTAATTTTAGATTTTACCATCATATCTTTTCCAATAAAAAATGCAATTACACCAATTATTACTGCAATCACTATGATAATTGCAATTTTCAGTGTTTTATTTCCTACTTTCTTAGCTCCTTGAATTGTTTTTTCTTTGATTTCCTCTTGCTTTTTTTCATATTCTTCTAATCTTTTAGTCAAGTATTTTTTGTCTGTTATTTGTACTAATTTATTTTTTTCTATATTACAGTCGGGACAGGTATTTACATCTTTAAAATAGTAGTTTCCACACACACAATGCCAGTAATCTCCAAAATCATGATAATAAGCTTTTACATTAATTCCGCTTTTCATTTCTTTTACTTCTCTTTTGTACTGATTTGCTAATTTTCCTAATTTGTCTACTTCATCTGTATTCTTTAAGCCCTCTAACACATACTCCTGTGTTATCTTTTCATTGTCTGCAAATCTTATTTCATATATCTTTATTTTCGGAATGTCTTTCATATTTACTTTCGTAGAATTAACATCACATATAAAATTAGTTTCTGTATTAATGGCTAATTCTAAATTCTCAAAAGTATATTGTTTTTTGTCTTTTAAAGTGTTTAAGTTGTCAAAAAACTCTATATAAAAATCAACTGCTTTAATCATTTTATTTCCTATGTTTCGTATTGTAATATCAATAACTTCTTTTCCTGTATATACATCTTTTGCTGTATTTAATTCTTTGACAATAATAGGAAGTTCTTTATGATACATTTCTTCATTAGATTTTCTAATAACTTGATATCTTTCTTTTTCCATTCTCCTTTATTTTCTTTACTCCTTCCTTTTTAAGCACACAAAAATGACAGGCTAGATTTACGAGGATAAATCTGGTCTGTCTTTTAATTCATCAATAATAAAGGTGTTACCACCCTTTCTTATAAAATTATTTTGTTCTGTAAAACTCCTGGTGTGTGTGTGTGTGTGTGTGTACAGCCTCAGTAGTTCTAGCCATTATCATTTTCATGTGCTCCTTTTATAAATTAATACATTCCTATTTTATCAACAAATTTTATCCTTGTAAAGAGATTACAAAAAATATTCTGAATTATTGATTGCAAAAGCACATAAAATATTAAAAAATACTTGTCTTTTCGCCTTATCTAGTGATAAAATATTGATTAAATTGTAAATGAAGGGAATGATAATGATATGGCAAAAGAAAACGTATTTGATACTTTAATGGAAAGAGGTTATATTGAACAAGTAACTCATGAGGAATTAAAAGATGTACTAGGAAAAGAGAGTGTTCCTTTTTATATTGGTTTTGACCCTACTGCTGATAGCTTACATATTGGTCACTTTATTTCTTTAATGGTTGCATCTCAAATGCAAAAAGCAGGTCACAAACCTATTATTCTACTTGGTGGTGGTACTGCAACTATTGGTGACCCATCTGGAAAAACTGACATGAGAAGAATGATGACTCGTGAAGAAATTAATCACAATGCAGAATGTTTTAAAAAACAAATGGCTAAATTTTTAAGTTTTGAAGGCGAAAATGCTGCTGTTATTGTAAATAATGGTGATTGGCTTTTAAACTTAAACTTTGTAGAATTTATGCGTGATATTGGTTCTCTATTTTCTGTAAATAAAATGCTTTCAGCAGAATGTTATAAACAAAGAATGGAACGTGGTCTTACTTTCTTTGAATTAGGATATATGTTAATGCAATCTTATGACTTTTTACATTTATATGAAACTTATGGATGTAAATTACAATTAGGTGGAAATGACCAATGGTCTAATATTTTAGGTGGTGTTGATTTAATTCGTAGAGTTGGACATTCTGATTCTTTTGGTTTAACTTTTAAATTATTAACCACTAAAGAAGGCAAAAAAATGGGTAAAACAGAAAAAGGTGCTTTATGGCTTGACCCAGAAAAAACTTCCCCATATGAATTCTACCAATACTGGAGAAATATTGATGATGCAGATGTAAAAACTGTTTTATCATTAATCACTTTCCTACCAATGGAACAAATTAACGAACTATGTGCATATCAAGATGAAAGAATGAATGAAGCTAAAAAAGTGGCAGCTTTTGAAATTACAAAACTAATTCATGGTGAAGAAGAAGCTAAAAAAGCGGAAGAAGCAGCTCAAGCTTTATTTGAAGGAAATGGTAGCTTAGATAATATGCCTACTTCTAAAATAGAAAGCCTTCCAATCTCTATTTTAGATGCTATGATACAAATTGGTTTTGCTCCTTCTAAAGGACAAGCTAGAACTTTAATTGAGCAAGGTGGTATTTCCTTAAATGATGAAAAAATACTTGAGACTACTCACCAATTATCTGAAAATGATTTTAAAGAAGGATATGCTATTTTGAAAAAGGGTAAAAAAGTATTTCATAAATTAGAAAAATAAAGATACAAATATAAGTACAAATGAAAGGATACAGATACTATGATAAAAAATCAACTCGTGCCTATTTCTCTAAAAAAACATAATGGTATTATTAGTTTTTGGAAATTTTGTTTTTGTATAATGGTTGTTCTTTTTCATAGTCAGCTTTTAGCAACAAATGAAGAATCCACTTTGTTTAGTCAAGGTGCTATAGCAGTTGAATTTTTCTTTTTAGTCTCTGGCTTTTTATTAGCTAAGACAACCTTACGAAAAAATGAACAAAAAATGGGGACAGAAAATTTAGGAAAAGAAACTTTCCATTTTATTTGGAAAAAATACCTTTTCTTTCTTCCCTATATGTTATTTGGTGGATTTCTTGGACTACTATTACAGAATATCTATAATGATGTTGGAACTTATCAGAATATTTCCTCTATTTGGGATATCTTATTACTACGTATGACTGGTTTAAATGGAAATGTAGTAATTGGACAAGCTTGGTATATATCAGCAATGCTTTTATCTATGATGATATTATATCCTCTTCTTAGGAAATATCAGCAAAACTTTATTTACTTGGTAGCTCCTTTAATTGTACTTTTAGGTTTTGGCTGGTTAAGTAGAAATTACTCTAATTTAAGAGGTCCTGATATTTGGATAAACTTCACTTTTAAGGGTGTTATACGAGCATTTAGCGAACTAAGTTTAGGATGTATTTTATACCTAATTTGTCAAAAGGTTAAACAGATTAATTTTACTAAATTTGGAAGGTTTGTAATTACTATTATCGAAATTATTGGATTTATATTTCCTTTTTTAATTGCTCAATTCGCCTCTACTAGTAAATATGATTTTATAATAGTTCCAATTTTAGCAATCTCTATTCTTTTAGCTTTTAGTGAAAAGACATTAGAACTTAACTGTTTTAATCATCAATTTTTCTTTTGGTTAGAAAAATTGAGTTTGCCACTTTATATATGCCACATTGTAGTAAGAAACTTTATAATGGAGTTTTCACCACTTTCTTCCCTCTCCTATTCTAGTAAAGTTCCTATCTATTTGCTCCTTTGTTTTGTACTTTCATTAATTTGTATGTATTTCATTAAATTTTTACAAAAGATACATATCATAGAATATTTTAAAAAGTTCATAATAAAAAATATGAATCAAATCACAGAAAATAATTAAAAACTGTCAATTTAATATTAAAAATAAAATCTTAATATAGATAACTATATTAAGATTTTTTATGCTCTATATATTCAATTAATTACCTAACTCTTCTCTTTTCTAAAATAGCAACTACTATAAATGCTACTATTCCTATACTTGTAAATGCTATTCCCAATTTCAAATATGGCACTTCATATTCTAAATAGATTTCATGCTCGCCCGCTTTTACTGGAATTCCTATAAATGCTGTATTCACATGAATTGTTTCTACTGCCACTCCATCTATATATGCTTTCCATCCACTAGTATAATTTGATGCTATTTGTAAAATAGCATCTTGACTTAAGTCAAGCTTTCCTCTAATTTCTCGATTATTATATGTTACTTCTTTCAATTCATTTTGTTGTAGCTCTCGAATTGTATTTTCATAATTATTCATAGGAACTGCAATTACTTGTATATCGTCAAAATTATAAGTTCCTTTTGTACTAAAAGTTAATTCTATTTTTCCTTCTGCTTTTTCGTAATACCCAAGGTTTAATACTATTTGTGGTGCTTTTTGGTAATAAGCTGAAGTAATTTTATTATTAACCTCTTTACTTACTACTTTATCCTTAAATCTAGCTGTTATTATATGCTTTTTAGTATCTAGAAATTCAAACCCAGAAATATAAACATACAATTCAGAATTTTCAACATTACCTATTTCTAACTCAATACTTTGCTTATCTTTTTTAGCAATAATTTGTTTTTTACTTTCCTTTTTCTTTACAGTTTCTTCTTTTTCTATCAATTGATAAGGAATACTTTGGTAGCAGTTTTGAATATCACTAATGTCTTGTTTTTCTTGCAAATTAATTCCTTTTAAATCTTCTATCTTATCAATAACAGCTACCTTTAATAGTGCATCTTCTTTTTCAACTGGATTTAATTTTTCGTACTCTTCTCTTAACATATATTGATTATATGAAACTCCAATAGAAAGTGGATAATTATTGCGATAAATTTTTACCTCATCTGTTTCTTTTTCTAAAGAATATCCATAAGGAATATTCTTCTGATTTTTCTCATCTGTCACATAATATTTATTTCCCAATAATGTTGTTATCTTCGTTCTGTCTCCCAATCCTCTAATATTCATTGTTACTGAATATCTATTATCTGCTAATTCTTTACTTAAATTATATATATATTTATTACCTAATGATAGATATACTTCTGTCGAAGGATATTGGTGATAAATAGAGTAATTTACTATTTCATGTGGTACTTTTGAAATACGATAAAAACTCTTATCCTTTTCTAAAATTCCTCTTATATATTGAGAATAATCCTTATGTTTTTTCAATTGTGTATTTATTTGTTCTTCAGCATCACCTAGTTTAATAAATTGTTTTGCATATCCTTTATCATAGGAACTATAAAGTCCATATGACATTACTAGAATATTCATAATAACTAAAAGTAATATAAATACCTTCAATTTATCTATCTTTATTTTAGATGCAAGGTTAATTTCTTTTTTAGCTTGATATAAAATTGCACTAAACATAAACAATGCTATAATAATTTGTATACAGTAAATCACCATAGTAGATTTGGATTTGCCAGCAAAATTTACTATAATTCCAATTGCACTATATATCATAAAAAATATTCCCATATACTTTAGTTCTTTTTGTGTATATTTTGTATCAAAACATATTGTTACAATATACGCCAAAATAAAGCTATACATAAAAGACCAACGGTTATTGGGAAATGAAAAACCATTCATTAAAGAACCAATAAAAGGTATTAATAGCATAATTGTTGCTACTAGAAAATAACTCAAATAAACTTTATGTTCTTTTCTTCTCAACCATAAAACTGGTAGCATTAATAAAATGATGGAAGATACTCCTATTGCACTCCAATTATTTTCATTTACAGTAAGTAAATTCTTAGTAAATAAATTTTTATAATAAGCTGTACTATATTGACATATTGTTTCTTCATCACTTCTTGCTGAATTGATAAATGAATGAATAGTAGGCATTAATATAATACCTGCAATTAAAACACCTATAACATAGCATAAAATAGCAGAACCTAGCTTTTGAAAAAAATGCTTTGCTCCCTCTTTTCTATATTCATAAATATATTGAATAATTGCATAAATGACTACCATAATTGTATGCATATAGAAAAAGTAATAATTAGATATAGCTGATAATGCAATAAAAATAATAAATGACACTTTCTTATTTTCTCTAAAAAGTTTATCTACTCCTAATAAAAGTAATGGAAATAGAAGCATAGCATTTAGAAAATATGGATGCCTTACTCCTGCAAATAAACTATACGCTGAAAAAGTATAAATTAAAGCACCTATCAAAATATTATATGTTTTTTCTTCTTTGTCTTCATTTTTTCTAGCATGATATCTACTATAAGTAATAAAAGCAAGTCCTATACAAAATAATCGAAGAATAATGAGAAAATTATAAGCCACTTCCAAATATTGCATAGGAAATAATAGACTTATATACGCAAATGGATCTCCTAAAACATAATAAGAATACTGACCTATCACATCTAGCCCTAATCCCATATTCCATGAAAAAAATTCAAAGCCTTCACTTGGATTAGATAAAAATCCTCTAACCTTTTCATTAAAATCTTTTAAAATAATATAATGTTGCTTTAATCCATCACTTTGCCAAATAAAACTACGTTTATTCACTACAAAAACAGAAAATACGATACATGCTATCAATATAAAAAGAAGCGTATATATCCAATATATTTTTGTCTTGTTATTCAATATTTTGCGCATATTTCCCTCCTAAATAATATCAAATATAAAGTCTACTATCTTATCGGTTGTATCTTCTATATTTTGTATGTACTTTTTTCTAAAAGCTTGTAATTCTTCTTTATTATACTCTTTACTCTCTATTGCCTCTATAATTGGTTCTATTGTTTCACTTACCACTCCTGGTAATTCTTCTTTATAATTAATTGTTAATCCTCTTGTATCTAAATACTTTTGTAAATCAAAGGCATAAAAGTATAATGGAATTTCTAAAATAGCTGCTTCATAAATAATACAACTGTAATCACTAATTACATAATCTGCTACAAACAACATGTCCATAGTAGAAAACTCTTTGTCATTAATAATACTATTTTCTTCTATTTCTACTTTGCTCAGTGGATGTAATTTTAAAATAAGATTATATTTGTCTTTATCTATTTTTTCTATTATCTCTTTTAGCTTACTATTAAAATCTTTCTCATTTTTTCTAAAAGTTGGACAATACACAATATTCTTTTTCGACTTTATTTCTGGATATTTTTCTTCTATCTTGCTTTTTATTTCTTCTTTGTAGGTTTTACTTGTTAGCAAATCCACTCTAGGTAGCGAAAAAATCCTTATTTTATCCATTCCACAGTTAAAGCCTTCTTCTAGTAAACTAGCATATGCTTCTCCACTTGCAAAAACATAAGTATAATTTTTATGCATTTTCATAGAATTCGCTATTTTACTAGAAGAGCCCTCTTCTTTATCTAAAATTTGATAGCCGAACTTTTTCATAGTTCCCATAGAATGCCACATTTGAATGACTTTCAAACTCTTTTTATGTTTTAATATACTAATTAAAATACAATAAGAATCTAAAACTACAACCTTAGAGGTAGCAATATGATACATTTGGCGAACACAATGAAAAGCATAACTTACTTTATTTCGTAAGTTTGCTTTTGCCCCACCTTTTAACTCTTTGCATAATATTACAACCTTATAGTTTGGTGATTTTTTTCTTATTCCCTTTTCTAGCAACATAAAATCTACTGTTTTTTTATTTGATTGTCTACTAATCATAGTAATTTTCTTTTGTATTGGCAATAACTTAAAAAAACAGTAAATCAAATTTGCTCCAAATATGAATATCTTTTTTATCATTCTTTTCCCTTTAAAATAATATTATCAATAATTAAATCAGAAGCCATTTTATACTTATCTACTTCTCTATTTTGTTTTTCTTCCATAGGTAAATTCTCTAGTTGTTCTAATAATTCTTCTAAAGTACAGCATACAGTTGCAAACTCATACTCCCTCACATTTTTATGCACTCTATTAATTAGTTGATAATCATCTAAATCAAAAGTATATAATAGAATTGGTTTATTTAACTTGCTATACTCATAAACACTAGAAGAATAATCTGTAATTAGCACATTTGCTATATAATATAAATCATTAACATCTGTATAATCACTAAAATCTTGAATATGATCAGCATATTCTTTTGGAATTTCTACTTTTTCTTGAATAAATGGATGCATTTTTATCATGAAAATTGCATCTTTTTGTTTACATACTTCATAAATCTTAGCAAAATCTAATTTATCATAAGGATAATATGCCTTTGCTTGTCTTCTACCTCTAAAGGTAGGAGCAAATAAAATCACTTTTCTTCCCTTTAAATTTGGAAATTGTTTATATAAATTGTCTTTGATTTTTTCTATATTTTCTTTGTCAAAAAAGTGATCCATTCTAGCAAGCCCATATGGTAATATTTTATCTTTTGTAATTCCAAATACTTCTTCATATACAGGAATTAATGCTTCTTCTCCAACAATGGCATAATCATATTTTCTATGGCTACTTTGATATGGTTCTGGTCCTCCAAAACCAAATCTTGCATATCCAACTGATTTAAATCCTACACCTGCATGCCATACTTGAATTAGCTTTGTCTTTGGACTAATATCAATATATTTAAATATTGGAGAATAATCATCTATAAAAATAAATGCCTGTTTAGAAATTTTCCAAATTAGTTGAAGCCATTTTGTCATAATGTGAAATTTATTTTCTTGTAAAGTAGTTGAAAAAGAATAGCTTATTTTATATTCTTGGTCTATCTTTCTCTCTTTCAATCTCTGATTTAATGCTAACAAATTCCCTCCCATAGGAGCTCTAGTTTCTGACATCAATAAGATGTTTTTACCTTTATTAGGATGTAAAAAGTTAAAAAGTTGATATAACCCTTGCATAGCATTTGCCATAAAATTGAAACTAGTATCCTTCAAAAATCCCTTCATACTTCTATTAGAGAAACAATGTTTTCTAGGATTTTTATTTAATTTCATATATCTAGACATTATCACACAAACTAGTTGCTCATCTGCTAGTTTTTTTACAGCAAAATTAATAGTGTAAGCATAGATATCACGATAATATCTAAATACTTTGTCTAAATTTTCTAGCTTATATGCTACTGGATAATCAATCACTAATTCTTCGTATTCTTGTTCACTTTTCTTTATTTTAAAACGATAATTACCATTTTCTAGCATTTTTCCTTCTAAATTTGTTATATTAATTTTAACACAATATTGATGTTCTAATTCTGTCTTCTTTAAAGGTATACAATATTGTTCCTTACCAGAAACTAAATAAATTTGTTGTACTTCTTCCTGTATTTTAAAAGTAACATTTAAAAATATTCTTTCCCAATAAATATCTATAATGCAATTCTTCTTTGTTTGGTTTCCCATTACTACTCCTTTTTAAGTTTTAGTAAATTAATTATTAGCTCTATTTTCCTTGAGTACTCTCAATATATTCCACAGTTCTTCTAAAGCCTTCTTCTATTGTGATAGTTGGTTTCCAGCCTAAAGCTCTAATTTTCTCACTATTAATAGTTCCTAATTTAAATGGTGCCACACCTTTTTGGTTTTCTTCTATTTTCATTTCTACTTTTAATTTTCTCTCTGGATATAGCCCTACTAATAATTCTGCTAGCCCTTTTATGGTAATCTTAGCTTCTTCATCTGCAACATTATAGGCAATGTCCTCTGCTTCTAGTAATACGAAAAAGATTCCTGCTACTACATCTCTAATATAGGTATAAGTTCTTAAAGCTTCCCCTGTACTCTTCATTAAAATATTTTGATGTTCTACCACATTTTTTAAGAAATCAGCTTGTACTCTTCCATCATAAATTGACATTCCAGGTCCATAAGTATGTGCTGGTCTTACAATCTTTGCATTTACTCCATATTGCTCTTTGAAAGTTACACACATATTTTCAGCAGCTCTTTTTCCCTCTGGATAGCATGATCTTGGAAGTAAAGGATCAATGAAGCCATAAGTATCTTCTTTAAACTCTTCTTGCCATTCATAAGGTTCACCATAAACTTCTCTAGAAGAAATAAATACATAAGATTTTGTATTACTCTTTTTTGCTAATTTCAATGTGTTATATGTTCCTAAAGTATTTGCCATTAGTGTATCTACTGGTGCATCTTTCATGATTTTAGGACTTGCAGGACTTGCTGCATGAATAATGTAGTCCACTTTATCATCATAATTAATTCTATCACATACATCTTGTTCTAATACAATAAGATCATCTCTATTTTTTAAATATCCTGTAATTTTATTTCTATCTCTTACTAAAGCAACTATCTTAATATTTAGAGACCTTAGGTCGTTTAGTATAGCTAAAGTGTATAAAAGATAAGTTCCTATCATTCCACTAGCTCCTGTAATTAATACAGTAGAATTTTCTAACTTTTTAAAATTAATAGGATTATCTAAGATATGATTGATATCTTCTTCTATAATCTTATTTAGTTCATTTTCTGATTTATATTCGTCTTGTTTATATTTATATAATGCTTGAATTAGATAATAGTCTGTTGGAGTAGTTACTTTAATATTATTTCTTGGTCCCATTGTCATATGTACAGGATAGCCATTGTTTCTCATAAGATTACAAGAATCTACTGCGCCATTATAACCTTTTTCAGTTTGTCTTACCTTTTGATGAACTTCTACAATTTCTCCTAATCTGAAACATTGTGGTGCTTGAGCAGTATACATTTCACTTCTATTTGGTACTTCTTCTACTAATTCTCCATTACTACTTTGAATGGCAGTTTCAAAGCAAGGTGTTACTGTAATAGAAGTTCCATATTTTTTTACATCTTCAATATTTTGATTAATTAACTCTTGGCTAATAAAAGGTCTTACTCCATCATGGATTAATACAATAGAGTCTTTTGGATTTTCTTCATAAGCAGCATACAAAGCATTGAAAATAGAGTCTTGTCCACTTTCTCCACCTTTTACAATCTTAACTACTTTCCTGATACCTGATTGCTCAATTTCCTCTTTTAGGTAATCAATCCAATCTTCTTTACAAGCAATATAAATTTTATCTATTTGCTTATTAATTTCAAAATTCTCTAGCGTTTTAACAATAATTGTTTTCCCCTCAATTTTTAAGAATTGTTTTGGTAGTCCATGAGTTTTCATTCTAGTACCACTACCTCCTGCAAAGATAATCGCAATGTTCATTTTCTACTCCTTTCTCTTCTATCTCTTGTTTATTCTTTTTAATTAATTTATTTTGGATACTTTGATAAATCCTTTCACAGTTGTTGTAATCATCATATGCAAAAAAGTCATTTGCTCTTTTAATATATTCTTCTTCAATTTGACAATTCTTTTCCATGTAATTACATAATTGTGCCACAATTTCCTCATGTGTTTTACAAATTGGTCCGAAGCCCATAGTTTCGTATTGTAATCCTCCTGCATCGTAATGTGGTGGCAATTCATTTGGATGATAATAGACAATTGGCTTTCTCATATAAGCAAAGTCAAATTGGACCCCTGAATAATCTGTAACCATTAAACTAGCTTCTGTTAATATTTTTTCATAATTCATATTGTCAGTAGCAGCTATAATTTCTACATCTTCATTTTTCTCAAAGTCTTCCTTTTGTGCACTAATAGCTGGATGCAATAAATATGTTATTTTATAATTATGCTTCTTAGCTGTTTCAATCAATTTTTTATCATTTATCAATTGATTATATATCTGATAATATTTACTATTTTTAAAGAATGTATTATGATCTTTTTTAATATGAGCTACATTAGAATTCACAATATTTCTTCTCCATGTTGGTGTAATTAATATTTGTCTTTGCTCATTACTTTTTAATCCATCATATCTTGCTAGTCCTGTTAATTCTATTTGATTTTCTCTAAAATCATACATTGGATTGTCTAATAGGTTATGTATTTCATATTGAGAAGCACAACAATATAATTTAATATTATCAAATAATCTATTTTGGTATTGTGCTATTTTTTGAATAGATAATCCATGTTGAATACAAATAACTTCTGCATTAAATAAATCACCTATATAGCTTCTTGCTCTCTTAGTATCAAAGCTACAATAAGATATTGCATTAGCATGAGTATCTAGTATAGCTGTACTTAATAAAGACACTAATTTATGCTTAAACGTTTCATATACTAATATATGTGCATTCTTCTCATTTTTTAGTCTCTTATAATCTAAAGATTCCCTTTTTATCACATAATATATTTTTATTTCAGGATGATTTTCTTTGATATATCTATATATATATTCCCCATTGTCTCCAGCTTTATACAATTTATCAAAAGTAATCCATATTTGTTTACTCTTGTAAAATGGCTTTACACACCAATATGCCAATCTCAATGTAAAATACTTTAAAGCAAATATGATGCGTTTTGCTCTTATTATTCTTGCTATAAAATATTTTACTTCTTTCCATAATCCTGAAAATATTCTTTTTGGCTCTATGACTAAGTGATCTCTTTTATTACACAAATAATATTTATCATTTATCTGCCAATAAGAAAATCTTGAATTATTTAAATGGGCTTGTACTTTTTCATATTTTATATTGAATTTACATTCTTTATCTTGATATTTAAAATAGAATTCTATTTTTCCTTTTTGTTCTGCTTTAATAGATAAATGGAAATATATTTTTTTAGCAATAGTTAGTCCAAACACTTTTAAAAGTGGATAACAATCTGTTTTAGTAGCTTCTATTATTTTATCATTATATTTAACAAATACACTAACATCCTTTTCTTGCATCATATCTTGAATGCTGACAGAAAAGTCAATCTCTATTGTTTCATTAGTAGAATTAATCGCATATACAGTAATATGTTCATCTTCTATCTGGCTAAATAAATGTTTATCCTTATCATCACATAAGTAAATCATTTCATCAGCAATTTTCAAATTAGTTTCTAGTCCAAGTTTTTGATTCTTAGCTAAAACAAATTGATAAGCTATCCATCTAGGTATCCTATATAAAGACTCTTTATCTCTCTGTAAGATTAAATCTGTATCAATATAGGTTAATGCAATAGCTGTACTGTCAAAAAAATCTTTCGCTTCCTCTCTAGATAATATCATTTTATTTCTGTCATTTGAATTACAATTATATTTTGCAAATATATAATATAACATTGCTTCTTGGATAAAACTTGGAATTTCTCCACGTATTCCCTTTAAAAATGGAATTACAAAATCAGTAAGAGATGAATTATACCATTGCTTATCATATTGAATCAAGTTTGTTGAGGTATCATCTTCTTTTGGTGTAGTATAATATACAAATTTGTTCTTTACTACATAGTACTCTGGACATTTCATAAGATTTTCTAATATAAACTTTATTTTAGCATCTTCAAAATGTATATTTCCATCAAACTGTTCTACTAATTCTTTCTGAAAAAAATATCCTTCTAATGCTAAACCTATTTTTAATGGTTCTATTATTAAGTTTATCTTAGAATTAATATTAGGTGACATCTTATATTTTTTCGTATTTTTAGCTTGTACATAATATGATTTCAAACATATAATTTTTGCTTGTTCTTTTTCTATATACTTTTTAACATTTGAGATTGCACCTTTATCATATTTTACGCCTTGCTCTATAAAAGTAATATAATTTCCTGTTGCTTTTTGTATTCCTATATTGTAAGCTTCACTCTTATTTTTATTTTTTGCATCTATATAAACAATAGCAGGATATTTCAATAAGGTTTCTTCTAGTTCACTGTTTTCTGCTTTTGCTCCTATATTGTCTAATAAAATAATTTCTGTATCTAAAAAATTGATAGTTTTTACTAAATCAAAAATCGCTTCTTTTATATTTTCAGATGTTTCTAATAGTACTAATATTGAAAACTTATTTTTCACTTATCTAAAAACTCCTTCCATTACTTCTTCTTGTATGTTTCCTCATATCTCGTAATTGCATCATCTATTGGTCCTTCATAAATTAATTTACCATCTTTCATTAATAGTCCTCTTTTGCAAAATTCTTTTGCTACACTTGTCACATGTGTTACTAATAATAAAGTAATATTGTCATTGCTAGTAATTTCATTTACTTTTTTGACACATTTTCTTTTGAATTCTTCATCTCCTACACTTAAGGCTTCATCTACAATTAAAATCTCTGGCCTTATATTTACGTTAATAGAAAAACCTAGTCTTGCCTTCATACCACTTGAATAAGTTCTTACTGGTTGGTCTATATACTCCTCTATTTCAGCAAAGTCAATAATTTGTTGTTCTAATTCTTTAATTTCTCTATCTTTAATTCCTAATAACTGTCCTTTTAAATAAATATTTTCTCTACCAGTAAACTCTGGATCAAATCCTGATGTCAATTCTAGCAAAGCACTTACTCTACCATTAACTGTTATTTCTCCAGTTGTCGGAAAACACACACCTGTTATCATTTTTAAAATGGTAGATTTGCCTGCTCCATTTCTTCCTAATAGTGCTACTGCTTCTCCTTTTTTTATTTCAAAAGATACATCATTTACTGCCTTTTTTTCTTTATATTTTATCTTTTTACAAAATGTATATAACAATCTCTTTTTGTCATTCTTAAATAACTTATACATTTTCGTTACATGATTAAACCTAATTACAATTTCTTCCTTCATGCTTTCAAACTCCTTTAATTTAATACATCTGGAATTTCTTTTCTCAACTTTTTATAAGTCCAAATGGCTAACATCAATAATAAACTAGTAATAATAATGAAATATAATAATCTTTTTGGTTCTTGCCAAACCCAGGTCTCATTAATAAAGCAATTTCTAAATCCATTTGTTAAAAATGTAACTGGGTTCAACATTAATATTTTTTTTATCCAAACGATTTTAATTGTTTCTGGATTCCAAAGAATACCAGATAACCAAAAAATCGCTGTTACCATTGACTTTACCAAGTTTGCAAAATCCTTGCTCATAGAGGAAAGAAGTGAAGCAAATAAGCTCCAAATTGTAAAGAAAATAAACATCAATATCATATAAACTGGAAGTTGAAGTATATATACACTTGGTGGATACCCCATGCAAATAAAAATTCCAATCATAATTACTATTAAAATAATATGAATAATAAATTTCGAAATACTAACAAATGTAGGTATAGTAGATACTGGAAATTTCATTTTAGTTACTAAATAACTATATTTTCGAATAGTATCTGTTCCTGCTGTTAGCATATCATTCATATAAAACCAAGGCATTACACCAGCAATGAGCCATAGGAAAAATGGAAATCCGATTTACGTCTTTTCCTGCTCTTAACCCAATAGCAAAAGCAAACCAGTAAACAAATATAGTAACGGCAGGCTTGATAATCGCCCAAGCCCATCCAAGTGCTGCACCTCTATATGTCTTTACCAAGTCTGCTTTTGCTAATTTAAAAATTTGTTGTTTATATATCATATGATCTTTTATCATTTCTCCTAAAATCATGATTTAATATCTCCTCTATTATCCAATTTTATCATTTTGTACAATTCTATCATTAAATCACTAGTAGTTCAAGCATTTTTTATGTTTCTCACTTCATTTATTTACTTTTTTTAACTTAGCCACAAAAAATCCCTCCATATTTTTAGAAGGTAATATTTTAACAGCTTGCTTAGTACTTTCTGTCTGCCCTTGTTGTATTTCTCTTAGTTCTAATTCTATATTTAATAATTTTAGATTAAATTGTTCTAAAGCCCATTCTAAAATTTGCTCATTTTCTGCTAAATTTAATGTACAAGTAGAATACACCATTATTCCATTTGGCATTAATGCCTCGTAAGCACTTTTGAATAATCTTTTTTGCATTTTAACTAATTCACTTACTTTTC
Source organism: Clostridia bacterium (assembly GCA_022797635.1). GTDB lineage: Bacteria > Bacillota > Clostridia > TANB77 > CAG-508 > CAG-273. The sequence continues at coordinate 137,787 of JAAWKZ010000001.1, forward strand.
TTTCTGACCAATTTCGGTATGTTCTAGACTCTGTTGCTAGAAATCTTCCTTCACCACTACATGGAGTATCTAATAATACCTTGTCAAAGGCTTCTGGATATTTTCCTCCAATTCTTTCTCCATAATCATTATTAACTGTTACTATACTTGCCCCTTGTGCTGTTACATTATATTGCAGTCTCTCACAACGAATTTTATCAAGTTCATTGGCTAAAATTGAACCTGTATTTTGCATTATCGCTGCCATTTGTGTTGTTTTACTTCCTGGCGCTGCAGTTAAGTCTAACACTTTTTCTCCTAGTTTTGGATTTAACACTAATGGTGGAACCATACTAGACAAACTTTGTAAATAGATATAGCCTTTTTCAAATATATCTAACTTTTGAATTTCTTTCTCCGTTACATTTTTAATTATTAACGCATCTTGATACCATGGTACTCTTTCAAACTTGACATTTTTTTCTTTAAAATATCTCATCAAGCTTTGAATATCATACTTTAAGGTATTTACTCTTAAAGTGGTATACCTTTCTCCTACCATACCTGATAAAATTTTATCTACTGTTAAAGGAGAAAATAATTCATATAAATTGTCTACAAAAGCTTGTGGTAATTTTCGTTTTACTTCTAATACAGATAACATCTTTTTTACTCATTTCCTTGTCTTTCTTTTAACAAATCTCTAATTTCCTCCAGAAGAATAATATCCTCACTTTTCTTTGGTGCTTCTTCCACTTTTTCTTTTTTCTCCTCATGCTTTAGTTTTTCAAATAATCGAACCATAGTAAAAATACAAATAGCAATAATTAAAAAGTCTATAATAGTTTGTAAAAAAGAGCCATATGCTATTTTAGAACTTCCTATTTCTAATGTTAAATTTGAAAAATCTAATCCACCAATAATAATGCCAATTAATGGTGTGATAATGTCATTAACTAAGCTAGTAACTATCTTTCCAAAAGCTCCTCCCACAATAACACCGACTGCCATATCTACTACATTACCTCTAGAAATAAACTTTTTAAATTCGCTTGCTTCTTTTTTCACCTTTTTTAAATTGTCCTTTGCTAATTGTTCTAATTCTTTTTTTCTCGCTTCTGTTTGTTCTTCTTTTTCTCCGTTACTAGTTTTTTCGATTTCATTTTGTTCTTGTTCTATCTCTTCTATTGTCTTTTCTTTTGTTTCATTTTCTTCTATTTTTGTGTTCTCTCTCATTTTTTACTCCTTGCAATACTCATTTATTTTATCTTCATCTTCTCTCATAGCTAAAATAGTTTTCTCAAATAAAGTATCTAATTCCCAATCTAGCATCTCTGCACCTTGTTTAATAACATCTCTTGAGCAACCTGCTGCAAACTTTTTGTCCTTAAATTTCTTCTTTAAGCTAGATACTTCCATATCCTTTGTACTCTTAGAAGGTCTCATTTTAGTTGCAGCCCAAATTAAACCTGTTAATTCATCTGTTGCAAATAAAATCTTTTCCATGATATGTTCTGGTTTAATATCAGAACATAATCCATAACCATGGCTACAAATAGAATGAATCATTTTGTCTTCCACGCCATTTTCTTTTAATAATTCCACGCACTTGATACAATGTTCTTCTGGGTACATTTCAAAATCTATATCGTGCAATAATCCTACTGTTCCCCAATATTCTACATCTTCATTCATTTCTTTTGCAAAATATCTCATTACTCCTTCTACAGTTAAAGCGTGTCTAATATGAAATTCTTCTTTATTATATTTCTTTAATATTTCTAAAGCTGTTTCTCTATTCATTTCCATTTCCTCCTATTTTTTTAAATTCTTCTACTTGGCGAACCATATGTCCAATATTACCTTCTCCTGCAAATTTATTGTAATCAAAGAAATTTTCTTTCTTATCCATCCATTGTAAATGATTTACTTCTTCTACTAAAGTCACTTCTTTATTTAGTTTTCCATAAAAGACTTCTAATTCCATATCATTAAATGGATATTGAAAATTCATTAAATGAGAAAGTGAAATATCTTGGTTCGTAATTCCTGTTTCCTCTTGTAGTTCTCTATATGCTGCATGCAATTCTTCTTCATTTTGTTCTACTTTTCCACCAACTAAGTTAAACTTCCCTTTAAAAGGCTCTTTTGCTCTTTGGCACATCAATATCTTATCTTCGTCTTGGTTGTATACTAATATTAAATTTAATTTCTTCATAGATTGCTCCTCCTAAAGTTCAAATTGATAGTCACATTATATCACAAGTTTTGCAAAATTGTCTATTTTTATCATTTATTGTGTAGATTACTTTTATTTTGTAAAAATTAACGATATAATAAAATCAAATATTAATAGGAGAAATAAATTTATGAATAAATCACACAAAACATTGTTCATTTTCTTAATATTACTACTTTTATCTTATAACTTATCTGAGTCTTTTCTTACTATTTATTGTCATACTTTTTGCAAAGAGACAATAGAAATTATTGTAATAAGAGCCATTCCATTATTAATACTGCTACTAATATTCGTTTTTCTAAAAAACTATCTATCAATTACTTATGCTTATTCATTAGTATTATAGTTTTTCTCATTGCAAGAACACATATACTTTTTTATCTTTATCTATTAATAGACCATGTTGACAATTCTTTTCTACTGATCATGTATATTACCTCAGCAATTTTTATGGTATTAGCATTTTTAAGAAACTTTAAAATGAAAGAAGGTAACATTGTTTTTCTATTTTTAATAGTACCTATATTTCTAATTCTGCAACTAATATTTGAAATAAAAACTTTTGGTATATCTTCTCCTTATTCTTATACTAACCCTAATAGATATGAATTTGTAAAATACCACTATTTTTCTGCAAAAGAATTTTCTTATTTACCAGATAGAATACCAAAAGATGCTACTAATATCATTTTTCATTATAATTCCTATTCTTTATTCTCTCAAGATGAAGATTTATATTTAGAATATGATTCCCCTTCTATTCCAAATAATGAACATCATATTAAATGTGAAATCACAATTCCTTCTAAAAATAAAAGTGAAGTAGAGTAATAATTTACTCTGCTTCACTTTTTCTAATCGATATATTCAATTTTAGCTTTCTCTTTCAAGTGTTCTTTATATTCAGCTATTATTTCAAATAGTACTTTAATCCTTTGAGAATTATTCTCAGTTCTTCTATATTATTGACACTTTTTATTAAACTCTTCCTTCATATATCTCTACTGTTTCTCCTACTCACATCATTTCTTCTTGATTTACCTTACTCGTATCACATTCTACACTTTTAGATTTGCTAATTCCTATACAGAAATATGACAAACCCATAAATAAAGCTGTTACTATAACAAATAAAAAAACTTTTTAGTACAACATTCTCCTCTTAATTTTAATTTCTCCTCACTATAAAATTGACATTTCTTTTTCTTTAACCATTTCACAAATCAATTCTGCTGATTTTTCTACACCTAGTTTATCACTATTAATGCAAATATCATAATTACTATAATCTTTCCATTCTTTTTCTGTGTAGTGCTTATAATGATTGCTTCTTAATTTATCAATTCTCTTAATTTCTTTTTCAGCTTTTATCTTATCAAATCCATAAATTTCAGTTGCTCTTTTCACTTTATCTTCCATATTGCTATAAATAAAGACCTTTAATACATCTTTTCTATCTTTTAAAATAAAGTCTGCACATCTACCAATAATGACACTTGACTCCTTATCAGCTAACTCTTTAATTAACTCTGACTCTTTTAAAAACAAATCATCACTATTATTTAACCCTATATAATATCCATTATTAAAGTTGCTGAACCTACCCATTTTTTGCTCATTTTCTTCAATATATTCTTCAGATAGTCCTGTTTCTTGTGCCAATTTTTCTATGAAATCTTTATCATAAAATTTAATTCCCAATTTGTCAGCAATTAGTCTTCCAACATATCTTCCACCTGAACCATATTCTCTAGCAATTGTAATAACAACATGATGATTTAATTGATTATTTGTGCTAGTATCATCTATTAAAGCCTTGCTTTCCACTTTCTTTTTACCTAATTTTCTTAGTTCTAAAATTAGTAATGTGACAGCAATCACAAATGCCAATCCATCTGCTACTGGTCCTGAGTATAATAATCCTTTAAGTCCAAAAGCTTTTCCTAAAATAATCATAGCTGGAATTAAGAATAGCACTTGTCTTGATAGTGATAAAATTGCACTTTTGACACTTTTTCCAATCGCTTGAAAGAAAATACCTGCTGGTATTTGAATTCCATTGCAAATACATAATAACAAATAAGTTCTAAATGCAATACATGCAAATTCCATGTAATTTTCATCTCCACTACCAAAAATAGAGATTAATTGTTCTGGAATTGCTTGGAATAAAACAAATGCTATAGTACTAATTACTAAGCTACACCCTAAAACTGCTTTTAAAGTTTTCTTTACTCTATCATATTTTCCAGCACCATAGTTGTATCCAATGATTGGCTGTGAACCTGCTGCAATTCCAATGATAATACTATTTAAAATTTGGCTAATTTTCATAACAATTCCAAATACCGTAATAGGTATTTCAGAACCAAATTTAGATTCAGCACCATATTGACCTAACAAATTGTTTTCAAATGCCATAACTACTACAATACTCATTTGAGTAATAAAACTGCTAATTCCTAATGTAGATACTCTTTTAATGCTATTAAGTTGTGGCTTAAAAGTTTCTCTTTTTACTTGAATAGATTGAAATTTCCTAATATATAGAATATTCATTCCAAAAGTTAAAATTTGGCTAATAACTGTTGCTATTGCTGCTCCTTGTACTCCCATTTTAAATACAAAAATAAAAATGGGATCTAAAATAACATTTAAAACTGCTCCTAGTACCATTGAAGTCATAGCATATTTAGGATTTCCATCTGCTCTAATAATAGAATTTAGAGTTGTTCCTATCATCATAAAAGGTAAACCTATGGCAATAATGTAACCATAATTTAAGGCATATTCTCTTAAATTATCAGTACAACCAAAAATGTTTAATAATTGTGGTAAAAAGATTAAAGTAATCATGCAAATTAATACTGCTACAATAATAGACAGTAAAATACCATTTGCAACACCCTTACTAGCTTCTTCTTTTTTCTTTTCTCCTAGCTTTAAGCTTAAATAAGCAGATGCTCCGTCTCCAAACATAAGTGAAAATGCTAAGCAAACCATTGTTAATGGAAATACTACATTAGTAGCTCCATTACCTAAATATCCAACACCCCAACCAATAAATATTTGATCTACAATGTTATACAATGAATTTACTAATAGAGAAATAATACAAGGTATCGAGAATTTCTTGATTAATTTTCCTATTTTTTCTGTTCCTAAAATATTTTCTTCTTTTTCCATTTGTTCCTCCTTCTTTTTCTACTATGTATAAGTGTATGTAAACTCTGTTTATTATAAACAATTAGCTAAATTTTAGGTCACATAAAAACACCTATTTTTACAGGTGTTTTTTTGCTACATTACAATTAATTTATAATCTTCATTTTGCAAAATATATATGAGATCTAGCCATTAGTTTTCGGATTTTGCAACTACTTCTTTTCCATCATAATATCCACAATTTGGGCATACTCTATGTTGTAATACTTTTTCGTGGCAATGTGGACAATCAACTAAATTTTGATTTTCTAATTTCCATGTAGATCTTTTTAAATGTGTTCTTGCTTTTGACCATCTTCTTTTTGGTTGTGCCATTTTAATTCCCTCCCTTGACTGTCATACTTTGTATCTATATTTTAATTTGTTACATAAAATTTTGTACTATAAGATTATACTAGTTTTTATTTTATTTGTCAACCGCTTTTTCCTATTTTCAAGATATTTTTATTCTATTCTTCAAATACAATTACAAATACATCATAAAAATAAATTACTTTTAATTCTCCGCAACTTGACATTTTCTCTATTTTATGTTAAGCTTAATAAGATCTTTATTGATTAAGGGTGCATTAGATTATGTGTATCCAAACATAATCGGAACTGCAATCCTAGCAAACCATAAAACTTTGGAGGTAAACACAATGAGTAAACGGCATCATCCAGCACAAGTTGCTAAAGTACAGAGGGTCTTAAGCGGTAAACGCGATTCTCTTCTTGTCACCGCTTATCTGTCTGAAGCCAGACATTTGGAAAAATGCTATCCCGTGGAACTGTTTTTCCAGGGCTATATCCGTGGAGTTCCCGGATTGTGTCGGTTTCAAATAGTTAAGAAGGCCTAAGCAAAGGTTGCATTCTGAAACACAAAGCAGGGCGTTCCCTTCCGGGAGTGCCCTGCTTTACTTTTTTTCATTTTTTTATCTAGGTTGTTTAATTGCTGCTTGAGCTGCTGCTAATCTTGCAATTGGAACTCTGAATGGTGAGCAAGATACGTAAGTTAAACCAACATTATGGCAGAACTCAACTGTTGGTGGGTTTCCACCATGCTCTCCACAAATTCCCAAATGAATATCAGGTCTTGTAGCTTTTCCCATTTTGACAGCCATTTCAACTAATTTTCCAACACCAGTTTGGTCTAGTTTAGCAAATGGATCTGATTCATAGATCTTCTTTTCATAGTAAGAACCTAAGAATTTTCCTGCATCATCACGGCTAAATCCAAATGTCATTTGTGTCAAGTCGTTTGTACCAAATGAGAAGAATTCAGCTTCTTTAGCGATCTCATCAGCTGTTAATGCTGCTCTAGGAATTTCAATCATAGTTCCTACTTCATATTTCATTGTTACACCAGCATTTGCAATTTCTTCATCTGCTGCTTTTACAATAATATCTTTTACATATTTTAATTCTTTTACTTCACCTACTAATGGAATCATAATTTCAGGAACAATATTCATTCCTTCTTTATTTACATTAATAGCTGCTCTAATAATTGCTCTTGTTTGCATTGCACCAATTTCTGGATAAGTAACATCTAGACGGCATCCTCTGTGTCCCATCATTGGGTTAAATTCGTGTAAGCTTACTACAACATCTTTTAATTCTTGGAAAGTCATTCCCATTTCTTTTGCTAATGCTGTTATTTCTTCGTCTGTATGTGGCAAGAATTCATGTAGTGGTGGATCTAATAGACGGATTGTTACTGGGTAACCTTTCATTGCTTTGAATAATCCTTCAAAGTCTCCTTGTTGCATTGGAAGAATTTTAGCCAAAGCTTTTTCTCTTTGTTCTGCTGTTTTAGAAACAATCATTTCGCGGATTGCTGCAATTCTTTCTGGAGCAAAGAACATATGCTCTGTACGGCATAATCCAATACCTTGTGCGCCAAAGTTGTATGCAACTTCTGCATCTTTTGGAGTATCAGCATTTGTTCTAACTTCCATTTGACGATATTGATCAGCCCACCCCATTAATTTTGCAAAGTCTCCTGATACAGATGCTTCTACTGTATCAATTTTTTCTCCATATACATTTCCTGTTGATCCATCTAATGAAATGTAATCTCCTTCATGATATACATTTCCTTGTGGGTCTCTAAAGTTTCCTTCTTCTTCATTAACAACTAATTCTCCACAACCAGCTACACAGCATGTACCCATACCACGTGCAACTACCGCTGCGTGTGATGTCATACCACCACGAACAGTTAAAATACCATGGCATACATTCATTCCATCGATATCTTCTGGAGATGTTTCAAGTCTTACTAAGATTAAATCTTTATCTCCTTTTTCAAATAGTTCAACTGCTCTATCAGCTGTAAATACAACTTTACCTGTTGCGGCACCTGGTGAAGCAGCTAGTCCTTTTGCAACTGGCTTAGCAGCTTTTAATTTAGCTTGATCAAAATTTGGATGTAATAATTGGTCTAATTGATTTGGCTCTACTCTTAAAACAGCCTCTTTTTCATCAATCATTCCTTCATTTACTAATTCTACAGCTATTCTAAGTGCAGCATTTGCAGTTCTTTTGCCATTTCTTGTTTGTAAGAAGAATAATTTTCCTCTTTCAATAGTAAATTCCATATCTTGCATATCTCTATAGTGATTTTCTAATAAGTTAGCATATTTTACAAAATCAGCATATGCTGCTGCATTTGTTTGCTCTAATGTAGCAATAGGTTGTGGTGTTCTAATACCTGCAACAACGTCTTCACCTTGTGCATTCATTAAATATTCACCAAATAGAGCTTTTTCTCCTGTTGCTGGGTTACGTGTAAATGCAACACCAGTTCCACAGTCATCTCCCATATTTCCGAAAACCATTTCTTGAACGTTAACAGCTGTTCCCCAGCTTCCAGGGATATCATTTAATCTTCTATATGTGATAGCTCTTGGGTTATTCCATGAACGGAATACTGCCTTTACAGCTTCTTTTAATTGTTCTGTTGGATTACTTGGGAATTCACTTCCATGTTCTTTTAAGTAGATTCCTTTAAAGATTGTTACTAATTCTTTTAAATCTGCTGCTGTTAATTCTGTATCTTGTTTTACGCCTCTTTTTTCTTTCATAGCGTCGATTTCTTTTTCAAATAGTGGCTTTGGTATTTCCATAACAACATCACTAAACATTTGAATAAATCTTCTGTAACTATCATAAGCAAATCTTTCATTTTTTTGCGCCATACTTGCTGCAACTTCTTCATTTAAACCTAAGTTTAAGATAGTGTCCATCATTCCTGGCATTGAAGCTCTTGCTCCTGAACGTACTGATACTAATAATGGGTTTTCTACATCTCCGAATTTTTTACCTGTAATCTCTTCTAATTTTGAAAGAGCTGCAAAAATTTCATCTTCGATTTCTTTTGCAATTTTTTCTCCATCTTCGTAATATCTTGTGCAAGCCTCTGTTGTTACTGTAAAACCTTGTGGAATTGGTAAACCTAAGTTAGTCATTTCTGCAAGGTTTGCTCCTTTTCCTCCTAAAAGTTCACGCATGTTTGCGTTTCCTTCTTTGAATAAGTAAACATACTTTTGACTCATAAAGAACCTCCTTTAAAATTGTTTATATTATTTAATAATAATATACCTTTTTAGTTACTAGGACTAGTTTACCCTAGAACTTTCCTTATTATATCTATAAACCCCAAAAAAGTAAAGTATTTTTCCAAAACTATTTGCTATGTTTTCCTCTTTTAGTATTATCTTTTACTCTTTTTTCTTTATGGCTCGTTACTTTCTTTTTATTTGGAGCCTTCTTTCTTTTTTCTCTTGGTGCTTCTAAAATCTCATCTTCGAATAGTAGTCTCACCTTTTGCTCCATTTTATTTGATCTATCAAAAATCAAAGTAACTTCTTTTTCAAAGTCTGGAATTCCTTGTTCTTGTACTTGTTTTTGAATCTGTTCTTTTAAATCTAAATTTAATAAAAAGTCGTCTTCCTCTTTATCCCACTGTCTTTCTTCTAGTTGTTCTTTTGGTATTACTAATTCCATGTCACTTTGTTGTATTGTTACATTTCCTTCTATTTCTTCTGGTATCTCTTCCAATTCTGGACCTTCTGTTGCCAATATTGGTTCATCTTTATAAATTCTCAACTTCACTAATAAAGGATATATCTTTGTACCAAATGGTATCATTAAAATATCTTCTTTTTTTAGTATCTTTCCCAAGAATAATGCTAATACATAAATAATGCCTCCACAAACAATAGAAATAATAGTACTCATTGAATTTCCTACTACTGTATTTAGTCCCTTATTAATAAAGTAAACCACTCCACCCATTAAAGCACCTGCTGCTATTGGACTTGCAATCATTCTTCCAAACTCAAAATTTAACCTTAGATTCTTATGAAGTGCAATAATGCAAATTAAGAATACAAATCCTTGTGCCGCAATAGAACTAATACCAGAACCATTAATTCCAACAGATGGATTACTAATTAATGTAATATTTAATCCCACTTTTATAAAGACAGACAGTACAATTGCAATTGCTGGTATATAACTTTTATTAACTCCATACAATCCACCATTAATCGTTTGATTAAGAGCCACAAATATCATAGAAATAGAACACAAAATAAACACACTTGCTCCATCTGATGCTGTTGGATAAATTAAGTTTAAAATTGGTTGAGCTAAGGCAATAAATCCACAAGCACAAGGAATAATGATTAATATAGATGCAAATAGCGAAAAAGTCATTCTTTTAGAAGCTGTTTCATAATCTCTTTTAGCAATAGATGTAGATATAACTGGTACCAAAGCAGTTGAAAATGCAATATTTACTGCAATTGGCAAAGCCGTTAAAGTATCCACTTTCGACAATATTCCTGTCATACTCATAGCAAAGGCTTCTAGTTCTTCCTTAATTGGATAAGTAATTGCAAATGCACTCTGAATACATCTACTAACAGTTGTACTATCAATTAATGGACTAATAATAGAAATAACAGAACTAAAAGTTATTGGAATAGACATAATTAAAATTGTTTTCAATAATTGGCCTGTTGTCTTATTCGCCTCTGGTGAAATTTGTTTTCTCTTTACCTTAATCTTCTTTCTTCTATAATAAGCAATTAAATAAACAAATGTCAGTACAATAGCACAAGTAGTTGATAAATTACCACCTGCCGCCATAATATACGGTTCTTTTCCTATTAGTGCATATACAAAAGTGATAGATAACACACAATTCAAAAACTGTTCTAAAATTTGAGAATAACTTGTTGGTTTCATATCATTTAGTCCTGCAAAATAGCCTCTAAAAACTGCTGATATTGCAACAAATACAACAGCTGGAGCTAATACTTGCATTACATATTTTGTATCTGGTACATTAAATACTACTTTTGCAATTATTTCTGCCCCAAAGAATAAAATAACTGAAAGTATAAGTCCTATAATAGTAAAGAAAGTCATAGAAATTTTAAAAATACGTTGTGCTCCTCTATTATCTCCTATTGCTACTCTTTCTGAAACTAATTTAGAAATGACATTTGGAATTCCTATAGAAGATAAAGCTAATAATAAAGAGTAAACTTGATATCCAGCAGAATAGTAACCCAGCCCCGTATCTCCAAATCCTTCAAAATTGGTAATGACTAATTTATATATAAATCCTAATATTTTCACCATAATTTGTGAAAACATCAAAACTAAGACATTCTTCATAAAGGATGCCCCTTTTTTCTTCTTTACATTGGTATCTTTTGTTCTTCTTGCCATTTACAGCCTCTTTTCATTTTGATGATACTACTAAAAAATAGTATATAATCATTGCTAAGATTATATACTATTTCTATTTTATTTTTCAACCCTTTATTTAAGTTCTATTAAAATTTCATTTTTTCTGAAATCCAAGTTTCTAGTTCATCAATTTTTACTCTTACTTGTTCCATAGTATCTCTATCACGAATGGTTACAGCTTCATCTTCTAAAGTATCGAAGTCAATCGTTACACAATATGGTGTACCAATTTCATCTTCTCTTCTATAACGTTTACCTATACTTCCTGCTTCGTCATAATCACATGTAAATTTTTCAGATAGTTTGCTATATACTTCTTCTGCTTTCTCGCTTAATTTCTTAGAAAGTGGAAGCACAGCAACTTTGTATGGCGCTAATGCTGGGTGCAAATGTAATACAGTTCTTGTATCTCCTTCAGCAATTTCTTGCTCTTCATAGCTATTGCACATCATAGCTAAAAAGATTCTGTCTACCCCAACTGCTGGTTCTATGCAATATGGTACATATCTTTCCCCTGTTTCTGAATCTAAATATGTCAAATCTTGTTTTGAAGCTTCCATATGTCTTGATAAATCATAATCTGTTCTATCTGCAATTCCCCAAAGCTCTCCCCAACCAAATGGGAACAAAAATTCAATATCAGTAGTCCCTTTACTATAGAAAGATAATTCTTCTTTCGTATGCTCTCTTAATCTTAGATTTTCTGGTTTAATTCCTAAATTGATAAGCCATTCTTTACAGAAATTCTTCCAATATTCATACCATTCTAAATCTGTTCCTGGTTTACAAAAGAATTCTAATTCCATTTGTTCAAATTCTCTAGTTCTAAAAATAAAGTTACCTGGTGTGATTTCATTTCTAAAAGAACGTCCCATTTGTCCAATTCCCATTGGCATCTTACTTCTAGTTGTTCTTAATACATTTTTAAAATCTACAAACATTCCTTGTGCAGTTTCTGGCCTTAAATATACTGTAGAAGTAGCATCTTCTGTTACGCCCATAAAAGTTTTAAACATTAAGTTGAATTTTCTAATATCTGTAAAATCCAATTTGCCACAATTAGGGCACACTATATTATTCTCTTTAATATATTCTACTAATTGTTCATTCGTCCAACCATCTAATCCAGAAATATCTTTTCCATTTTGAAATCCCCATTCTTCAATTAGTTTGTCAGCTCTATGTCTTGTTTTACAAGATTTGCAATCAATAAGAGGATCCGAAAAGCCTCCTACGTGTCCTGTTGTTACCCAAACTTGTGGATTCATCATAATAGCGGCATCAATTCCTACATTATACTTATTTTGTGTAATAAACTTTTTCCACCATGCATCTTTAATGTTCTTTTTTAGCTCAGCTCCAATTGGTCCATAGTCCCAAGAATTTGCTAAACCTCCATAAATCTCTGAACCAGGATATACAAATCCTCTGTTTTTGCATAAATTAACTAGTTTTTCCATTGTTAAATCTGCCATAAAAATTCCTCCTTTTTTATTGATATGCTAGAAACTAAAAAATCGCCTCTAGCTTTTCTCATAAGCTAGGGACGAAAGTATATCTTTCCGCGGTTCCACCCTATTTGATTAACAATTTTGTTAATCCTCTTTCTTTTCTCATGCTCCAAAGTTCCCCATTTGTCAATTAAGATTGGCTTTCACCTATTCCAACTCTCTTATACTTAATTGATCCAAATTTTTTCTTTTTCATCGCAATTTTTAGTTCTCTATTATTTTACTCTCCTTTTTGCATTTTGTCAACCATTTATTAATTATCCACAGTTTTGTTATTTTATCCTCAGTTTTCTCCTTAATTTTGCGGATTCATATTTTTACAAAAATATTCCTTTTTGTAATATTTTTGTAATATTTTCATCATATTGTATTCACAAAAGTCTCATTCTTGTTACAAATTTCTTTTTTATTCGACATTTCTTACTATTTTTGTTTCATTTTTATTACAAAGTCATTACATTTTGGCAACATATGTTACATAATTGTTACACAAAGTTTACAAAAATAATTTGTGTATATCCTGTGGAAATTGTGGATAACTTTGTGAACAACTGTAATATAAAGCACTTTTTCTGTGGATAACTTTTCGTAATTATTTTCTATTTTTTATGGAAACACATTATTTTATATATCTAAAAATTTTGTTATAAAAAAGAGCCATTTTTGGATAAGAAAATGGCTTTTTTTATCAAATTCTATAATACAAAAGTTGCTATTATAATTAATATCTCACAAATTAAAATAACTGGAAAGCCTATAACAAACTTCGCTTTTTGAGTTTTATGATGAAAAACATACATACCAACGATTCCACCAATTCCTCCTCCTAGCAATACAAAGAGTAATAAAGTATTCTCTGGTATTCTCCATCTTCCTTTTTTAGCCTTTCTTTTATCTAACCACATTACTAAAAAAGTAATTAGATTAATAGCCACTAAGTATATGATAATATTTTGTATTGTAAAAATCTCTTCTAACTTCATTTTTTATTCTCTCCCTTTTTTAAGTTCTGCAGCCTATCCAAACAAGCTCATCTGATTACTTTGGCTCATTCCTTTTAAGCAACCTACTTTGTCTAATAACTCTATGACTGACTTTCCTATCTTAGAGCGAATTTTCATATCATCAATAGACATGAACTTTCCATCTTTCTTTGCCTCGTCAATTCCTTCTGCTGCAACTGTTCCTAAGCCTGGCACACTATTTAGTGGTGGTCTAATTTCGGTATCTGATTCCATTTTAAATTTAGTTGCATGACTTTCATATAAGTCAATTGGCAGGAAAGTAATTCCTCTTTCATACATTTCTAAAACTAATTCTAGAATTGCATACATATTCTTATCCTTCGTTGTGGCACTATTTCCTTGTAAATCAATTTCCTTCATCTTGTTTTTTACTTTTTCTACACCATAACACATAATATCACTATCAAATTCGTCTGCACGAATGGTGTAATAAGCAGTATAATAGGCTGCTGGTTTATGCACTTTAAACCATGCAATGCGGAAAGCATTTGTTACATAGGCTGCTGCATGGGCTTTTGGGAACATGTACTTGATTTTCTTACAAGAACCAATATACCATTCTGGTATATTGTACTCTCTCATCTCCGCCTCAAATTCTAACCATTTTTCAGGGTCTTTTGAGGCTTTTCCTTTACGTACAAACTCCATAATCTTGAATGCTTTTTTAGGTGGTAATCCTTGTTTGATTAAGTAAATCATAATGTCATCTCTACAACCAATTGCTTCACTTAAAGTTACAATTCCTGAATTTACTAACTCTTGACCATTGTTAAGCCATACATCTGTACCATGTGATAGTCCTGATATACTGATTAATTCACCAAAAGTAGTTGGCTTAGTATCTACTAGCATTCCTCTTACAAATTTGGTTCCAAACTCAGGGATACCATAGCTTCCTACTTCTGAATGGATTTGTTCAGGTGTCACTCCTAAAGCTTCTGTTGACCTAAAAATGGACATAGTCTCTTTATCATCTAATGGTACTTTAGTTGGGTCTATTCCTGTAATATCAAACAACATTCTAATCATAGTCGGATCGTCGTGTCCTAGAATATCTAGCTTTAACAAGTTTTGGTCAATAGAGTGGTAGTCAAAGTGTGTTGTTACAATATCAGAGTTTGGATCATCTGCTGGATGTTGTATTGGTGTAAATTCATAGATTTCTCTTCCTTTTGGTACTACAATAATTCCTCCTGGATGTTGTCCAGTTGTTCTTTTAATTCCAGTACATCCTTGTGAAACTCTTAGTACCTCTGCATTACTAACAGGAACGCCTCTTTCCTCATAATACTTTTTCACATATCCAAAAGCAGTTTTATCTGCTACTGTACCAACTGTTCCTGCTTTAAAAGTAGTTCCCTTTCCAAAGATAACCTCTGTATATCTATGTGCTTTTGCTTGATATTCTCCTGAGAAGTTTAAGTCAATATCAGGCTCTTTGTCCCCATCAAATCCTAAGAACGTTTCAAATGGAATATCCATACCATCTTTGGTTAATTTATGACCACAATTTGGACAGTCTTTATCAGCTAGGTCAAATCCATTCTTCACTCCATAATCTGTAAAGTCTGAGTATTTACAATTTGGACATCTATAATGTGGTGGAAGTGAATTTACTTCTGTAATACCTGTCATATTCGCTACAAAAGAAGAACCTACTGACCCTCTGGAACCTACAATATATCCATCTTCATTAGACTTCCATACTAATTTTTGTGCAATAATGTACATTACAGAGAACCCATTGGATATAATGGAGTTTAACTCTTTATCTAATCTTGCTTGTACTAATTCTGGTAGAGGGTCACCATATAGTTCATGTGCCTTACTATAAGCTATCTCTTTAATCGTCTCTTCACAACCTTCAATATATGGTGGGCATTTTTCAGGTGAAATTGGGCTTATCTTTTCACACATATCTGCGATTTTGTTTGTGTTGGTTACAACCACTTCATAAGCCTTTTCTTCTCCTAAATATTCAAATTCTTTTAACATTTCTTCTGTAGTACGCAAATAAAGTGGTGCTTGTTCGTCAGCATCATCATAGCCTTGCCCTGCCATTAATATTCTACGATAGATTTCATCTTGTGGGTCCATAAAATGCACATCACAAGTAGCTACTACTGGCTTTTGTAGTTTTTCTCCGAATAGCTACTATTTTGCGGTTAATATCTTGCAATTCTTCTATACTTGCCACTGTTTCGTTACGAACCATAAACATATTGTTTCCAATTGGTTGAATTTCTAGATAGTCATAATCTGAAGCTATTTCTTCTAACTCCTCATCTGCTTTTCCTGCAATAATAGCTCTATATAGTTCTCCTGCTTCACATGCACTTCCCATAATAAGACCTTCTGAATACTTTTTGTAGATAGATTTTAAAATACGTGGTTTTTTATAGAAATAGTCTAAATGGGAAGTAGATACTAATTTATATAAGTTCTTAAGTCCGACATAGTCCTTAGCTAGAATAATAGCATGATAAGTAGAAAGTGATTTATAATCTGTTTTACCACTTAGCTTGTCCATATCATCTAAAGTAACAATACCTTTTTCTTTTAACATTCCTAGCATGACATTAAATACTTTGACAGTAGTATCTACATCATCTAATGCTCTATGTGCTACTTCTACTTTAATCCCTAACTTTTCTGCTATTAACCCTAGTTTATATTTCTTATACTCTGGAAATAACGATTTTGCTAAACGTAATGTATCTAAATAGGTATTTCCTAATTGAAGACCTAATTCTGTACAATTATGTTTTAAAAATCCAATATCAAAATCTGCATTATGTGCTACTAAAACACTGTCTCCTACAAATTCTAATACTTTTGGTAAAACTTCTTCTATCGTTGGAGCATTTTTCACCATATCATCTGTAATATTAGTTACTTCTACTACTCTTTGTGGAATTGGTTTTTCAGGATTAACAAAGGTACAAAATTCATCAATTACTTCATGATTTTTTACCTTCATAATTCCTATTTCTGTAATTTTCTCTGTTCTAAAAGATAGTCCTGTTGTCTCTAAATCTAGTACGCAATAAGTAGTATCTTCTAAGTTTTGCCCCTTTGAGAAAGATACACATGATGCTTCATCTGGTGCCAAATATGCTTCTACACCATAAATTACCTTTAAATCTGGGTGATCTTTTTCTAAATATTTATGTGCATCTGGAAAGGCTTGTACAACTCCATGGTCTGTAATAGCAATAGATTTCATTCCCCATTTGACTGCACGCTTTAATAAATCTTTGCAGGCTGTCATTCCATCCATTTGACTCATCTGAGTGTGCATATGTAATTCTACTCTTTTGACTGGTGCTTCATCTTTTCTAGATTCTTTCTTCAAACCTGTTGATTCAATGATTGTGTTAGAAATCACCCCTAATTCTTTTGAAAATGGATCAAACTGCGCAGTTCCGTCTACTTTTACACCTTTTGCCCCTTTTAGTCTTTTCATTACACCATCAAATTTATCTGCTTCTATAAAGGCTTTGCAAGTAATGGTACTAGTACCGTCATATAAATCAAACATGACTAAAAACTTGCCTGACTTTAACTCTCTACTACTAGGACTTTCATCATGTCTCATAATTTCGCCGTCTAATAAGACATTTCCACTATCTACAGATAAATCAGCAATTTTTGCTAGGTCTCCTTTTAGTTTCATACTTCTTCCATGAATCATTGGTGAAACTTCTTCTGGCTCTTCTGGAGGTGGCAGTGCTTCCCAAGGTGCACCTGTATCAATTGTTGGCACTCCATCTGGACTTGCAGTTGGCATTTCTTGTGCTTTTTTCGCTTTTACTTCTTGCTTTTCTTGCGCTTGTTCTAAAGCTTCTTTTTGTGATAATAGAATAGCTTGTTTTTCTAGTTCTCTTGCATGTTCTTGGTATCTCTCTAGCATTTCTTGAGTTACTTCTTCTTGAAAAACTACCACATAATTTTTATGATATAAATCCTTTAATTTTTGTGCTAATATTTTATCAAAATTTCTCGCCTCTAGTACATTCTTTCCTTTCATAGCCATAACTACTATAATTCTATTGTTTTCAATCTGTACACTACTATTTCTAAGTAATGCTTTTGTTAGTGGATGTTTATATGCCATGTATTCTACAATGTCTTGCCATTCTGTTTGAATTTTTATATCTATCTTATTTTCTTCTTGTGCTTCCTTGCCTTCTTCTGACTCTTTTGGTTGTTCTATCTTTATTTCAATATTTTTAAAATTAAAGCGTTTTTCTAAATACTTTTCAAAGTCTATTAAGTCTTTAATTAAAATAGAAGAAGTTGCTAGTAGCTTTAGTTCCAATGTATTGGACTTTTTATAAATATTGACACATGCAACTTTAGCTTCGCTTAGTGCGAAGCTATTAAAATCAAAATCTTTAAATACTTCTTTAACTGTTTTTAGCTTTTCTTCCATTGTACTTCTCCTAGTTATAAACAGAATTTATACTCTAAATAAATAGTCCATTAATTCCTTGTAAACTGCTTCTCTTTCAACAATCTCACCATTTTCTATCATCTCATTCAACTCACTAATGTTAACAAATTTAACTTGTTCTACTTCACTTGCTTGTACTTTTATATTTTCTGCCTTTAAATCATTTTTTCTTAATATGAAAAAATCATAGAACTGTCTTTCAATATAGTTTTCATTGATTACTTGCTCTTTTCTATAGGAAAACATATATCTAAAATCTTTAACATCTATTTTATATCCCAAATTGACACTCACTTCTTCATTAATCTCTCTAGCAGCAGCGGACACAGCATCTTGCCCTGATGAAATATGTCCTGCAACCGAAATATCCCATTTACCTGCATTCTTATCTTTCTTAAAGGATCGTTGTTGTAATAAAATTTGATTGTTCTCATTAACTATTGCTACTACAATTGCTCTATGCCATAATCCTTTTTGATGTATCTCATTTCTTGATAATATTTCTCCTGTCTTTACTCCATTTTCATCTAAAACATCAATTAATTCTACCATTTTCTCTTCCTTTTCTTATATCACTAAAAAATTCTAAGTATATCGTTATATGTTACATAAATAGATAAACCAATTAATAGCATAAATCCTAAAGACTGAATTGTCATTTCTGTTTTTTCTTTTAATGGTTTTCTTCTAATTGCTTCAATTAACAATATGACTATCTTTCCTCCATCTAATGGTGGGAAAGGTAAAAGATTTGTAAATCCTAAAGAAATAGATACTAAAGCTAAAATATAGATAAAATCTGCAAATCCATTCGTTTGTGCTACTACTTCTCCAATTCCAACTGGTCCCATCATTTGGTCAATTGAAACATTACCTGTAAATAATAATTTTAAGTTTTCTACAATAGAAAAAGCAAAATCTCCTGCCTCCCACCATGCATAATATAGGTTATTTCCTAAATTATTTTCTACTTTTTGGAGATAAACACCTAAATAATAGTCTGCCTTCACTTCTGGAGTTATTAAAACTTCTTTTGTCTCATTTCCTCTTTCTATAGTAAATTTAATTTCTTGTCCTTGTGTTCTATTAATTTCCTCTACTAATTTTTGTGCATTTCCTTTTACATCTACCTCATTAATTTTCAAAATCACATCATTTACTTCTAGTCCTTGTTCTTTGGCTGGACTTTTAGCCGATATAGCAGCAATTTTGGTACTTGCGCCATCTGCACTAGATATTGCAATCCCTGTATAATTATATTTTTCTTCTCTTGGTGCAAAAGTATAGCTTTTTTCTTCTCCATTTCTATCAATAACAACTGCTAATTCTTCTCCATTACATTTCGCTAATATTTCATCTAAATCCTTTTTATAATGTATGGTCTTTCCATTTACTTCTTTAATCTTATCTCCTGCTTGTATTCCTACTACTTGTGCTTTTGAATCTTCCATTGGATAATCGATAATTGGAGCGACGTTATTTCCCATACTTGCCATCAAGATAAAATATACACTTAAAGCAAAAACAATATTGACTAGTCCTCCAGCAGCTACTACTGCAATTCTTTTTGGAATACTTGCTTTGCTAAAAGAACCTTCTTCCTCAGAACGTTCTTCCTCTCCCACCATACTCACAAAACCACCAATTGGAATTAATCGTAAAGCATATTTTGTCTCTTTACCTTGTTTTCTCCAAATAGTAGGACCAAAACCTATTGCAAATTCATTTACTTTAATTTTACACAATTTTGCAACTAAGAAATGGCCACCTTCATGAATTAGTACTAAAAAACCTAATATAAAAACTATTTTTAATATAGTTATCAAAATAGAAATCAATATTCTTCTCCTTTGGTTAAAATTTAACTAATTGAAAAGTACATTACTTTTTTCAAGTAACATACTTTTATCATTTCTTCTTTTGTATATTTATATTCTCCACTTCTTATCTTATTAACATTGGTAGTAAAAAGTAGGCAAATGGTGCAATAAATATAATACTATCAATTCTATCCATCATTCCACCATGTCCTGGTATTAAGTTACTAAAATCCTTAATTTCTGTATATCTCTTTATAGCCGATGCTGCCAAATCTCCTAACTGTCCACTTAAGCTTAATAAAATTCCTGTTACAACTAATAAAATATAATTCATTTGTGTATGGAATACAAAATTACATACTAAACCATAAATAACAACTGTAACTACTCCACCTATTGTTCCACCAATACAGCCTTCTATTGTCTTATTAGGGCTAATTTCTGTAAAATGATGTTTTCCAAAGTGCCTTCCAATTAGGTATGCAAAGATGTCTGTTCCCCAAGCACTAAAGAATACAAACCAAATTAAGATTTTTCCTTCTTTTAGGTCTTCTCGTATAACTGGGATAAATAGTAGGAAAACAACTACATAAAAAATACCAAAAAAGGTAATTGCAATATCCTGAATCGTTGTTTTTCCATTAGTTGCAATGACATAAGCAAATAGCACAAGCATTGCCATTGGTAATAATATGCCAATTGTTCTTAAAATCATATCTATTTGTACAACATGAATAATGCAAATAAGAGCTGCTGCCAAATATCCTAACCATTCAATTGGCTTTGCCTTTCCGGCTAGTACGAAATGCTTTATAAAATTCATGTATACTCATAATGGCTACTATTGAAACCGCAATATCTACTATATATTGATTTCCCAATATGATAATTACTGCTACAATTGGAAATAAAACCATTCCTGATATAAATCTTTTTACATTCATATTTTTTGTAATTCCTTCCTTTGCCTTTTACTTTATACATTATTCCTATTTTGCACCAAATTTACGATTTCTTTGTTCAAACACTTTAATTGCTTCGTCTAAATCTTCTTCTGAAAAATCTGGCCAATATTTATCTATAAATAAAAATTCTGTATATGCTAATTGCCAAAGCAAAAAGTTACTAACTCTTTGTTCTCCGCCTGTTCTAATTAATAAATCTGGCTCTAATTGACCTTGCGTATATAAATTATCTGATACAAATTGCTCATCAATATCTTGAATTGCTATTTCACTATTTTGTACTTTGTTTACAATTTTTTGTACAGCTTTTGTAATTTCATCTCTGCCACCATAATTAAAAGCAACATTTAAAGTCATTCCTGTATAATCTTTTGTTCTATCTATTGCTTTTTGAATACTTTTTTGAAGCCCATGTTCTAGTTTTGAAACATCACCAAGTATATTAATTTTAATATTTTCCAATTCCTTATCATTTAGAAAATCGTTAACATACATTTGAAGTAAACCCATTAAGGCACCTACTTCTTCTTTAGTTCGTTTCCAATTTTCTGTTGAAAATGCATATACTGTTAAATATTGTATCCCAATTTTATTGGCATATTTAGCTATTTTCTTTAAAGTTTCTGCACCTTCTTTGTGACCTAATCTTGTTTCTATATTTCTTTCTTTTGCCCATCTACGATTACCATCCATAATAATGGCAATATGTTTTGGCATGATTTCTTCTTCCATTCACATTTCTCCTAAACTGTCATAATTTCTTTTTCTTTTGCTGCTAAAAGGTTATCTATTTCTTCTATTTTTTTATCTGTTAACTTTTGAATTTGATCTTCTTCATTTTTCAAATCATCTTCTGTGATTTCTGATTTCTTCTGCATTTCTTTTGCTTCATCCATAGCATCTCTTCTAATAGAACGAATTGCTACTTTTGCTTCTTCTGCTGTTTTTCTAATATCTTTTACTAATTCTTTTCTTCTTTCTTCATTTAATTCAGGAAAGTTTAATCTTATGACTTTTCCATCATTATTTGGATTAATTCCTATATCAGATTTCAAAATCTCTTTTTCAATTTCTTTTAATAGATTAATATCCCATGGTTGAATTAATATCATTCTAGCTTCTGGTACAGAAATACCTGCCACTTGATTAATTGGAGTTGGTACTCCATAATAGTCTACTGAAATTTTGTTTAAAATTGCTGGATTTGCACGTCCTGCTCTTACCTCTGCTAAATTTTCTTGAAATACACTAATTGTTTTATTCATTTTTTCTTCAAATACATTATTCATAATTTTTATCTCCTTTTTATAATATTCTACAAATAACACTTGATATTCTATTCTGTAACTAAAGTTCCTATTTTTTCACCTTGAATTATTTTCACCATGTTTTCTGGTTCAGCAATGCCAAATACAATAAGAGGTATTTTATTGTCTCTGCATAAAGCTGTTGCTGTTGAGTCCATTACTTTTAAATCTTTTGATAAAATATCTAAGTAAGTAATATGGTCATATCTTTCTGCATTTGGGTTAATCTTTGGGTCATCAGAATAAACTGCATCAATTGTTTTACCAACCAATATAGCTTCTGCTCCAACTTCCACTGCTCTTAATGCTGCCGTTGTATCTGTTGTGAAGTATGGGTGTCCTGTTCCACAAGCGAATATCACAACCCTTCCTTTTTGCAAATGTTTAATTGCCTTTCTTTGAATAAAAGGCTCTGCTATTTCCCTCATTTCAATAGCTGTTTGTAATCTTGAATAAACTCCTCTAGCTTCTAAAGCATCTTGCAATGCTAACCCATTCATAGAAGTAGCAAGCATCCCCATATAATCTGATGTAGTTCTTTCCATTTCTTTACCGTTTCTACCTCTCCAGAAGTTTCCTCCGCCAACTACAATTGCTACCTCTGCTCCCATTTCTACCAATTTTTTAATCTGGTCGCAAATTTCTCCTATTGTCTCCTCATTAATTCCATGTTTTACTTCTCCTGCTAGTGCCTCTCCACTTAGCTTTAATAGAACTCTTTTATACTTTAATTCTGACAATTCACACACTCTCCTTTTTAATTGATTAGTTCGTGTTCTTTATTTTTTCTTATTCTATCATACATTATTAGTTTTGACACCTATTTTTTGAAATTTTTTCATATTTAAATAGCTTTTATTCTTTTAAATATATTAATTATAAAAATAAAAGTATATTTTCTAAACTTTTTGCTCAAACTATATAAAAAGTATTATTAGAAAAGGAAAACGAAAATGGCTAATCAAATTATTGAAGAAAGTTTAAAACAGAATCAAATTTCAATTCATAAAATAAAACACAGAAATAAAAAATTCCATATTGAGTTTAGTAATGAAATTGCTGAAATTCCTTATGGGGAAAATCTTACTATTTCTAAGCTTACTAAAATACAAAAATTAAGAAACTTTGTTAAAAATAAAAAATATCAATTACAATTTTCTGTTTCTAGTACTGCTGCTGTCGTATTCTTATTATTTCTTCTTTGGAAAGTTTATCAATATCAACAAAAAGAAAAAATGTCACAAAAACTTTTAGATAACTATCAGCTTACTACTCTTTATTCTGATTCTTCACATTATGAAGCTAATCAGCTTGGGTCTAACGTTTTAATTCGTAATCCTTTTGTAATCGGTATGATCAAAATTGATAAAATTGGACTTAATTATCCAATTCTTTCTGAAAGCAATGATGAACTACTTAGGATTTCTCTATGTCGCTTTAATGGCCCTATGCCTAATGAAACAGGAAACTTATGTATTGCAGGTCATAATTATATTGATGATCGTTTTTTTGGAAGATTAAATGAATTAATTGTTGGAGATAAAATCGAACTATATGGTTTGTCTGGTCAAAAAAAAATTTACACAATCACCAGAAAATTCGAGGTAGAAGCCAACGATTTATCTTGCACTACTCAAGATGTCGGAAATCAGAAAGTATTAACTTTGCTTACTTGCAATAATTCAAATCAAAATAAAAGAATTATTGTACAAGCCAAAACCGAAAACTAATATCGAAAAATCAAAAAGAATGTCAACTAATTTGTTAACATTCTTTCTATTTTTTATTTTTACCATTAATGAATATTGTTATATTTTCTAATTCTAAAATATGCATATATTGCTGATACTGCACATACACCAATAAATACAAATAGCGCTGTATCTCCTGCAACACCTGTTTGTGGTAAAGTATTACCACTTGTTCCATTATTTGTTACTGGAGTAACATTATTATTTGTAATTGGTGCTGGTGTATTAGTTGGCTGATTACTCGGATTGTTTCCTTGATCAATAGTTGGTAATTGTCCAACATCATCCGTAGCTTTTGTAAAAGTAACCATTAATGCTAAAAATGTAATTACTAGCATAAATACGATTATTAATTTCTTATTTTTCATCATTCTCATTTCTCCTTTTTCTTTCGAAGTTTCTATCAGTAGTATTTGTATTTTTTAAAAAAATATACTGATTTTTTCTTTCTTATTTTCACTCATATTGTATACTTGCCATTTAAAATAGTCAAGTACTTTTTATAATTTTTTTCGACAAAATTGTAAAAAAATTATAAATCTAAACATTAAAGCGGAATAATACAACGTCTCCGTCTTGCATAATATAATCTTTTCCTTCTGAACGCATTAACCCTTTTTCTTTTACAGCTACTATTGATCCTTCTTTCATCAAATCATTATACGAAACAATTTCTGCTCTAATAAACCCTCTTTCTATATCACTATGGATTTTTCCTGCTGCTTGTGGTGCCTTTGTTCCTTTTTTTATTGTCCAAGCTCTTACTTCTGGCTCTCCTGCTGTTAAGAAAGACATTAAACCTAGTAAATCATAACTTGCTTTAATTACTTTATCTAATCCTGATTCTTGTAGTCCTAATGCTTCTAGCATTTCTTTTTCATCTTCGCCTTCTAAAGTAGCTAATTCTTCTTCTATTTTGATGCAAAGCGGTATTACTTCTGCTTTCTCCTGTTTTGCATATTCCACTACTTTTTTCACATTTTCATCTTCAAAAGCATTTGTTAATTGTTCTTCTGAAACATTTGCTATGTACAAAGTTGGCTTCATAGTTAATAAAAAAGCATCTTTTACCAATTGCTGTTCTTCCTCTGTTAGTTCTACTGACCTTGCTGGTTTGCCATTATCTAAAGCCTGTTTGATTTTCTCAAAGGCATCTACTTCTGATTGTGCCTTTTTATCTGCTTTCAATTTTTTCTTAGCACTATCAATTCTTTTTTCTACTGTTTCAATGTCTGCAAAAACCAATTCTAAATTAATAGTTTCAATATCTCTAATTGGTTCTATACTTCCATCTACATGTACAATGTTTGTATCTTCAAAACATCTTACTACTTCTACAATACTATCAACTTCACGGATATGTGATAAAAATTTATTTCCTAATCCTTCGCCATGACTTGCTCCTTTTACCAATCCTGCAATATCTACAAATTCAATCACTGCTGGCGTTACTTTTTCTGGATGATAAATTTGAGCTAAATTTTCTAATCTCTCATCTGGAACTGCCACTACTCCCACATTTGGCTCTATTGTGCAAAATGGATAATTAGCACATTCTGCTCCTGCTTTAGTAATAGCATTAAATAATGTACTCTTCCCTACATTTGGAAGACCTACAATTCCCATTTTCATGTTTTAATTTCTCCTTTTTTACTATTTTAATTTTTTGATAGTTCTGAATTAGTTGTTACATTAGAATTCTCTGATGGATTTTCAGGTTCTGTTGGTATGGTTGGTTTTTCTGTATTCGTTGGTTCAGTTGTTTGTGTATTATTTACATTTTCATTATTAGTTCCAACATTTCCTGTTTCATTATTTGTAGTTGTATTGGTATTGACATTTGTATTTGTGTTTGTGTTAGTATTTGTACTACTGTTTGTATTTACATTAGTATTAGTATTCGGCTTTTTATTCTCATCTTTATTTGGTTTATATGTTCTCCATGGATTATTTAAATCTGGATCAGTTGGATCCCAATTTTTCAATTTTCCTGGCGCACCAGATACCTTTCTTGCAGTTGGCTTTCCCAAAGGCCCTGGATTAGAACTAGAATAGAATTCAACTTGTGTTCCACTTGGACAATTATTAAAAATCCATAATGCATCTATAGTAGTTAAACGAATGCATCCCATAGAATCTTTTGTTCCTAATCTATCATAATAGGCACTTACTAAAGTATCTTTTCTATTTTGTTTATATGGTACTGAATGAAATAAAATATCACCTACAATTTGAGTACAATATTGCCCCCAAACATTACCAAACAATTTTCCCCAGGTTGCTTTCCAACTCATTCTATAAACTCCTGATGTTGGAGTTGCTGTTCCTGTAGAACAAACACAGGCTTTTACTGGTACTGTATATTTTCCATTCTTATCATAAGTATAAATAGTAACTACTTGTGCACCATAATTCACTTTAATATAATATTTATTTTGAGCTGGTTTTGTTGGCTTATTTGTATTATTTTTCTCTTCTTGTTTTTTCTGTTCTTCTACCTTTTTTAATTCTTTCTCATTTAGTTTTTTTAATTCTTCTGGAGATAATTTTGAAGTATCTACTAGATTGGATTGTTCTATCACTTCTTCTGGAACTTCATTGTGTGAAGTATCTGTTTTAGCCATAGCTGAAGTAGCTTTGGTATAATCAATAATATGTCCTATTGAAAGTATTGCAAGAGTAAATAATATTATACCTACTAATATCATCCATTTCACTTGATTATTTAATTTTATCTTCTTGTTTTTTTCCATTGTAAACTCCTTTAATTCTCTATTAGTAATACTCCTTTTTATCATTTCTACTTTAACACAGTTTGTTAAGTTTATCAATACTTTTATTGGAAATATTAAAAGATAAAACTACTTTTATTTATAAAGCACTAAACCAGAAAACGAAACATCGCTTTCTGGTTTATCACTTTACATGATTACGCCTTATTCATTGCAATCTGACACATTTTGATAATGGCATATTTAGTTCTTGCTCTTGCAAAGAAACATCCATTGTGACAGAAAGTTGCCTCCTGTATTCCAGAAATCTCGGGCAAAGTTTCTTCATTGCCGCCAGCCCATTCTTTTGGAAATGGAACAAGCTGTTTAAACTTCTCCTCCATAGACGGCGGAACACACTGTGCTGCCCATCCTCCTGCAGGATACCGAAAAACGACGAACTTTACTTCGTTATTATGGACTTTGTTGTAGTCTACAACATATTCAACCCACGGCATGGTTTGTGCAGGAATTTCCAAGATTCCATCTCTGATGGAATCATACTTTTTTTGAAGCTCTTGCTCAGTAACAATTTGTACTATCGTATCTCTAATAATTTCCCATAGGATATCACATACAATCATCACAACTTGCCTAAAAGCTGCATCATAAGCTAGATAGTTTGGCTTTTCCATCCACGAAGGAAGAAATTTCGAAATAAAGCTAAAGATATGGCTACTATTTGCCTCACTCTCTCCATTATCCTCCATATCTACTGGAATCATAACTTCCTTATCGATTCGTTGCTTAACCTTTTCAATTTCATCATCATCAATAAATATTTGAATGTCGTCCATGACGCTCTTGATAGCTTTCTCTGCAAAGGTTTTCCATACTAGCCCTGCACTGGCATATTTTTCGCCTGTACTTCTGCGTACATTAAAGCCTGCCATGTGATGGTCAAACATTCCACCCCCAATATCAACTACAAGGTCAAGTTGTTCTAATTCTTGGAGTTCTCGTGTCCGCACAACATTTATTAGCCTTTCTGCGTACGTCACTTTTAGAATTGCAATTGCTACAACCTCATCACAATGGAACATTCCATCATGTGTGCCCCAATTCAACATACATCTGTCATCTCTGGTATTACTTATGTTCATAATCATGTTTCTACCTCCTATAACTTCCTTTCTTAATGTTTTTATGAAACTGTTTTGCTGCAACCCTATAATGTAACTAGAGGTATATCTTAAAAAGCTAGGAATCTAGCATAGTTATATTATATCATAACAACCTATTTTTTACAAATTTTAGAATTAATCTCCAATTTTTTCCCATTATCTCTTAAGCGTTTATTGGCTCAAAACACAAAATAAGTCGATATTAAAATCGACTTATCCCCATGAAATACTATTCACTTTTTGTTTGGAGCTTCCAGCCGGAATTGAACCGGCGACCTCAGCCTTACCATGGCTGCGCTCTACCTACTGAGCTATAGAAGCATGTTTTGTCAAGAAAACTATTTCTTGACATATTATTTTATTCACTTTGCATTCCTTTAATCGCTTTTTTTCTAATTCTTTGTATCGCATTATCAATAGATTTAACTGGAGTTTCTAATCTTTGTGCTATCTCGCCATAACTTTCACCCTGAATATAACAATTTAAAACTTTCTTTTCAAAACTACTTAATGACTTATCAATTGTACTTTCCACTAATTGATAATACTCTTTTTTTGTAATCATGTCAAGTGGGTCTTCTATAATATTAGCGTCTAATATCCCCTCTAGTTCTGTATTGCTACTATCATCTTCATTTTCATAAGCATCTTTATTTAAAGATATATATGAATTTAAAGGCATATGCTTTTGTCTATTTGAAGTCTTAATTGCTGTAATAAGTTGTCTTTCAATGCAAATACTTGCAAAACTTTTAAAAGAATTTTGCTTATCTGATTGATAGGACTTAATTGCCTTATATAGTCCAATTAGACCTTCTTGTATAATATCTTCTCTTTCTGCTCCTATGATATAATATTTACTTACTTTAATGTTGACAAGATCTTTATAACGATTTATCAAGTGCTCTAAAGCATGCTTATTATTATCAGACTTAATCAATTCTATTAAGTCTTCATCTGCCATTTGAGAAAAATTATAATCCGAAGAATAAAATACTTCTGTCATGCTCATGAAATCAAGTTACCTCCTATGTTGTATAGCCATATTATTTGTATTATAATCTAGCACTTTCTTTTCGTCAATAGAAATATGAGCAAAATTTGAAAATTTCTGCATAATATGATATGATTTTACCATTCTATGTAGAAAGAGGTTAATTTTAATGGCATTCGATGGTTTCATTTTAAAATCTGTAATTCAAGAATTGAGTTCTTGTTTATTAACTGGAAAAATAACGAAAATCTATCAACCACTTCCTGAAGAGATTATTTTAGGAATTTATTGTGGTGGAACAAATTATGCCTTAAGTTGTAATGTTTCTTCTTCATATTCACTCCACTTAACAACCACTTCTAAGCCCAATCCCCTTGTAGCTCCTAGTTTTTGTATGTTACTTAGAAAGTATTTAATTGGATCTAAAATAAAAAACATTACAATGGCAGGATTAGAAAGAATTGCAACTATAGAATTAGAAAGCTACAACGAATTAAATGACTTAGTAACTTATCAATTAGTAATAGAATTAATGGGAAAGCATAGTAATATTATCTTAATGAATCAAGAAAACATAATTATAGATAGCTTAAAACATTTAACTATCTTTTCTGGTTCTCTTCGTAATATTCTTCCTAATGTACCTTATCAATTTCCTGAATTAAATAAGGTAGATCTTTCTACTATTTCAATAAATTCGGATTTTTATGATACAATTTCAAATGATGCAAAGTCTTCTTCCCTTTTAGAATATTTTTGCAATCACTTTTCAGGAACTAGTAAGGCTTTAATAAATTATTCTATTACTCAATTGGCAATTAGTGAAGATTTGACTTTTAAAAACTTTAAAACCTTACTTACTTATTTGCAAGGTTTACTTACAAAAATTCAAAATCAGCAAGTTACTTGCCTATCGTTGGAAAATGATTATGTATTATCTCCTTCTTCTGAGCTAAGCACTCACTTAAACGTAAATTTCTTTTTAGATGATTACTATACAAAAAAAGAACAAGAAGAAGAATTTATACAATACCGTAATGGACTACTTTCTTTTATTGCTAAAAAACTGAAAAAAATTGCAAAAAAATCTGATGAGGTCACTAAAAAAGTTCAAGAATGTTCTAAAACGCAAGATTATCAATTATATGGAGAATTATTAACCAATAATTTATATAGATTAAAGGAAGATCATATTGACCATATTATCTTGGATAATTATTATGAGCAAAATCATCCTATTACAATTCCTTTAGACATTTCTCTTTCCCCTAGTGATAATGCTAAAAAGTATTTTAAAAAATATCATAAATTGAAAAATACAATTTCTATCGTTACTGTTCAAAAAGAGGAGTTAGAAAAGGAAATTGATTATTTAGAAAGTATTGTATATGAATTACAAATTGCAAAAAACATAGCAGAATTAGACCGTATCTATCAAGAAATGGAAGAAAATAATTTATTTTCTAGGAAAGTTCCTGTTAAACAAGGTCACAAATCATTTAAAATAAAAAGTAGAACTAGTAATCGCCAGAAAATAGTAAATAAAAAACAAAATGATTTTCTTTCTTATCAAATAAATGGTTTTACTGTTTTAGTTGGAAAAAATAATCATGAAAATGATTATCTCACTTTGAAAGTAGCAAAAGAAAATGATATCTGGTTTCACGTCAAAGATTTACAAGGAAGCCATGTCATCTTAGTAGTCAATCAGAAAGAACCATCACAAGAAACAATCAATCAAGTAGCTGCTATTAGTGCACATTATAGCAAAGCCAAACAATCTTCTAACATTCCTGTTGATTATACTTTAGTAAAATATGTAAAAAAACCTTCTAAAGCCAAACCTGGCATGGTGATTTACACCAATTATCAAACAGTAAATGTTCAACCAACAAATTTGTAATAAATGAGAGAGAACCTTTAGTAATATAAAGGTTCTCTCTCATTTTGCTCCTATTTAGAAGCTAGTTGCTCTTGGAATCAGTCCACAAATCCAGCCGTTGTTCCAACGTTTATGACGAGCTTCGGTGCATTCAATGCTTTTTTCACTTTTCGGCCAATAGAATCACCGAAAGTGGCCATTGGAGCATCAACTCCAACGTAATAAACGACCTCGCCATTCGTCTCTACACGGCTACCACCACTGAAACAAACCCCATGGGTAATAGCAATAGGATTAAGGGCGGCTTTTTCTTCCTTGGTCAGTACTCTGATGTTGCTCATGGTTGTGAAACCTCCAAAAATAAAATAGGGTCTACGCTTTTTCCATTATACCATATTTACTATTTTAAGTCAAAATTAGAATTCTCTACCATTACTCATTTATCCATTATATTCGTCATTCATTCCTACTTTATACTCTATTTCTTCCATATAAGGAAACATCTCTTTTACTCTTTTTAGTGTTAACATTAGCTGTCTTGGGTGAGGACTTTTTTTATCTACTGATAGTAACTTTTGTGTATAACAATTTTCTGCCGTTTTAAATAACACATATCGATTTCCAACATAAGTATAATAAATTTGATAACCATTTTTCAAATCTAACCACATTTTTTCAAAAGTATATTCTTCCATATCGCTCCTTTTTTATTTATTGAATCATTTGTACAAACTCTTCTTCACTAATAATAGTAACTCCTAGTTCTCTCGCTTTAGTCAACTTACTACCTGCTTCTTCCCCTGCTAATACATAATCTGTTTTTTTAGAAACAGATGAAGAAGTTTTGCCACCTAGCTTTTCAATAATTTCACTTGCTTGGTCCCTTGAATAATGTTCTAAAGAACCAGTTAACACAAAAGTTTTTCCTTCGAATCGACTATCTGTTATAGTTTCTTCTGCTACTTCCATATTAACGCCTGCCTCTTTTAATTTTGAGATTAAATCTATTGTCTGTTCTTGTCTAAAAAATTCATAAATTGTCTGCGCTGTAATTTCTCCCACATCTTCTATTAGTCTTAGCTCTTCATACGAAGAATTCATTAGTTGCTTCATAGTTCGATAATATTTCGTTAATGATTTAGCCAATTTTACTCCTACATGACGAATTCCTAAAGAATTAATGAGACGATATAATTCTCTATGCTTACTCTCTTCAATAGCATCTATCATATTTTGCGCAAACTTTTTGCCATTCTTTTTTAAAGATGCAATATCCTCAAAAGTCAAATGATAGATATCTG
This sequence comes from Clostridia bacterium, assembly GCA_022797635.1. Lineage (GTDB taxonomy): Bacteria > Bacillota > Clostridia > TANB77 > CAG-508 > CAG-273. The sequence goes on from JAAWKZ010000001.1 coordinate 169,888, forward strand.
CAATATTACCAATCAAGCCTCTTTCAATTAATTCTGCTATAATTGACTCACCTAAACCATCAATATCCATAGCATCTTTTGAAGCAAAATGAATGATGCTTCTATATAGCTTTGCTGGACATTCAACTCCAATGCAACGTATTACTGCTTCTCCTTCTTCTCGAACAGCTTCCGCTCCACATACAGGGCATATTCTTGGCATTTCAAAAATCTTCTCTGTACCATCACGCTTCTTTAAATTAACTGCTACAACTTCTGGTATAACATCTCCTGCTTTTTGAATAATAACTCTGTCACCAATACGAATATCATTTTCTTTGATATAGTCTTCATTATGAAGTGTTGTCTTAGAAATTTTGGAACCTGCCACATAAACTGGCTCTAATATAGCCATAGGAGTAATCGCTCCTGTTCTGCCTACCTGACATACAATGTCTTTTAACAAAGTCTCTTTTTTCTCTGGTGGATATTTATAAGCAACTGCCCACTTTGGCGTTTTATAAGTACTTCCTATTTTTTCTCTTAATTCTAAATCATTTACTTTAACAACTGCCCCATCAATTCCAAAATCCAAACCATCTCGCATCTGCCCAATTTTTTCAATAGCTTTTCTTACTTCTTGCCTTGTTTTGCATAAAATTTTAACAGGATTCACATGAAAACCTAGTTTTTCTAAATATAATAAACTCTCTTGATGCGTTGTAAAATCAATATCGTCACTCTTTTGCACATTGAAAACAAAAATATCTAATGGACGATTGGCTGTAATTTTACTGTCTAATTGCCTTAAAGAACCTGCTGCAGCGTTACGAGCATTAGCAAAGTGTTCTTGCTCTTCTAAAAGTCTATCTTCATTCATTTTATCAAAATCTGTTTTACCTATAAATACCTCTCCACGAACTGTAATAGAAATTGGTTCTGTCAACTTCTGCGGAACTGTTTTAATTGTTGCGATGTTATGAGTAACATCTTCTCCTACTAGTCCATCTCCACGAGTGGCTCCTCTATATAATTTTCCATTTCGATATTCTATAGCTGAAGACAAGCCATCAATCTTAGTTTCTACTACATACTCTATTGTCTTTCCATTTTCGGCAGCTATTTTTTCCATCTTGTCTTCAAATTCTTCTACTTCTTCAAAAGAAAACACATCTTGAAGGCTTTGCAAAGGCACTTCATGAGTTACCTTTTCAAAGCCCTTTTTAATACTTGCACCTACCTTTTGTGTCGGTGAATCTTTTGTAATTAGTTCTGGATACTCTTTTTCAATTTGCTTTAATTCTTTCATAAGCATATCATATTCATAATCACTAACTACTTGCTCATCATCAAAATACTTTTGTGTATAATATTTTAGTAAAGGTCTTAATTCCTCTGCTCTTTTTTTCGCTTGTTCTAATTCCATGACTTCTCCTTTTGGCTATTTCCTTTTAAACTACATTCACACACTCTTTTTTATTTTACATAGAATCTTTAAATAAATCTTTTCCACCTTTTACATATTCCCAACCAGAGAATATAGTAGCTATAACTGATACACTCATAACTAAAGTAACTACTAAGTTAATAATAAATTCATATCCTGTTAAAGTCCCACCAAAAATTGCACCATAAGGATTTGGATCAAGGAAAGCAATAATTAGAGCGATCATTTGAGTTACCGTTTTGAGCTTTCCCCAGATATTCGCTGCAATTACCTTCCCACTTTTTTCTACAGCTATTAAACGATATCCAGAAACAATAAATTCTCTTAATATTACAATAATAGGAATCCATGCTGGCAAGTTTCCCCATTCTACCAACATAACCATAGCTGTAATAACAACTATTTTATCTGCTATAGGGTCTAAGAATTTTCCAAATGTAGTAATTTGATTTCTAGACCTTGCAATGTATCCGTCTAATTTATCTGTAATAGCTGCTATGATAAAAATAACATCTACTATTAAGTATGTAATTGGTATTCCTAATACTTCTCCCTGAATATTGAAAAATGGGATAATGACCATAATTGGCACTAATAAAATTCTTAATATAGTTAACTTATTTGCTAAATTCATGTTTACCTCCATGATTTTTATTTTGTTCTTTACATTATATATAAAAGTTTGAAAAAAAGAAATAGTTTTATTTATTTTTATTAGATATCTAAATAAAAAAGCACAAACTTTATCTTAAAATAAATTAATACAAAAGCCCCTCCCTATATTTTGATATAGGAAGGGTTAAGTTATCTATTTAAATATAGAAGAGTGCGGAAGGAAACACGATTCGATGTATAAACAATGCTACAAGTACCACGATATGACGTGCATGCACCACTATCGCCTGCTTGTCCTCCAGTTAAACAAGATGGTTGTGCGCCACTACTAGTGAAAAGATCAGTATATTCAGTGGTAAATTCGCTACAATTAGAAGACATATCATAAATATTACATACTTTATCTCCTACTGTCCCTGTAAATGCTATACTTGAATTCACAGAATTCTTGTTAGCATATTTTTTTCTTTCTGAATAGTTTTGAATAAATACAATAGCTGTATTCCAGCTATAACTATTTATCAAGTCACTTTCTACATAATTACTGCTATACATTTCTCTTGCTGCAATAGCTGCCTTTGGTTGAGTAATTATGTTCCATACTTTTTTATTTGCTTGTGACTTTGCTTTATCATCAGTTCCTTTACTCGCCTCATATCTTGCTAAATAATATCAGTAAACAACACATCGTATTCTCGCTCATAATCAAACCGTTCC
>JAAWKZ010000030.1 GCA_022797635.1 Clostridia bacterium
AAACAATTAATTTCCTAGAATTCTTTTTAACTCCTCATGTCTTTTAATTTTTTGAGTAGTCGTTTTAATCAAAGGTTCCTCAGTTACAATAATTTCACGAATTGCCTTATAAGCAGGCATCGAATGATTAATTTTTTCTTTTACATCTTTCCAAATAATTTCTTTATAATCACTATCATTAGGATACAATTCTTTCATTATTTCTAGATTATATACGATCTTAGAACATATCATTAAATCGTTACCCTTAACAGGTTTTCCATAAACCATGCATTCAGCTACATAAGGCAAGCTATTGATTAAAATTTCTAGCTCTTCTGGAAAAATATTTTTACCATTTTTCAAAACAATCACATCTTTTTTTCTACCAGTAATAAACAGAAAACCATCTTTATCAAATTTACCTAAATCACCAGTATAAAACCAACCATCTTTTAAAACCTCTTTGGTTGCTTCCTCATTGTCAATATATCCTTTCATAACAGTAGGACCTTTAACCATAATTTCGCCAATACCATCTTGATCTGGAGCATCAATTTGTACAGTAATACCGGGAAGAGGAAAACCTACACTACCAGCACGTTTGTATTTATCGTTTTCACCAGCAACCACAGGAGATGTTTCAGTTAAACCATAGCCTTGTAATAAGTTAATACCTAAGTCTACAAAGCCTTGTACTGTTTCTTTATTCATAGGGGCACCGCCTGCAATTAAAGTATGAAGTTTGCCACCAAATTGATCTAAAATTTGTTTAAATACTTTACTTCTAATATCAACACCAAACTTTAGCAAGAAATTGCAGAATTTTCGCATTATTTTCACTAGCTTTGTTTTGCCTTGCTCTGCTACTCCTTTTTCAATTTTTTTGTACATAACCTCAAGCATTAAAGGAACACCTACAAAACCAGTAATTTGAAATTCTACTAAGTTTTTTTGCACATATTTTAAGCCATCACAAAAGGCGACTGTAATCCCACAAGAGGTACCATATAGAAAAGTACAGGTGGATTCAAAGGTATGATGTAAAGGTAGAAAAGAAAGAAAAACATCTTCTTTTCGGATATCAGTCATTTGTGATAATGCATAAATATCACTACAAATATTAGCTTGGGATAGTCCTACGCATTTTGAAATAGCAGTAGTACCAGAAGTGAAAAGTAAAATAGAAACCTTATCGGGGTTTAGTACAATGTCTTCATAAGACATATTTCCAGATAAATATAGTTTTCTTCCGTTCTCAACAAGAGAAGAGTATACAGAAAAATGAGTAGAAGGAATAGTTATACTAGTCACAGCATCCATACAAATAAACTGATTTAATGAAGAACAGCTTTCTACAAAAATTTCTTCAAAAATAGAAAGATATTTACTATCAAAAATAACCCCATCCGCTTTACTTCTAATAATTAAACTTTTAATCTCATTATCAGGCAAAGATTTATCTAAAGGAATGATAGTAATATTAGCTGTTGTTACAGCCAAATAACTAACACACCATTCATAACAATTAGGAGCGATAAGAGCTACTTTTTTATTTTCCAACCCCATAGATAAAAGGCTAGTAGCTAAACTCTTGATATCTTGCACAAATTGGCTATATGGAATAGAAATATGCTCTGTAGCCTTTGAGTCTTTTTTGTACGTAAAAGCAGGTTTAGTGCTAAAACGACTTTCATAACGTACTACTAGCTCCCTAAAATCTCGTAGAGTTTCTCCCTGGTATAGCTTATTCTTATATTTGCTCATTCCTAATCTCCTTTGCCCCAATTTACTTCCTTATTGTATACTAAAAACTTACAAATAGCAAGTAAAAATGGGGTTAGAATAAAATATGAGTAAAAATAATATGACTCATATTGACACTTTTTAAAACGATATGTTATAAATATAATGAAAATAGAAATGTACTTATGGTGTATACAAAACAGGGAAAAGTGCATAGAAATAGTAGAAAATGGAAATACTAAAGAAAAAGGAGGAAATATATTAAATGAAACAGAAATTAAAAAATTCAACAGGAATAACCTTAGTAGCATTAGTAGTAACCATAGTAGTACTATTAATCTTAGCGGGAATCACTATCATATATGCAATTGGAGAAAATAGTATATTCAAAAAGACACAGGATACTAAAGACAAAACAGATCAAGCAATAAAAGATGAACAGGAATACTTTAATAATTTAGATAATACGATTAATCAATATCTAAACGGAAATGGTGGGGAAGGTAGTCCGAATGATAGAGTGGAGATATCTACCATTACTGAAAAAGTAGATAAAAATACACTTGCTAAAGACAGCTTAGAAAATCCAATCACTATTCCAGAGGGATTTAAGGTTGTACCAGATGGACAAGATGGAGCGGAATATACCTATACAGGAGATAAAAAGCCAACTGTGCAAGATGGAATTGTTATTGAAGACGAAGAGGGAAATCAGTTTGTATGGATACCAGTAGGAAGTATTAAGAATAAAGATGGAAGTTCTACAACTATTCAGCTTGCTAGATATACATTTGATATTACATTAAATTCAGATTATACAATATCAGGAGGAACAGGAGCTATTAAGCAAACTATTACAGATGGAAGCAGTTTAACAGATGCATGGACAGAACTACATGCAGATGGATATGAATATTTAGAAGAAGCATCTACATCAACTACTTATGGAAATGCCAAAGCAAAAGATGTTGAAGATTTTAAGACAAAAGCAAAATCGAATGGAGGATATTACTTAGCAAGATATGAAGCAAGTAAAGGGGAAGACGATAAAGTAAAATCAAAATCAGCAGTAGTTTGGAATAGTATCACACAACTAAATGCTGCAATGAAGGCCAGAGAAATGTATACAAGTACAAGTTTTGAAAGTGATTTAGTAAATTCTTATGCATGGGATACTGCAATTGTATTTATTCAAGAATATTCAGGAGATAGTGATTATTCAAAAGAAGTTGGTCCCACTTTTGGTAGTGATCTAAAAAATACAGGTACTACAGCAGATAAAAGATGCAACATTTATGATATGGCGTCTAATGTATTTGAGTGGACAACAGAGACTTATACCAATAAGGAATACCCTTGCATCCGAAGAGGTGGTGTTTACAACAACGAAAGAGGTGCTTGCACAGCTTATCGTATTGTCGATAGTAAAACTCACAGCTTAGACTTTATTTCTTTCCGTCCATTACTTTATGTAAAGTAAACCTGGAAGCTGATTGAGAGAATAGAAAATTTACAAAAACCCTTGCCTTTTAGCTACATTATATGATATAATACCTACTGTTGAAAAATACACACACGTTGTGAGCCAAAGAAAAGTGCTTATGAAAAAATGAGTTTTCTGAGGTGTTTGAGCAATCGTGGAGGAACAAACTAAAAGGAGGAAAAAAATTATGGCAGTAGTTGCAATGAAACAATTACTAGAAGCTGGTGTTCATTTTGGACATCAAACCAGAAGATGGGATCCTAAAATGGCTGAATATATTTTCCAAGCTAGAAATGGTATCCACATTATCGACTTACAAAAGACATCTAAAAAATTAGACGAAGCATATGCTTTCTTAAGAGAACAAGCAGAAGCGGGAAAAACAGTTCTATTTGTAGGAACAAAAAAACAAGCACAAGATTGTATGAAAGAAGCTGCTGAAAAATGCGGTATGTACTATGTAAATCAAAGATGGTTAGGTGGTACACTAACAAACTTCGCAACAATTAGAAGAAGAATCGGAAGACTAATCGAATTGGAAACAATGCAAGAAGATGGTACTTTTGATGTATTACCTAAAAAAGAGGTTATTCTTTTAAAGAAAGAAATGGAAAAATTAGAGAAAAACCTTGGTGGAATTAAAGAAATGACTGAAATTCCAGGAGTTATGTTTATTGTAGATCCTAAAAAAGAAAGAATTGGAAT
>JAAWKZ010000012.1 GCA_022797635.1 Clostridia bacterium
AATACATCTAATAAAGGAGTAACATGGACAAGTAGCAATACAGGAATAGCAACAGTAAGTAGCAGTGGATTAGTAACAGCCAAAGCGGCAGGAACGGCAACCATTACTGTAAAAACATCAGATGGAAGTAACAAATCAGTAACATGTAGTATAACAGTACAATATCCAGCGCCAGCAGTAAGTGGATCTTCAACAGGAAGTCATACAGCAACTACAATAACTTATAATTGGGACCAAATCAATAAAATAGCGCAAGCGATAGCGAATGCATCAGGAGTAAATAGTTCAACAACAGAAGTAACAGCAACTATCAATGGAAGTTCCTATAAAATAGGAGTAGGCGATATTGCAACAGTACAATATAACGGAACAAACGTAAGAGTAAGAGTACTAGGATTTAAACACGACGACTTAGTCAATACAGGAGCTTATGGAGGAAACCATAGTAAAGCAAGTATTAGCTTTGAGTTTTTAGATTTTATGACAGGAAGCACATATAAGTATATGAATTCAAACAATACTAATTCAGGAGGATGGGCAGCAGCACAGATGAGAAAAGACCTAAACGGATACTCAAATAATAATGCAACACAAAGTGGAGCAATTGGAGGTTTAGGAGCAAACTTAAGTAATAAGAGTTATATCAAACAAGTAAAAAAGAAGTATAATAGTAATAATGAAAGTATTAGCACATGCAATGACTTTTTATGGTTATTAGCAGCAAGCGAAATATGGACAAAAGGGTCATCAGCGGCAGAGCCATCAGGAGCAAAATATGGATATTCTAAAATTGCAGAAGGAAACCAATACCAGTATTACAAAGGAGTAGTAACAGGAGCTGCGCAAAATACAAATCTGGTAAAGAAAACAACTGCATCAGGCAGTAAGATTAGCTGGTGGCTTCGATCACTTAATTGCTATGGAGCTGGAAATTTTTGTATGGTTAATAGTGACGGTAGTGCTGATTGTAGTTATGCAAATTCTAAAATGGGAGTTGCACCAGGATTTTGTATTTAAAGTATGGAAATAAATAATAAGAATGCAATAAAAATAGGTGTCTAAATTAGACACCTGTTTTTTATTATGAATAATTAATTATTCCATTCACTTTCTTTATTCCAAGAAAATAGATTTCTCAAAATTTTAAATAAGTTAGCAATTTTAGATTCTTTTACTGGTACAATGGCAACATTATTTAAAATTGCTTCATATCTATCTTCTAAGGCAACCATTTTATCAATGTAGTAATTGTTAAAGTGACTATAGCCATCTGTAATGCCAATGTAATTTTTATAGTTATATAGCTTAGCTCTATAGACCTCAATAGCTTCTGTTGTACTAAGTTTATTAAATTCATTATTAAAATAGGTAGTAAAGATAATATTTTGAGTTTCCATGAAAATCTTTTTTAAATCTCTTTTATATTTATCAATTTTATTTACGATTTTTTCAGCTTTAGTACCTTCACAATCGTCCTCTATTAGTTGATTATTTAACTTGATAATTTTTTCTTCTGTATTTAGTAGGAAATCTAAATTATCTTGAATTTTAATAAAAGATTTCTTACCACAAACTTCAATTAAGTGCGTTTTGAATTGGTCATTACTAAACAATGTACTATCAAACAATACATCATTTCCAACGAAATAAGCTAACTGCTGCACTAAATTACATAAAAGTGGGTAGTAGGAAGGACTAGTAGTTGGAAGTGAAATATCATAATATTTTACAATATCAGGTTCTTGTTTTAATACTTTTGCAGTTAATAATTGAACTGCACCTTCATTTAGTGCCATACCATAGGTTTTAAATTCTGTGAAATCGCAAAGGCCTAAACGAATTAAAGTACCTTTTACATCTTTTGTTTCTTGTATATAATGGATAAATTCATGAATAGCTAATTTTTCTAATTCTTCTAAAGGAATTCCCTGTTTAAAGTAAATAGAAGAGTTTTTATAAAAATAGTTTGCCTCAGCAAAACCATCAGGCATATGAACAATATACATAGGAATGCGAGATAATTCAATAAATAATTGACTAGACACAAAATGAGCTCTTGGAAAAGTTCTACAGATTTTTTCTGCAGCACTTTTAGCAAGAGTATTAACACTTAATGTATCTAGTCTTCCGACTATTTCAATACCATCTTTTCTTAACTCAGCTTCAATGTTCATCCTATTTTTAGGCTTCTCCTTAGTAATTTTCTTTCTTTATTCTATGACACATTATACAACATAATACAACAAAATTGTATGACAAACTGTTTACAGTTATATGACATTTGTGTAACAAATTTAAAAAGAGAAACTTCGGTATGAAATTTCTCTTACATTTTTATTATTTTACAACAATATTATAAATTTTATTCTTTACGTAGATTTCCTTTACAATTGTCTTATCAGCTGTTGCATTTTGAACTTGACTATTTGCATGTACTAATTCTTTTACCTCTTCTTCAGAACTATCAACTGCAACAGAAATGGTAGATTTTAGCTTTCCATTAATTTGAATAGGAAGTTCAATAGTATTTTCTACTGTTTTTGCTTCGTCATATTGTGACCAAGGCATCTCAGCAATAGTTTTTTCATTTCCCGAAATTTGATAAAGTTCTTCAGTTATATGTGGTGCAAATGGGTTTAATAATTGTAGGAAAGTATTAAATTCTGCTTTATTAATCTTTTTTGCACGATAGAATTCATTTGTCATGCTCATGAAGGTAGAGACTGCTGTATTGAATTTCATTTCTTCAATGTCACTAGATACTTTCTTAATTGCTTGATGCATCATTTTCTCAAATTCAGGAGAGTAGGTATCTCCTTCTACTAACATATCTTGTAAATTCCAAACTCTATCTAAGAATTTAGCGCAACCACGAATGCTTTCCATAGACCATGGTGCAGTTTGGTCAAATGGTCCCATAAACATTTCATAAACACGGAAAGTATCTGCTCCGAATTCATTTACAATATCGTCTGGGTTAATGACATTTCCTTTTGATTTTGACATTTTCTCGCCATTAGCTCCTAAAATCATACCATGTGAAGTACGTTTTGCATATGGTTCTTTGGTTGGAACTACTCCAATATCATATAAGAATTTATGCCAGAAACGAGAATATAGTAAGTGTAGGGTAGTATGTTCCATACCACCATTATACCAATCTACAGGACTCCAATATACTAGAGCTTCTTTAGATGCTAAAGCTTTATCATTGTGTGGATCCATATATCTTAGATAATACCAAGATGAACCAGCCCATTGAGGCATTGTATCAGTTTCTCTTGTAGCTGTTCCGCCACAATGTGGACAAGTAGTCTTTAACCATTCAGTTTGTTTTGCTAAAGGTGATTCTCCATTTTCACTAGGTTCATAATCTTCAATATCTGGCAAAACAAGTGGTAGTTCTTCTTCTGGAAGTGGAACCCATCCACATTTTTCACAATGTACCATTGGAATTGGTTCACCCCAATAACGTTGTCTTGAAAATACCCAGTCACGTAACTTGTAATTTACTTTTTTAGTACCAATACCATTTTCTTCTAAGTATTGAATAACAGTAGGGATAGCCTCTTTAACAGATAGTCCATTTAAGAAACCTGAATTAACTAAAGTTCCAGAAGATACATCTGTCATAGCGGTTTCACCATTTAGTGCTCTTTCTACATCATATTGTTGGGCTTTAATGGTAATATTATTGATAAATTCTTCTTTTGTAAGCCATAGTGGTTCTTGTGTTTGTTTTTCCTCTTCAGAAACTGGTACTTGTTCTAATGAAGCTAATTGTACCATAATTGTATGGTTAGTAATTAGACGGTTCACATCTTTATGAATAGCATAAAAATGGTCTTGATAAATAAAGGTAAATTCTTGGGAAGAAGCAATATTGGTATAGCCAGTTTCTTCTTTCAATTCTCTAGTTGCTGCTTCAAGAGGGGATTCGTCTTTTTCAATTCCTCCCATTAATAAAGAAAGATGAGGAATTTTATGATTTTTTACACATAAATATTTATCTTCTGTTGGATGCTTAATAACAAGTGTTACTACATTACGAGTAGTATTTTCTTTATCTTCTCTTACTTTGGAATCTCCTTCACCTTCGAAGATAGGAGCAACTACTTGAGTAATTGGTAGATTAAATTTTTGTGCAAATTCCCAGTCACGAGTATCATGAGCAGGAACAGCCATAATAGCACCTGTACCATAAGTAATTAAAACATAATCAGAAGCCCAAACTGGAATTTCTTTTCCTGTAAGTGGGTTGATAGCTTTAATCCCCTTTAATTCTACACCAGTTTTTTCTTTGTTTAGTTCTGCACGTTCAAAGTCAGATTTTAAACTTGCTTGTTTTTGATATTCTTTTACTTCATCTAAGTTTGTAATTTTTCCTTCTAATTCTTTAATCATAGGGTGTTCGGGGGCAACCACCATATAGGTAGCGCCAAATAAAGTATCAGGTCTTGTAGTGTAAACAACTAATTCCTTATCAGAATTAGCGATTTTAAATTTTACTTCAGCACCTTCACTTCTACCAATCCAGTTAATTTGTTGTGCTTTAATTTTATCTAAAAAATCTACTTCATCTAAATCGTCAATTAATCTTTGAGCATATTCTGTGATTTTTAGCATCCATTGACTTTTTTCTTTTTGAACAACAGGACTTCCGCAACGCTCGCAAACTCCATTAACAACTTCTTCGTTTGCTAAGCCTACTTTACAACCAGTGCAAAAGTTAATTGGCATAGTGGTTTTATATGCTAGTCCATGTTTATATAGTTGAATAAAAATCCATTGTGTCCATTTATAATAATTAGGGTCAGTGGTATCCACTTCTCTTGACCAGTCAAAAGAAAAACCTAATGCTTTTAATTGTTCTCTAAAATGGTTGATATTATTTTCAGTAGTAATTTTAGGGTGTACATGATTTTTGATAGCATAATTTTCAGCAGGTAAACCAAAAGCATCAAAACCGATAGGGTATAGTACATTATATCCATCCATACGTTTTTTTCTAGCAATAATATCTAATGCAGTATAACTACGTGGATGCCCAACATGAAGGCCTTGTCCAGATGGATAAGGAAATTCAATTAATCCATACCACTTTTTTTGATTGGTGTCTTCTTTAGCATAAAAGGTTCCTTCTTGATACCATTTATTTTGCCATTTTTTTTCAATTTCTTTAAAGTTATATCCCATTTACTTTCAACTCCTTCTAATTTCCTTATTATATCGTATTTTGCAGGGAAAGGAAAGAGAAAAGACAAAAAAAGTAAATAAAAAAGGCCAACTCATAAGAGATGACCTAAGGATATACTACATCCTTAATGTGAGGTGACTTTTAAGATGCTCAAAAACATCAGACTTGCTGACTGCCAAAACCTTACCTCCCTTTACACAAGAATGGACCTGAATAGTCCAGTCAGAACAAAATACAACTGATGCATTGTCCATTAATCTGTGAAAAGTAAGAGGCGTAGTAGCTTTAACCATCCAATCTTTAAAAAGATCAGTATAAAGATTGAAAGGTTTTGCTGAAATAGCTAAAATGGTTAATGTACGAATAGAATCAGTAATAATAAATGTTTGCTGCTGGGAAGATAATTTGTAGTGCTCCTTGTAGTCAAAGTTTTGAGGATCAGCAGCTTCAATTATTCTATGAATAATTGCTGGATCCCGAAGGTCAAAGGTCATGCAAGATACCCCCAAACATAAAAAAATGTGAGCTATTTTGCTCAAGCAAACACATTATAACATAAATGGAAAAATATGGCAAGTACATAATATGATTATAATATATAGCAATATGATAAGTTATATGATATAATAGCCATTAAATAATAAGAAGAAAAGAGTAGAAATATATGATTTCAAAATATTCGGATCAAAAAGAAAAGATAAAAGAAGAGGAAATAGAAGAAGCAGCAAGAGAGATTGTAAAAGGGAATCTAGTACTATTTCCAACTGAAACAGTATATGGAATAGGTGCAAATGCTTTAGATGAAGAAGCAGTCAAGAAAATTTTTATAGCAAAAGGAAGAGCACAGGATAATCCATTAATTGTACATGTGTCAAATATGCAAATGGTAGAAGATATTGTAGAAAGTATTGGAGATTTAGAAAGAAAACTAATTCAAAGGTTTTGGCCAGGACCTCTAACAATCATTTTTCAGAGAAAGAGTAAAGAAGTTATCCCTAATATTGTAACTGCGAACTTAGATACAGTAGGAGTTCGTATGCCAAGTAATGGAATTGCCAAAGAGTTAATTGAAAAGGCAGGCGTGCCAATTGCTGCTCCTAGTGCAAATGTTTCAGGAAAACCAAGTGGAACCAAAGTAGAAGATATTATAACAGAATTAGATGGAAAAGTAGAATATATCTTAGATGGTGGATTTACGGATATAGGATTAGAATCTACTGTTATTAAAGTAGAGGATAATAAAATTAATATTCTAAGGCCAGGAAAAGTTACAAAAGAACAACTAGAAGAAGTAGCAAGAGAAGTAAAAGTAGATAAACATGTTTTAGGAAGAGTAGAACAAAATGAAGTAGTCAGTTCACCAGGAATGAAATATCGCCACTATGCACCAAATACAAAATGCATGATGATATACAGCGAAAATGAAGAAAAAATGATAAATGAAATAAATAAAGTGACAAATCAGATGAAACAGGAAGATAAAAAGGTATTAGTAATAGGAAGAAAAGAACACTTGAATAGTTATCTAGCAGAGAGGAAATGGAATGTAGGGGAGACTTTAGAAGAAGTGGCTAAAAATATTTTTACTCTTTTGAGAAAAGTGGACAAAGAACAAGTAGATTTAATTATTATTGAAGGAGTAGGAGAGAAAGAGCTAGGATTAGCGATAACCAACCGTTTAATCCGTGCTTGTGCCTATAACTATTTAGTTATTTAACACATTGTACCAAATACAAATGGAAAGATATTGTAAGTTTATAAAGCTTACAATATTTTTTAAAATAAATGAATAATTATTACCAAAATTTCTCATACTAAAATTAAACTATAGAAGTATCTATTTCTTTTTAGAAATGGATATAGAGAAAGAGAGTTGAATTTGTATGAGAACTGGTTGGAAAATAGTTATAGCTTTTGGCATTATGATATTATTTTTAATAGGTGTCATAACAGGTGTCTATTTTTATGAAAAAGATAAAACAAAAGATAGTAATATAGGAACAAAACAATTAGCAGATTTGAAGCAAAATCAAAATGAGAATCAAATAGAAAATGAAGTAGTATCTACTTCTATAGCAGAAACAAAACTTTCTCCAAATTGTACCATTACAGAAAAACAATATTTTAAAGGTTGTGACCATTTTATTAAGGAAATCAAAGAAATTCCAGAAGAATGGATAAACTTTACAGAAGAACAAGTAAAAGAACAATATGTGGATTGGAAAATAGAAAGCCTTACAAATAATGAAATCATTGTATCACAAGAAAAAGAGGGATATTGTGGAATGCATTATATTGTAAGAGAACATGGAGAGGTATTAGGAATTTATACAACAGATGAAACAGGAAAAGAAACATGGAAAGAAGATACAGATATTGCAACAAGATATTTAACAGAAGAAGATTTAATAAAAGTACAAGAAGGAATTAAAGCAATTGGTGATGACCAATTGCATTCTGTGCTAGAAGACTTTGAATGAGTGTCAGGTTGGGGATGTTCCCAACCTGACACTTTTGGCTTAATTTTTATTTTCAATTTTTAAGTTTTCCTTTTTCAAATAACCTTGTCTGTAGAAGGTTATATAATACATAACAAGAGAAAATATAGTAGCAACAATAGCTAGATAGTAAATCCACATATCAAATTGTGGAAGAGGACCTACTGAATTTGCAGGATTTTCAGCAATCGTATTCCAATATTTGATTCCAAAAGAACATACAATAGCAATATAGAATAGAACTGTAGAGAGTTTTCCATACCATTTGCTAGAAACGACAAGTTCTTTTCCATAAAGGAAAGAGGCACCTGCTATCATAGCAGCTTCTTTTAAAGCAACAATTGCAATCATCCAAAATGGAATGATATTTTTTAGCATTAAGGCAATTAGTACAGAGATTTGTGTTGCTTTATCTGCTAAAGGGTCTATCAGTTTTCCAAAATTGGTAATAAAATTAAATTTTTTAGCAATAAAACCATCTAATACATCTGTTAAACCTGAAATAGTGAGAAAGATAAATGCCATAAGGTAATTATCTACTACTAAAAAGTAAATAACAAATGGTATTAAGAAAAATCTTGCTACTGTTAAAATATTGGGTATATGCTTTGCCATAAATATTTCTCCTTATGATATAGCGATTTATTCTACGCAAAATGTTAGTTTGTTTGCTTCTAAATCAATAGTAACAGTTTGACTATTTAAAAGTTCCTTACGTAATATTTTTTCAGATAATTCATCTTCTAAATATCTTTGAATAGCTCTTCTCAAAGGTCTTGCGCCATATTTAATATCTGTTCCTTTTTCTAATAAAAATTTCTTAGCTTGTTCAGATACTACCATTGTAATATCTTTATCCGCTAAAGCTTTTTTTGTATCCTCTAACATTAAATTTACAATTTGTAATAATTGTTCCTGATGTAATTGTTCAAAAATCACAATTTCGTCAATTCTGTTTAAGAACTCAGGCCTAAAGGTTTCTTTTAAACTATCCATCACTTTATTTTGATCCATTCTAGACCCGCCAAAACCAATGGAATTAGCATTTTGATTAGAACCAGCATTAGAAGTCATAATTAAAATAGTATTTTCAAAACTAATAGTATTTCCTTGACTATCTGTTAAGCGTCCATCATCTAATACTTGAAGTAGAATATTGAACACATCAGGGTGTGCTTTTTCAATTTCATCTAATAAAACGATGGAATAAGGATTGCGCTTTACTTTTTCTGTTAATTGACCTGCATCATCATAGCCTACATATCCTGGAGGAGAACCAATTAACTTAGAAGTAGAGTGACCTTCCATATATTCAGACATATCAATACGGATAATAGCATTTTCTTTGCCAAACATTTCAAAACTAAGTGATTTAGCAAGTTCTGTTTTACCAACACCAGTAGGTCCAACAAAGATGAAAGAAGGTGGACGTTTCGTACTTTTTAAACCAGCACGATTACGACGGATAGCTCTTGAAACAGCTTCTATTGCAGATTGTTGTCCAACTACTCTTCTGTGTAAATTTTCTTCTAAATTCAAGAGTTTTTGTGTTTCAGCCTCTGTAATTTTTTTGACTGGAATTTTAGTCCAACTTTCAATAACCTCTGCAATATCTTGTACAGTTAAACTCTTTAATTTTAACCTTTTATTCAATTCATCGATTTGCTCCATTAAACTGCATTCTTTTGTTTTTAATTCAGCAGCTTTTTGATAGTCCTCAGTAGAATCTGCTTGTGCTGCTTCTTCTTTTTCTTCTTGAACAGCTTTTAATTGATTTTTTAATACCTCTAATTCATATAGTTCTTTATTATTCAAGTTAATACGAGAACAAGCTTCATCTAAAATGTCAATTGCTTTATCAGGTAAAAATCTATCATGAATATATTTTTCGGACATAATAACAGTTTGCTTAATCACATCATTAGAGATTTTTACTTTGTGATAATCTTCATAATATTTTTTAATGCCTTCTAAAATATCGATAGAATCTGTAACTGAAGGTTCTTCAACAATTACTGGTTGGAATCTTCTTTCTAAAGCACTATCTTTTTCAATATATTTACGATATTCTTTTAAAGTAGTAGTTCCAATTAATTGAATTTCACCATTAGATAGGGAGGGTTTTAAAATATTAGCTGCATTCATAGAATGTTCAGCATCACCTGCACCAATGATATTGTGAATTTCATCAATTACTAAAATGATATTTCCTAAGGATTTACATTCATCAATAATTGACTTCATACGTGCTTCAAACTGACCTCTAAACTGAGTACCTGCAACTACTGCAGTCATATCAATTAAATATACTTCTTTATTTAATAATTTAGCAGGAATTTTACCAGTGGCAATTTTAATGGCCAAACCTTGTGCAATAGCAGTTTTACCAACACCTGGTTCGCCAATTAAGCAGGGGTTATTCTTGCTACGGCGGTTTAGAATTTGTATCATTCTTTGAATTTCTTTATCTCTGCCTACAACCATGTCTAACTGACCATTTTTAGCTTTTTGCGTTAAGTTAGTACCAAAAGTTTCTAAAGATTTACGACGTTTGTCTTTTTCTTTTTTTACTTTGACTTTTTTCTTTTCACCAGAGATGTTATTAGAAGAAGAGTTAGCGTCTTCGGCAGCTTCTTCTTGATTGGAATTTCCAAACATGCCTGAAAAAATAGAGCCTAAAGGAATAGCACCAAATTGGATTGGCGTTTTTTCTTCACTTAAATCATCCATGTCCATATCTTCCATTTGCTCTGAAAGAGTATCTGCATCTATATTCTGTGTTAAATCAGACATCATCGTTTCGATTTGTTTTGTCATATCATTCAAATCTTTTTCAGATAAATTTGCTTGTTTCATTAAAGATTCCATAGGATTGATACCTTGCTTTTTTGCACATTCATAACAGTATCCTTCCATTTTTTGTTTGCCATCTTCACCTTGCTTGTTAATGAAAATGACAGCTTGATTTTTATTACAAATTGAACATAACATAAATTTCAACATAACTCCATTCTTTAAATTGCTCCATATATCATACCGCAAAATAGGCGATAAGTCAATGTGGTAAGGGGAATTTTAAAGAAAGCTTAAGGATTTTGTGACTTGAAAAAAATGGATATTTGTGATATGATAGGCAAATAAGAAAGGGACAAGTTATGAAGAAGAGAATTGGCATCATAATACTAGTGGTTATAGTTATGATAATAGCAATTGGAATAATAGGAAAGAGAGTAGGAAAGCCAAAGCAAGAAGGCGAAGGCAAAGAACAATTTAAAATAGTAACTACATTTTATCCTATGTTTATCATTACACAGAACCTTACACAAGGTACGCAAAATGTAGAGGTAGTGAACATGGCAGATAGCAATGCTGGTTGTTTACATGATTACACTTTAAGTACTACAGATATGAAAAAACTAGAAAAAGCAGATGTTATTGTGCAAAATGGGTTAGGATTAGAGAATTTTATGGATAAAGTATTAAGCACTTATTCTGAAATTCAAATGATTGATAGTAGTAAGAATATTACTAGTAAGATAGATGAAAATGGAGAAACCAATACTCATATTTGGACAAGCATTTCTAACTATATCTTACAAGTAGAAGAGATTGCAAATAGATTAAGCCAGATAAATCCTGATAATGAAGAAGTTTATAAAAGAAACAAAGAAAGCTATATAAAGAGGCTAAAAAAATTACAAGTAAGATATCAAACAGAATTAACAAATTTAAAAGGAAAAAAGGTAATTTGCTTAAATGAAGCATTTAGCTATCTAGCAAAAGAAGTAGGGCTAGAAATTATCTCTGTTGAAACAAACCATGAGGAAAGTAGCTTATCAGCAGAGAAAATGAAAGAACTAATTGAAATAATGAAAAACGAAAATATCAAAAGTATTTTAGTAGATAAGGAAGATAATTTAAAAAGTGCCCAAACTTTAGCAAATGAAACTGGTGCTACAATTTATGAATTACAATCAGGGCTAACAGGTAGTGTAGAAAATAATAGTTATCTTCAGATTATGGGAGAGAATTTGGAAGTATTAAAAGGAATATAGAAAGAGGGGAAGTCAAATGGAACAGTCAGCAGCCTGTGGACTACATTGTACCAAAATCAACCATATAGGTGTGAAGTTTGGAAAAGAAGTTATTTTAAAAGATGTTAATATTCATATCCATTGTGGGCAGTTAACTGTTATCATTGGACGAAATGGGGCAGGTAAGTCTACTTTACTTAAGGCAATTTTAGGGGAAGTAGAGCACACTGGAAACATTACTTTTATGGATATGAAAGAAAATGTAGCAAAGAAAATAAAGATTGGATATGTGCCACAATCGATTAATATAGAAAGACATATGCCAACAACAGTGTATGACTTATTTGCTTCTTGTATTTGCCATGTTCCAGTCTTTCTAAAAAAAGATAAAAAAATTTATCAAGAGATTAAAAATCAGCTTAAACTATTTGGAGCAGAAAGATTAATTGATAAAAGTATTGGGGACTTGTCAGGAGGAGAATTGCAAAGAGTTTTGCTTTCCATTGCAACAAAGCCTGTACCTAATTTATTGATTTTAGATGAACCAGTTTCAGGAATTGATAAAAACGGAACACAAGATTTTTATGAATTAGTCAATAACTTAAAAACAAAATATGATATGTCGATTTTACTAGTTTCACATGATTTAGAACTAGTAAGAAAATATGCAGATAGAGTTATTTTGTTAGATAAAGAAGTGATTAAAGAAGGAACACCAGAGGAGGTATTTAACAGTTTAGCGTTTAGAGAGAGATTTGAATAGTGTCGCACAAATTAACGTCCCCAAGTGCGACAAAAAGGAGAAGAAATGGAAGCAATTTATGAAATATTAGAAACAATTTTGCCATTTGAATTTATGGAATATGCTTTTATGAAAAATGCTTTTCTTGCCATTATTTTAATTTCACCGATTTTTGCTATATTAGGCACCATGATAGTGAATAACAAAATGGCTTTCTTTTCTGATGCCCTAGGACATTCGGCATTAACAGGAATCGCCATAGGTATGGTACTAGGAATTTCGAATATGAATATTTCTATGATATTTTTTGCAATTGTATTTGCACTGCTATTAAACTTTGTAAAGAACAAAACAAACTATGGAGCAGATACCATTATTAGTGTATTTTCTTCTATAGCGATTGCATTAGGTTTAACAATGCTTGCGCAAAGTGGTAACTTTAACAAATATTCTAGTTATTTAGTAGGAGATATTTTAAGTATTAGTCATATTGAAATTTTATACTTATTCTTGGCTTTTATTGCAGTTGGTGTGTTTTGGTATTTTACTTTCAATAAGTTAAATGTAACAAGCATTAATTCTACTTTGGCAAAAAGTAGGG
Organism: Clostridia bacterium; assembly: GCA_022797635.1. Lineage (GTDB taxonomy): Bacteria > Bacillota > Clostridia > TANB77 > CAG-508 > CAG-273. The sequence goes on from JAAWKZ010000012.1 coordinate 13,073, forward strand.
GAATGAATACAAAATTAATTGATAATATTTTTGTAGTTTTAATTGCTATTATTGTTATGATTTCTATTCGTTGGATTGGTATTCTCTTGATCAATTCGTTACTAATTTTGCCAGCAGCATCTAGTAGAAATGTAGCTAAAAATATGAGAAGTTATCATTTGATATCTATAGTATTTTCATTATTTTCAGGAATAACAGGTTTAATTATGTCTTACTATTGGAATATTCCAACAGGGTCAATGATAGTATTAATTTCAGGAGTGATTTATTTTATTACATTCGGTCTTAAAAAGGTTGTGAAAGAGTAAAAAAGGTTGGATATATAATGAAATAGCAAAAAAAGGCGAGTGCAAAACTCGTCTTTTTATTTATATTCCCAAAATCTTTTTAGCTCTTTCTACATCTTCAGAAGTAGCAGAAGGTACACCATCTAATTCATATTTGAAACCTAATTGTTCCCATTTAAAACGTCCCATATCATGATATGGAAGAATTTCTACTTTTTCTATATTAGATAAACTAGCAATAAATTCTTTTAAATTCAACAAATCTTCCTCGTGGTCTGTTATACCTGGAACTAATACTTGTCTAATCCACATGGGTTTACCGATACTATTTAAGTATTCTGCAAAAGCAATCTCTTGCTTGTTAGAAACTCCTGTTAAATCTTTACAGATTTCATCATTAATACATTTAATGTCTAATAAGAATAAATCTGCTAAGTCAATCACTTTTTTTATATCTTCTGTTAAATTAAAACTTCCAGAAGTATCAATAGCAACATGAATACCATCTTTCTTTAAGATAGGGAGGAGTTTCAATAAGAAATCTAACTGTAGTAATGGTTCACCACCACTAATGGTTACGCCTCCACCAGAAGGTTTAAAATAGTTCTTATATTTTTCGATTTTAGTTAAAATATCCTCTAAAGAGTATTCAGTACCACAACGGCGATCCCAAGTATCTCGATTGTGACAATATTTACACTTTAAAGCGCATCCTTGTAAGAACATGACGAACCTGATACCAGGTCCGTCTACTGTTCCAAAGGATTCAAATGAGTGTACTCGTGCGTTCATTTTTTTCTCCTAGATTCTTTCATGAATTGTTCTATGAATAACGTCTAATTGTTGTTCTCTTGTTAATTTTGTAAAGTTAACTGCATAACCAGATACACGAATGGTTAATTGTGGATATTTTTCAGGATGTTCCATAGCGTCTTCTAGTAAACTTCTATCAAATACGTTAACATTAATGTGATGTCCAGTTTGTGCAAAGAAACCATCTAACATACTTGTTAAGTTGTTTGTTCTTGTTTCTTCATCTTTTCCAAGTGTTCCAGGTGTGATAGAGAAGGTATAAGAAATACCATCTTCTGAATATTCATAAGGTAATTTAGCGATTGTGTTCATAACAGCTAAAGCACCATTAGTATCTCTTCCATGAAGTGGGTTAGCACCAGGTCCAAATGGTTCACCATCTTTTCTACCATCAGGTGTAGAACCTGTATTTTTACCATATACTACATTAGATGTGATTGTTAAGATAGACATAGTAGCTCTTGAATTTTTGTAAGTTGCATGTTTTTCTACTTTTTTCATAAATGTTTTTGTTAATTCAACTGCCATATCATCAACTCTATCATCATCATTTCCGTATTTAGGGAAATCACCTTCTACTTGATAATCAACAGCTAATCCTGTTTCATCACGAATAACTTTAACTTTAGCATATTTGATAGCAGATAAAGAGTCAACTGCAACTGAGAATCCTGCGATACCGCAAGCCATAGTTCTTAAGATATCTCTTTCTTTATCGTGTAAAGCCATTTCTAATGCTTCATAAGAATATTTGTCATGCATATAGTGAATCATATTTAAAGCTTTTACATAAGTTTTTGCTAAATATTCCATCATATGGTCAAATTTTTCCATTACTTCATCATAATCTAAATATTCAGAAGTAATTGGTGCAAATTTAGGAGTGATTTGTTTTCCACTCTTTTCATCTCTACCACCATTGATAGCATAAAGTAGAGCTTTTGCAAGGTTTGCTCTTGCTCCAAAGAATTGCATTTGTTTACCAATTTTCATAGCAGAAACGCAGCATGCAATACCATAATCGTCTCCTAAAGTTACTCTCATTAAATCATCATTTTCATATTGAATAGAAGATGTTTTAATAGAAATATCTGAGCAGAATTTCTTAAATCCTTCTGGTAGGTGAGTAGACCATAATACTGTTAAGTTTGGTTCTGGAGCTGGTCCTAAGTTTACTAAAGTATGAAGCATACGGAAACTATTTTTAGTAACTAAAGTTCTTCCATCAACTCCCATACCACCAATACTTTCAGTTACCCATACTGGATCACCGCTAAATAGAGCATTGTATTCAGGAGCTCTTAAGAAACGAACCATTCTTAATTTCATAACAAATTGGTCAATTAATTCTTGAGCAGCTTCTTCTGTTAAGCTTCCATTTTTAATATCTCTTTCAATATAAATGTCTAAGAAAGTAGAAGTTCTACCTAAACTCATGGCAGCACCATTTTGATCTTTAATAGCGCCTAAATATCCAAAGTATAACCATTGAATAGCTTCTTTAGCTGTATTTGCAGGTTCTGAAATATCAAATCCATAAGTTTGAGCCATAGCTTTTAAATCGTTTAAAGCTAAAATTTGATCGTAAACTTCTTCTCTTTGACGGATTAAATCTTCTGTCATTTCATCTCTATCTAAAAGGTCTAATTCTTCTTTTTTACCTGCAATTAAAGCATCTACACCATATAGGGCAACTCTTCTGTAATCACCAATAATTCTTCCACGTCCATAACCATCTGGAAGACCAGTAATTAAGTGAGAGCTTCTAGCTGCTCTAATTTCAGGTGTGTAAACTGCAAATACACCATCATTGTGAGTTCTTCTTAAATCATGGTAAATATGTGCTATATTTTCATCTACTTTATATCCATAGCTTTCGCATGATTTTTCCACAATACGGATACCACCATTTGGCATAATTGCTCTTTTTAGTGGTGCGTCAGTTTGAAAACCAACGATTTCTTCTAAATCTTTGTCAACATATCCAGCTGCATAACGATTAACACCAGATGGAGTTTTAGTATCTACATCTAATACATCACCGTTTTCTCTTTCTTTCTTATATAGGTCTAAAACCTTATCCCATAATTTTGTTGTTTTTTCAGTTGGACCACTTAAGAAACTGCTATCACCATCATATGGTGTATAGTTAGCTTGAATAAAGCTTCTTACATCAATTTCTTTTGTCCATTCGCCTTGTTTATTAAAACTGTCCCATTGTTTAAAGTCCATAAAAAAGCCTCCTTTTTAATTTTATAATCATTTGACATGAAAGATAGGTACTTAAATACCTAATCTATATCTTACTTATCATATCATAACTTGTGACAATTAGCAACATTTTTTTCTAGATTGTAGGAATTTTTGAGCGAAGCGATAAAAAGCTAAAATAAAAAGGCAAGAAAGTACCTTCCTTACCTTAGTATGCAGTATTTTTAATAAAATTATTCTTCCTCACAAATGACTTTAGCAATTTTATAAATCAATTTTTGCTTTTCAGGAGAAACACTATTTAAAATATCATTAAATTCAGAAGTTAGGTAATTTTCTGAATTACTAGATGCGCCATTTAAAATATATCCTTCAGAAACTCCTAAAATTTCACAGATTTGACTTAATCTTTTTAGATTAACATGAGAATTTCCTCTTTCAATTCTACTTAAAAATGCAATTGAAACATCTAGTTTTTCTGCTAGTCTTTCTTGCGTCATTTTTTTATCAGTTCTTGCTTTCTTTAATCTTTCCCCAATAATGGTATAATCAAGTGCCATATTTTTCCCTCCACCTATATATTATGATTTATATATAGCATTTATTTAATAAACTTCACAGAAACAGAAGAGTTAAAATTAATAAATAAATGTGATATAATATCTTTCTATTATTGTGAAACAAAAATGATAAAATATGCGAAAAATAAAGCAGAAAAGTTTAGAAAAGTTGGAAAAAAATAGGAAATAGAAGTTAAATAAAAAATATAATAACTTTCGACAAAAAATGACAATAAATGTCGAAAGTTAATAAAAACAAAAAGAGAAAATGTTAAACTTCCAAAGTTCTAATACAACCCCTCATAGAATACAATGTACAAAACAGCGTATTTTAAGGGGGTTTTTCATTTGGAAAAGAATAGTTCAATCGAAGAACGAGCAGTTAATTTAGCACACTATATTATAGATAGTAAAGATACTGTTAGGGGAGCAGCTAGAAAATTTGGAGTAAGTAAGAGTACTGTACACAAGGATGTTAGTGAAAGACTACTTAAGATAAATCCGATATTAGCACACGAGGTGAGAGAAATACTAGACGAGAATAAAGCAGAAAGACATATTAGGGGAGGAATGGCAACAAAATTGAAGTACAGCCATAATGATAAAGAGGCCATATAAGAATCCTGTGGCTTGCACAATAAAAAGAACCTGCTACTTAAAAGTAACAGGTTTTTTTATTAGTTATTTTCGTTATTGAAATTTCTTCTTTGAGCTTTTCTAGCTTTTCTGCATTCTGGGCATCTTTGAGGTTCGTTTGTAAAACCTTTTTCAGCGTAGAATTGTTGTTCACCTTCTGTGAAAACAAATTCAGCTCCACAATCTTTACATACTAAAGTTTTGTCTGCCATTTGGAAGTACCTCCTTCTTAATTTTTGACATTTAATATTTTTGACCCATTGAACCTTTTTAATATCATAATCAAGAAGGGAAATAGTCGATAAAATAATTAAATTCATTTAAGCTTTATTTCTAAAGCCAAGGTTATTGTAGCATACTATTTTAGGAAACACAAGCAAAATTTAAAAAATTAATCTATTTATTAAAATATTAAGAAAATTGAATAGAAATATGTTATACTTAATACAAAATGCAATATCGAAAGGATTATTAAGAATATGGAACGAAAATTAGCACAATACAAAAAAGATGCTTTATTATGTTTAATTTTAATAGTATTTACTTGCCTTATCTTTCTGCCTTTTTTACAAGGACATTATATACCAGACACTTATAACATTATAGAAAAAGGGCTAGAAGGATATTCTATGGATAATTCTTTTTTAGATGGAAGAATAGTAATGGGGCTGCTAAATTTACTAGTTTTAAAACTAAATATTCCAATCATAGTTTATGTCATAGGTACTTTATTGATAGCAATTATGCTATCGTGTGTGGTAGTTATCTTATTAAAAAATAGCATAACGAAATATAGAAAGATAGAGAATAAATGGATAGAAATACTAGTGTTAGTTCTTTGCTATGTAACTATTTTTAACTTTATGTATCTAGAACAGCTATATTTTATAGAGTGTATTGTTATGGCAGCAAGCCTTTTACTATATACGATAGGTGCTAATATACTAGTAGATAGAAAAAAAGGCTATCTTTGGAAAAGTGCTTTATGTGTAATTAGTGGAATTCTATGTTACCAAGGAACCATTGGCTTTTTTCTTGTTTTAGTTTTATTATATTCCATATTCAAAAATAGAAATAAAGTAATTTATATACTAAAAGATGTGATATTAAGTGGAATCTTAGTGGTAATAGCAGGGCTAGTAGACTTAGGATGTGTAAAAGTAGTTACTACCTATTTTCATACTACTCAAAATAGATTAAGTACCGATATTTTTGAAAATATTTTAACCATTCTAAATAATATTTCAAAAACATTAACGGATACTTTACGGTATGTTACCTAAAAATTGGTTACTTATCTTTTTATCAATAACAGTGATATTAGCTATTATTGCTATTGTAAAAAAATATAAAAAGGAAAGTATGATACAACTTGTATTTTGGTTTATACTAATTGCATTTGTCATAGCAAGTAGTTTCGCAAGTTCTGTACTTTCTAAAAGTTCCTTTTGGGCACCTAGAATGCGATTTAGCTTAGGAGCATTAGTAGGAATTTTATTCTTATACTTATATGTTACAACAGACCTTTTTCAAAAGAAAAATATACTTTGTATATTAGCAATTACAGTAGTTGCTCTATATGCAAGTTGTAATTTATATCAATATATTACGATTATTATACAAGGAAAACAGATGAATCAAGTGGAAAAAGAAGAATGTCAGAGAATAGAACAACACATTCAAGAGTATGAGCAACAAACAGGCTTAGAGGTAACTAAAATTGCTCGTGTATTTAGTTCGTCACATAATAGGAATTTGTATTTGCCGAATAATCCAAAAGCTAATAGTACAGTATTTAATTCTACAAAATGTTGGTGGTCTGCAAAAGGGGTTATTTATTTCTACACAAATAGAAGATTAGAGTATACAAATGCAATTCCAGAAGGAAAAGAAATATTGGAAGAATCGGGAAAAGAATGGCAGTGCATAGATGATACATTATATATCTTTATTTATCAAAGGTAGAAAAGAACCAATAGGGAAATTTATAAAATCTTAAGAAAATAGCTGCTTTTTTCTTAAGATTTTAATGCTAGAATAAGAGCAGTTCAAGAAGAGGAGGATGAAATGGGAGAGTTAGTATTAAAATGCCAAGACTTACACAAGAAGTTTGGTAAAAAAGAAATTTTAAAAGGAGTATCCCTAGAACTATATCAAAGTGACATCTTAGGTTTTATTGGACCAAATGGAGCAGGAAAAACAACAACTATTAAATTAATTTTAGGTTTGCAATCTATCACAAGTGGAGTAGTTAGCATTAATGGTTATGATATTGAAAAACAATTTACCAAAGCAATTGAAAAAGTAGGAGCCATTATTGAAAACCCAGATTTATATATGTACTTAACTGGATTTGAAAACTTAAAATTAGTAGCTAATATGTATCCAGAAGTGGATAGAACAAGAATCATGGAAGTTGTGAAATTAGTTAGATTAGATAATCGAATTAATGATAAGGTGTCTAAATATTCTTTAGGAATGAGACAAAGATTAGGAGTAGCACAAGCTATTTTACACAAACCAAAGCTTCTTATCTTAGATGAACCAACAAATGGACTAGATCCAGAAGGCATTAAAGAGATGAGAGATTTACTTCGTGAATTAGCACAAAAAGAAAATATGGCAATCTTCATTTCTAGTCATAACTTAGCTGAAATTGAAACACTTTGTAATAAAGTGTGTATTATTCAAAATGGTAATGTTATTGAAACAACAGATATGCAAAAGGTAAAAGAAACTGCACAAATTCATTATCAGTTTGTGGTAGATAATGCAGAAAAATTAAAAGAAGTATTAAGCTATCCTACAGAGATTAAGCAAAAAACAGAGGCAATTGTGGATATTAAAAAAGAGCAGGTTCCAGAAGCGGTAAAAGAATTAGTGAAAAATGATATAAAAATTTATGGTATTTATGAAGAGCACATGTCATTAGAAGATGCCTTCTTAAAAAAGACAGGAGGTAATACAATTGATTAATTTAATTAGAAATGAGTTAACAAAAATTAGCAAAAAGAAAAGTATTTACATTACTTTATTAATTACACTAGCATTTATTATCTTAGCTAATTTTATCTATCAAATGTCAAATGATGGTTATTCTTATGATGTTAGTCAAGAAATTAAATTTTATGAAGAACAATTAAAAGGAATTGATTTAAAAACAACACCTGATAAAGAAATGTATTTAAGTTATGAAACACAATTACGAATGAACAAATTAATTCAAAAATATGGAGATTCGGGAACATGGCAAGCGAAGATTATTAATGAACAAGGCTATGAATTAATAGAACAATTGGTGCATTGCGAATATATGGGAGCTAGCCAAGCAGAGCTAGAGCAAGTAAAAGCGAAATATGAAGATTTTGTAGCAAAATTAGGTTTGGGTGATTGGAAATATTTTACGGAAGAAAAGCTTAAAAATGTAGAAGCAAGTTTAGAAGAACAAACAAAATTAAAACAAACAGTAACTAGTCAAGAACAAATAAAAGAATTAGAATATCAAATTGCAGAATTAGAAGACACAAAGCAGGTTATTAATTGGAGATTAGAAAAGGATATTTGTTATGGATATGATTATTATAACCAATGCTTATCTATGTATCAAATGAGTAAGAGTGACATTAGAAGTTATGAAAATTCTAATCAGACACAACTAAGTGAAAAGGAACAATACGAAAATAAACAAAGTTATTATAAAAACTTAGAACGAGCAGCAATTTGCCAATATGATATTGAACATGGTACGAAAATAGGAGATGGTTCAACAGCAAAATCGATATTATTAAACATATTTTCAGAATGTGAAATATTTATTATCATTATGGCTGTCATGATTGCAGGAACTATCGTTAGTGAGGAATTTAACAAAGGAACTGTCAAACTTTTATTAATTAAACCATATAAAAGAAGGACTATTTTAACTGCAAAATTTATTACCTGTATCATTATGCTTATGATAGTTATTCTATCAGTGATGTTAATGCAATTTGTGGTAGGAGGAATGATACAAGGATTTGATAGCTTTGGGGAGCCAACCATTGTATATGACCATACGACTAACCAACTACAAGAAATGGGTATTATCAAATATTTGGCTATGCAAACCTTAGGAAAATTACCAATTTATGTATTACTTGTAACTTTGGCATTTTCACTAAGTACGATATTTACCAATTCAGCTTTAGCAATAGCAATTACATTATTAGGCTCAATGGGAGCATCATTAGTAAATGCCTTTGCGCAAGCCTTTAATCTTTGGTGGATTAAGTTCTTTGTAACGCCAAATTGGGATTTAACACAATACTTCTTTGGAGGATTACCAGAGTTTCAAGGTTTAACCATAGGATTTTCTATAGCAATTATTATCATTTATATGGTTGCTATGTTAGTGCCAACTTATATTACTTTCCAAAAGAAAAATATTAAGAATATATAGTCTAAAAAGCAGGAGCGAAAATGCTCTTGCTTTTCCAGTTTTACTTGTGGTAAGATAAAAAAGGAGGTAAAAAGAAATGGATTTAAGAGAACAAATTGAAGGCTTTGAGCCATATAATGAGCAAGAAAGAGCAGATAAAGAGATAATGCTTCATTTAATAGATACCTATAAAGATGTTTTAACAAGAGAAAATAAAGTTTGTCATTTTACAGCTTCTAATTGGATAGTCAATAAAGAAAGAACAAAAGTATTAATGGCATATCACAATATCTATCAAAATTGGGCTTGGACAGGAGGGCATTGTGATGGAGATAGTGACTTATTAAGAGTAGCTTTGAAAGAAGCTCAAGAAGAAACTGGAATAGAAAATGTTAAAGTATTAAGTAATGTGATTTATTCTTTAGAGATAGCTTCTGTAGATAGTCATATAAAAAGGGGAAAATATGTACCAACACATTTACATTTAAATTGTACCTTTCTATTAGAAGCAGATGAAAATAACATGGTAAAGATAAAACCTGATGAAAATAGCGAAGTTAAGTGGATAGATATAGGACAAGCAGTAGATATTACAAATGAAAAACAAATGAAACCAATTTATCAGAAATTAAATGAGAAGTTAACTAAAATATAGAAAGGGATAAAATATGGAAGAAATCATATTAGATGACTTATTTAAAATTTATTTAAGTAGTATAGATAGTTACAATTCAAAGATTTGGCAAACCATCAATGACAAATATACTATTATTGATAAGTCAATGTTAGCAGTATATTTATATATTAAGATATTAGAAGACAGGAACGAAAAAGACCAAATAGCTGTAGATACTTTAATCAATTATTTGCTAAAACAAATTATCTATGGAGAAACCGGAAATCTAGCTTTAGAAATTACAGATAAAACGCAACTTGATTTTTATAATGAAGTAATTAATGAACTTGTCATAGAAAAGTTTGAATATAAAAATAGAATATTAGAAAAATTAAAATATAATTATCAGGTAGTAGAAGACAGCCCTTACAAAGATTTACTTGTTTTCTGTGAAAAGGTAGCAGAATTGGCTATTTTAGATAAAATGGCAAAAAGAGGGAATGAGGAAGCACAAAGTTATTTAATAGAGCAAACTCAAAAGGTATTAGAAATGTCAATAGAAAAATCTGATGAATTTTATCCAGAAAAAAGTGAAATACTTCAAAATATACAAAGAAATACTTTGATCCATACACAATGTGGTCAGTTATTGCAAGTGGTGCTCAATTTAAAAGATGTTTATCGTTACTCTAATTTCACAACTGTTATACCTGAAAATGTTTTAGCACATCAATATACTATGGCTGTGACTGGAATTATATTTTCACAATATTTAAATCAAGAGTTAGGCGAAAATATAGACATTTATCAAGTTATTATCAAATCACTTTTTCACGACTTTGGAGAATATAAGGGAAATGAAATTATAACACAAGTAAAAAACTATAATCAAGATACTAAGAAAATGTTTAAAATGATGGAAGAAGCAGATGAGAAAGATTTAAAAGAAAAGATTGGCACAAATCTTTTTAAAGTTATTACTGATGCCAAAGAGGAACAAGAAGGATATATTTTAGAGGTTTTAGATAAAATGTTAGCTATTATGAAATTATGGATAGAAGTAGATTACATGGGAAATCAAACATACATTAAATCAATTTGTTCTATTTTTCAATCACGCTTTAAGAGATTTAAAAAAGTAGAAAAGATTGACAGTTTAAAGAATAAGGAATTTTATTTAGATTTAGTAAGATATTGCTATATTTACGTAAAAGAGCATTTATTAGAATACAACCCAATATTGTTGCTCCAATATTTTACAAAACAAGAACAAGAGGAAATGAGGAGAGAAATAGCAGAAATTAGGGAAGATAAGACAAAGTTTTTAATATGAGAAAAAAAGAATGATTTTTCTTGAAAAGTTAAATCATTCTTTTTTTTGACACCTTTTTACATGAAACGACATAGAATATCATAACAAAGAATGCTAGCCGAGAGGATGTTATGATATGAATAGAATAAAAAAAGGAGATATTGTAGGGAGAATTTCCTATGGAAAAGATATTGCATTTGTAGTAGAACGAATTATCAAAACACACAATAGTAGATTTGCGATTTTAAAGGGGTTAACTGTTAGAGTACAAGCTGATAGTGACTTAGATGATTTAGAGCTAATGGAAAAAGTGCAAATAGCAGAGCATGTTAAAATGTTAGAGGAAAATGTAGCTAAAAGAATACAAGGACATATACAAGAAAGAAAAAATAAAGCAAGGCAACTTTTTAGGGAAAAGGCGATTGTTTATACAGGAAAAATATTACACCTTGATGGTGACAAAAAGTATAGTGAAAAATCAAGTCGATATTATAAAAAGATAGGATTAAATGCAATTGTAAAGAATATTCCAGAAAGGAAGCAACCATTTTATGTGGCTAATTTACTTCAAAAGTATCAGCCAGATATCCTAGTAGTAACTGGCCATGACCGGAATGATTAGAAAAGGAAGTAATTTTAATGATTTATATAATTACCGAAATTCAAAATACTTCATTAGAACTGTAAAAGAAGCAAGAAAGGCTAATTTGAAGAAAGACTTAGTTATTTTTGCAGGAGCATGTCAAAGCTATTATGAAGGTCTGATGTTAGCAGGTGCTAATTTTGCTTCTTCGCCAGCTAGAATTTTAATTGACTTTATAGACCCGTTAATTGTAGCAGAAAAAATTGCAATAACAAGTGAGGAGAAATTCGTCACAATTAAGGATATTGAAGATGAATTAAGAGGAGGGCAAAGAGGTATAAGTGGTACGGGAGCAAAGGGTAGAAAGAAAATCTTATGGATATAAAAGGAAATATTACAACTTTGTAACATAATTGTAATACAAACGTAATAAAACGAAAATAATTAAACGAAACCGTTGGGAACAAAGTAATACAAAAATTCGACATGAACAAACCACTTTTGACAAGGTTTATGCTCAATGATATAATTTGCCTATCTTAAATAGGTAGGTGATGACATGATTTGCCCAAATGATATTACAAGCTTAAAAACAGACATTAATGAAATGGTAGGACAAAAGATAATTGTCAAAGGTTCTCTAGGAAGATGTAAAACCTTTGAAAAAGAAGCTACAATAGAAAAAACATATCCTAATATTTTTGTTATTAAGTATGAAGAAGAAAATAGAAATGTTACCTACAGTTATACAGACGTTTTAACTCGAACAGTAGAAGTAGATGTTTTTGATGGAAGTGGATATAGTCCATTAATTCCACCAGCAACAGAAGTGAAGAAACCAAAGAAAATTTTATAAAAACCAAAGAATTTTGGAGTAACAAAGGAAAAACGTTACAAAAGAAAAAAGGAATACAAAGTAACAAAATAAGCATTACAAAAGAATGAAAAGAGAAACCAAAGAAAATAATTTTATAGTATATAACAAGAACTAACAAATTTTAGAGTTTGTTAGTTCTTTTTTTGATACCTTGTCAATATATATGAATAAAACACAATTTAAAGGAGGTAATCAGAAAATGGCGATAGAAACCGCAAAAGACAGCTTAGTATTAAACCAAATTATTGACCAAAAAACAGATACTATTCTAATAGAAGAGGATTGCATTGTACCTGATATAAAACCTGATATTTTAAATGTCATTAGTACCAGCGGAATTATTTGTATGTATAAAAAAGAGATATTAGATGGAAAAGTTCGATTAGATGGTTGTATTAATACCTATATTATGTACTTAGCTGATACACAAGAGGAAAATGCAGTAAGAGGACTAAATACTAATTTAGATTTTACTCAAACAATAGAGATAGAAAAGGCTAATAGTAATATGACACTAGATACTAACTTGGTGTTAAAGAGCTTAGATTGTAAAGTCTTAAATGGCAGAAAGATTCATATGAAAGCAATAATAGAGGTAGAAGCAAAAGTTTCTTCTAATGAAACAATAGAATACGTAAGTGAAATTCAAAATTTGAAAGATATACAATTATTAAATCAAGATTTTCAAATTAATTCTTTGATAGGAACAGGAAATACTAAATTATATGCCAAAGATACTTTTAATATTGAACAAACAGATAATTTAGTAGAAATAATGAAAACAGATTTAAAAATAGTTAACAAGGATACCAAAATTAGCTATAACAAGGTACTAATTAAAGCTGATTTAGAGACTAAAATTCTATACTTAACAGAAGATAACAGAATTAATATTACAGAAGGAAAAATTCCAATTATGGGATTTATTGATTTACCAAACATTAGTGAAGAGCATACCTGTGATGTTAAATATGAAATCAAAAACTTAATTGTCAAGCCAAATAATGTAGAAGAACATTCTGTATATGTAGAAGCTGAAATTGAAGCATATTGTGAAGCTTATGAAAATAAAGAACTTAAAATGATACAAGATTTATATAGCCCAACAAAAGCATTAAACTTTTCGCAAAAACGAATTCGCGTTATTGGGCAAAAAGAAAGTAGACAGCAAGTGTGCAGTATACGTGAAAAAGAAATGCTTCCCGAAATTGGACCACGTAAAATTTATGATGTAGAAGTATATCCAATCATCAGTAAACAAAATACATTAAATGGACGTATTTTGTATGAAGGAGAAGTAGAATTAAATTTCATTTATAGTGCAGGTCAGAGTAATGGAATAGAAACAAAGCAAATCAGTATTCCCTTTAATTTCTCTATGGACTTTGATGGTATGAAGCCAGAAATGAATGTTGACACAATTGTAGAAATTAGTTTACAAGATTTTATAGTGATGCCAGATGAAAGCATTGACATCAAAGTAGATTTAACTTTTACTGCCATTAGCAGTAGAAACAGCAGTATTTCCATTATAGAAGAAATACAAGAAGCAGAAGAAAGCAGAAATAAATGTCAGTACAGTATGGTAATTTATTTTACCAAACCAGGAGACTCTTTATGGAAAATTGCCAAAAGATTTGGAAGTACAGTAGAAGATATTGCGAGAGTAAATGGAATAGAAGATGTGAACAACATACCAGTAGGCAAGCAATTATTTATTCCTAGATACCATGGATGAAAAGATTTTTAGTAGGAGTAAAATAAGGATATCACAATTTTTACCAAAGAGAAATTCTCCAAAAGAAAAAGAAAAAAGAAGATTTGTAAAAGTTCTTTGTATTGTTTTAATTGGATTTACTTTTGCTTACTTTGTAATACAGTCTATCAAACCAATTATGCAGCAACAATGCAGAAATATGGCAAAATCAATTGCTACTAAGGTGTCAAATAATGAAGCAACAGAGGTTATGAAAAAATATAACTATGATGATTTATTAATTATTACAAAAGACGAAAATGGCAATATTAAAATGGTAGGAACTAATGTCATTACAGTCAATGAAATTATTTCAGACATCCCTGTTCATATGCAAGAAGCCTTAGAAAATAGTGAAAATAATAATTTTAGTATTAGACTAGGTAGCTTTTTAGGAAGTAATTTATTTGCAGGAAGAGGACCAAATGTAAATATTAAAATGGAGATAACAGGAAATTTAGACACAGAACTTAAATCGGAATTTGTCGCAGCAGGAATTAACCAAACATTGCACAAAATTTACTTGGAAATTAAATGCAATGTCATCATTTTGACACCATTTGAAACCATGGAAGAGCAAATTGTCAATCAAGTATTATTAGCAGAAGGATTAATTGTTGGAGAAGTTCCAAACAGCTATTATAACTTAGAAGGAATGAATACAGACAAGGCAATTGATATTATTGAATAAATGTAGTATAATAGAAAGTATAAAACTTTTTAGGAGGTCTTAGCATGTTGGATGAACTGAGCACCATGGAACTGGAAGTGGAAGCTTCGGAAGAAGCACGGCGCCTGTATGAGAGGGAGTTTCACTATAATAATCCCTATAGTAGGGAAATTGAAACTAATGGAATTCCTTACTCACAGGAGGAGCAGTTCTGCCAGATGGTGGAAGATGAACTTCGCTTAAAGGGCGAGAAAATCCACCGAAATGGCAGGTACTTTAAAATCGACCGGTACCAGAAGAAATGACCGAAGGGCACCCCTAAAGTAGGAGCCAAAAGCAAGAGTTCTAGCGAGAAATCGCTGGAATTTTTGCTTTTTTAGTTCTATTGCAAGTAAGTATAAAAAATAACTTATAATGTAAAACTTAATATTTTGAAAAAACATTGACATTAAATGACATGAATTGATAAAATAGAACAAAATGTTATAAGAATAAAAAACAAAAGAATGGAAACACTAAAGACAAAGGAGAAAAAAGATGAAGAAAGAAGAAAAAGGCATATGCAGCCAGCATAATCCACTTGTACGCTATCGGCGATGCTACAACTGGTATAACCCTAGTAGCGTTGGTTGTAACGATAGTAGTCCTTTTAATTTTGGCAGGAATCACAATCATGTATACAATGGGAGAAAATAGTATCTTCAAAAAGGCGCAAGACGCCAAAGATAAAACAGCAGAAGCCATAAAAAATGAAAAAGAATAGAGGTTCAGATACTCCAACAGAGAATCCATGGGCAAAAATAGATAGAATTGCAAAGGCGATAGCAAAAGATGATAGAGTTACAAATGATTCAACTCAAGCAGCAGGAACAACTGAAAAGGGAGAAAATTATGACATCAAAATAGGAGATGTTCTTGAAGTAGAGTATAGCGGAATAAATGTAAGAGTAAGAATATTAGGATTTAAGCACGATGATTTAGTAGACCAAACAGTATATGGAGGAACACATGAAAAGGCAAGTATTTCATTTGAGTTCTTAGATTTTATGACAGGAGAAGACTACATGCCAATG
>JAAWKZ010000013.1 GCA_022797635.1 Clostridia bacterium
AATGGAAAAATTAGAGAAAAACCTTGGTGGAATTAAAGAAATGACTGAAATTCCAGGAGTTATGTTTATTGTAGATCCTAAAAAAGAAAGAATTGGAATCTTAGAAGCTAGAAAATTAGGAATTCCAGTTATTGGTTTAGTAGATACTAACTGTAATCCAGAAGATGTAGATTATGCTATTCCAGGAAATGATGATGCCATTCGTGCAGTTAAGTTAATTGCAGATTGTATGGCAAATGCTGTTATTGAAGGAAGACAAGGTGAATCTATGGAAATGGTTGAAGATGCTATGGAGAATGAAGAAGTAGCAGAAGAATCAACAGATATGGAAGAAGTTGTAGCTGAAGAAGCTACAGAAGAAACAGCTGAATAATATAAAAATATACAAGGATGTGTCTTGTCCTGATATACAAGGAGAAAAGGTACATCCTTTTTATAAATAAAATAGAGGAGGATTAAAAAATGATTACTGCTGAATTAGTAAAACAATTAAGAGAAAAAACAGGTGCAGGAATGATGGACTGCAAAAAAGTATTAACAGAAACTAACGGAGATGAAGAAAAAGCAATTGAACTTTTACGTGAAAGAGGAATTGCAAAGGCTGCTAAGAAATCAGACAGAATTGCAGCTGAAGGACTAGTTACAACATATGTAACTACTGACCAAAAAGTTGGAGCGGTAGTAGAAGTAAATGCAGAAACAGACTTCGTTGCTAAAAATGAAGAATTTAGAAACTTTGTAGCAGACATTGCAAAACAAGTTGCAGACAAAAATCCAGCTACAGTAGAAGAATTACTAGCACAAACATCTATGGTTGAAACAGACAAGACGATTCAAGATGTATTAACAAACAAGATTGCTACAATCGGCGAAAATATGTCAATTCGTAGATTTGAAAGATTTGAAAGCAATGGTTTAGTAGAAAGCTATATTCATGGAGACGGAAAAATTGGCGTTCTAGTAGAAATAGAAAATGGAAATACAGAACTTGCAAAAGATGTTTGTATGCAAATTGCAGCAGCTAGACCTGAATACCTAGATAGAGAATCTGTTCCAGCTGACAGAGTTGCACATGAAATGGAAATTTTAAAAGCACAAGCAGTGAATGAAGGAAAACCAGAAGCAGTTGCTGAAAAAATTGTACAAGGTAGAATTAATAAATTCTATGGTGAAATCTGTTTAGTAGAACAAGACTTCGTAAAAGATCCAGACCAAACAGTTGGAAAATTAGTAGAATCTAAAGGAGCTAAAATCGTTAGATTTGCAAGATTCGAAAAAGGTGAAGGATTACAAAAAAGAGAAGAGAACTTTGCTGAAGAAGTAGCAAAACAAATTAATGGATAATTGAGAATTTGAAGGAGACACATGTCGAAAGTATGTGTCTCTTTTTTGTTATCTTATATATGAAAAAAAATATTCTTCAAAAATCTATTGACAAAAAAGAAAAATAAGCATATTATGAATATATGAACAAATAATCATATATAATAATATAGAGGAGGAAGAATAATGCAAGAGGAATTTGTATGTCAAGAGAATTGTCCACATCTAGCGAAAATTCATGAGGTAGAAGTGAATAAAATTCCAAGAGAGGAAATGTTAACTTTATCAGAAATGTTTAAACTATTTAGTGATGAAACAAGACTTAGAATTATTTGCAGCTTATTAAACACAGAACTTTGCGTATGCGATTTGTGTGAATTGTTAAATCTAAACCAATCAGCAGTATCACATCAATTACAGCTATTAAGAGGAAGCAAGCTTGTAAAATATAGGAAAGAAGGAAAGCAAGTATTTTATAGCTTAGAAGATAATCATATAGAAAGTATTATTAAAATTGCGATTGCGCATATGAGAGAAGAGAAATAGAGGGGAGGAAATAAGTATGGCTTGTGATCATGAACATTGCACACAGCATCATCACTCAAAGGAAGAATTAGAAGAAAAGGAAGATAAGAAAAAAGAAATTATCCTGTATGTAGTGGCAGGTGCCACGTTTTTAATTACTTTTATCCCAATTCTTCCAGAAAGTGTTAAAATAGCTTTTTATGTTCTTACACTTTTAGTATCAGGTTACGAATTGTTTTTAGAAGGAATCAAAAATATATTTCATTTTAGATTTGAAGAAGATACCTTAATGACAATTGCCGTTATTGCAGCATGTTGTTTAGGAGATTTTAGAGAAGCTTGCTTAGTAGTATTGCTATTTTCTTTAGGTGAATTTATTGAAGACATGGCGATAGCAAAATCAAATAGGCATATTGAAACAATAGTAGACATGAAAACAGACACCGCCAATCTCTATCAAGAAAATGAAATTGTGATAGTGCCAGTAGAAAACTTAAAAGTAGGAGATAAAATCTTAATTAAGCCGGGGGAAATGGTACCAGTAGACAGCAAGGTTTTGTCTGGAAAATCTACTTTAGACACCTCAAGGCTAACAGGAGAAAGCGAGCCGACCCTTGTGACAGAAGGGCAAGAGATTTTGTCAGGAAATAGCAATTTGAATGGAAGTTTAACAGCGGAGGTAATAAGGGAATACAGGGACTCTACTGCCTCTCAAATTATAGATTTAGTGTATGAAGCAACCAATAACAAAGGAAAGACAGAAAAGTTCATTACGAAATTTTCTAGAATTTATACACCAACTGTTATTATTTTAGCTTTAGCTATTAGTATCATTCCTATTTTAATAGGATTAGATGCTAGAATTTGGATAACGAGGGCCTTAGTATTTCTAGTAGCTTCTTGCCCATGTAGTATTGTCATTTCTATTCCACTAGGATTTTTCTCTTGTGTAGGTGTGTTATCTAAGAAGGGGCTATTAGTAAAGGGAACAAAACATATAGAGGCTTTAGCGAAAGCAAAAACAATATGCTTTGACAAAACTGGAACTATCACAACAGGTAAAATGGTAATAGATGAGATATCTGAAAGTGAAAAGAAAAAAGAATTCTTTTCTTACGTATATAGTTTAGAACATCTATCGAATCATCCAATTGCTATTAGTATAGAAAATGAAGTGGAAAAGCAAGGTTGGAAAAAAGAAGAACTATTGCAAGAAGTATTAGAACAAGAAGAAATTGCAGGATATGGAATTAAAGGAGTAATACAAGGAAAACAAGTTCTTTTTGGAAATCAGAAGTTGCTAGATGAATACCGAATTCCTTATTTAGAAGACTTAAATAAAAAGGGAATTTATATAGCAGTAGACGGAAAACTATATGGATATATTACACTTAAAGAGGAAATTAGAAAAGGCGCAGAAAATTTGAAAGCTAATTTGGAGAAAATAGGAATTCATAAAATTGCAATGTTAACAGGAGATGGACAAGAAAAAGCAGAAGAAATATCACAAAAAATTGGAGGAATAGAGATATATGCTAGTCTACTCCCAAAAGAAAAATTAGAAAAGGTAGAGGAATTTAGAAGAAAAGATAAAGTTATTTTTGTAGGAGACGGCATCAATGATAGCCCAGTACTAGCAACAGCAGACTTTAGCATTTCTATGGGAGAAGGTACACAAATTGCAAGTAATACAGCGGATAGCATTTTAATTTCTAATCAAATTGCAATACTTCCTAATATTATTAAAATTGCAAAATCTAGTATGAGAATTATCTATTTTAACATGCTGTTTTCTCTTCTTACAAAATTAGTGGTACTTATTTTAGGAGTAGCAGGATATGCCCCAATTTGGCTAGCTGTTTTTGCTGATGTGGGAGTAACATTGCTTACAGTGTTAAATAGTATTAGGATTTATAGGAAATAGATTTCATAAGTCATTTGCCAAGCTATGTTTTGTGGCTTGGCATTTTTAAGGCATAATTCTTTATTATTCCCTTGTTTAAAATGCAAGGATTTGATATAATAGCCACTAGAAAGAAGGTGGCAAATATGATATTAAAAATAATTACTTTCAATGTTGCACACGGAAAAGGAATGGACGAACAAGTAAACATCGTAAGACAAGCAGATTTAATCAAAGAATACCAACCAGACATTGTGTTTTTACAAGAAATAGACATGTATACTAAAAGAGTAGGTGAAACAAATCAAATTCGTGAATTTAGTAGACAGCTAAGACTACCCTATTGCTCAATGGAAAGCAATATCACAATAGCAGATGGATATTATGGAGATGGAATTATTAGTAGATTTCCAATTGCATTTTCTACCAACTATTTAATGCCACTAACCGATATTAACCACGAACAAAGAGGAATACTATGTAATCAAATTTCCTTTGGAACCACCAAGATTAATCTATTTTCAGTGCATTTATCTACCTATGCAGACGAAAGAGTATTGGCAGCAAAAGAAATGAATAGGATTCTTAAGAAAATAGATAAAAATGAACTCGTAATAATAGGGGGAGACTTTAATGTAGGTGTTACAAGGCTTGGAAAAGGTAAATATATCTTTGAAGAGGCTGAAGCTTATGAAGAATATGAAATATTAAAACAAACGTTAGAACAAGTTCCAAACAAAAAAGATACATGGTTTTCTAAATTAGGAAAAGGATGTATTGATACTATTTTTTATTCAAAGGGAATTCGATTAAACAAGTATGAAACAATTGAAGCAAATGGGTTGTCAGATCATAATCCAATTTATGCAGAATTTGATATTTAACAAAAATAAAATTAGGAGTGTAAAATAATGTCACAAAAAACAAAAATGAAATTTCATGTATTAGCAATATTTTGTATTTTAATTTTTTGCTTTGCACTAACACCAGTTACTTTCCAAAATGATACTTACTATAGTATTACCATTGGAAAGCATATTATAGAAACAGGAAATATAGACATGCAAGATCCGTTTTCTTGGCATGAAGACTTGCCATATACTTATCCACATTGGGGATATGATGTTGCAACCTATTTAGTGTATCAATTAGGAGAGAATATAGGCATAGGAGGATTTGCGGCAATCTATATAGCCACTATCCTTTTAGCAATGATACTAGGAGTGTTGATTTATTACATTTTAAATAAACTGTGCAAAAATCCATTAGTTAGCTTTTTTATTGCTATGGTTATCATGTATTTATTAAAAGACTTTATCACAGCAAGAGCGCAGCTCGTAACATATATTCTATTCGCACTTACTATTTTATTTATAGAACAGTTTATTCAAACCAAGAAGAAGAGATACGCAGTTTATTTAGTGATTATTCCGATTTTACTTGCTAACTTACATTGTGCAGTATGGCCATTTTATTTTGTATTGTTCTTACCATATATTGGAGAATATATATTAGCTCTTACATGTGATACTAAAATATATTATTGGTTTGCTATTAAAAGAAATAAATCTAAATTAGGAAAACTAAGTAAAAAAGGTGAGAAAGACGCCATTGAGAAACAAGAAGAAAAGCTTGCTCAATTGCAATTAGACAAAGAAAAATCGGAAGAAAATACAAAAAAGAGAAGAGAAAGACCTTATAAAGTTATTTTCGAAAAAAAGCCAGCAGTAAAATGGTTAATCATTATTATGATTATATGCATTTTTACAGGACTTTTAACACCTTTAGGAGAAGTGCCATATACATACCTTGTCAAAACTATGCAGGGAAATACAACTCAAAATATTAGTGAGCACCAACCATTAGTATTAATTAACAACAGGGCAATGCTAATTACATTTATAGTATATATACTTTTATTAATTTTCACAGATACAAAAGCAAGTTTAAGTGATTTCTTTATGATAGGTGGACTTACAATATTAAGCTTGATGTCTAGAAGGCAAACTGCTTTGTTTGCTATTATGGGAGGATTTGTTTTTGCTAAGCTAATAGCAGCATTAATAGAAAAATATGACAAAAAAGGTACAAAGGCAGTAGTAGAATTTGCAACTACTATTTTAGGAAGAATATTTACTGTTTTAATAGTGATTTTGTTAAGCATTTTACTATATCGTGGAAAGGAAAAAGACCACTTTGTCAATGAGAGATCTTATCCTATAGAAGCTTCTAACTTTATTCTAGAAAATTTAGATATTAATAATATACGACTATTTAATGAATATAATTATGGAAGTTATTTGCTTTATCGCGGAATTCCTGTATTTATTGATTCAAGAGCAGATTTATATGCTCCAGAGTTTAATGGAACTAAAAATGAAGAAGGAAAGTGGGAAGGAAGAGATATCTTTTCAGATTATATTAATGTTTCTAATATTAGTACCTATTATGAAGACAAAATGGTAAAATATGATATTACACATGTTATCATTGGGAAAAATACAAAATTAAACATGTTTTTATCAAGAGAAGACAAATATATAGAATTGTATTCAGATGACTACTTTGTGGTTTATGAAAGAATAATTGATAATTGAGAGGAGACGAAATTGATTGTAGAAGAAAGCGGACAACGAATTGATAAATATATAGCAGAAAATCAGGGAATATCTCGTGTAGCTGTCCAGAGACTAATTGAAGAAGGAAATATTTTAGTAAATGGTGAGATAACCAAACCTTCCTATTTAGTACAAGCAGGAAATGAAGTGACAATCCAAATGCCAAAAGTAAAAGAAACAGACTTAAAACCGCAAAAAATTCCATTAGATATTATTTATGAAGATGATGATATTATTGTGATCAATAAAGCAAAAGGTATGGTAGTACACCCCGCAGCAGGAAATCCAGATGGTACTTTAGTTAATGCAATAATGGCACATTGTAAAGGAAATTTATCAGGAATTGGGGGAGAACTAAGACCAGGTATTGTACACCGTTTAGATAAGGATACATCAGGAATATTAATTATTGCAAAAAATGATAAAGCACATTTGCAAATTAGTGAGCAAATTCAAAATAGAGAAGTAAAAAAGATCTATTTAGCTTTAGTAAGAGGAATTGTACCAGAAGATGAAGCAACCATTAAAATGCCAATAGGAAGAAGTACCAAAGACCGTAAGAAAATGGCAGTAACACCAAAGGGAAAAGAAGCGATTACTCATTTTAAAGTACTAGAAAGATTTGAGAAGTATACCTACTTAGAAGTTAAAATCGAAACTGGAAGAACACATCAAATTAGGGTACATATGTCAGAAATAGGTCACCCAGTAGTAGGGGATATGGTATATTCTAATGGAAAAAATGAATTTAACATAGAAGGACAAATGCTACATGCACATAGATTAGAATTTAAGCATCCTATTACGGAGAAAGATATGCGTCTAGAAGCTCCTTTGCCAGAGTATTTTGCAAATATAATATCAGATTTAAGAAATAGAGGAAAATAGAAATGGAAGAACGTTTACAGAAATTCTTAGCCAATCAAGGGATTTGTTCTAGACGAAAAGCCGAAGAAAAAATTTTGCAAGGCAGAGTCAAAGTCAATGGACAAGTTATAACAGAGCTTGGGACAAAAATAGACCCTGAAAAAGATGAAATATGCTATGAAGATAAACTAGTTTCAAATCAGATAGAAAAAGTATATATTTTATTAAACAAACCTATTGGTTATGTCACAACAGTAAAAGATCAATTTAATAGACCAACTGTTATGGAATTATTGAAAGAACATGGCAAGAAGGTCAAAACTTCTGTTGTGCCTGTAGGAAGATTAGACATGTATACTTCAGGAGCTTTGATTTTAAGTAATGATGGAGACTTTGTATATAAAATAACACATCCAAAACATGAAATAACTAAAACATATCAAGTGACAGTGAAAGGAACTATCGCTGAATCTGAGGTAGAACAATTAAAACAAGGTGTAGATATTGGTGAGTATGTTACAAAACCAGCGCAAGTAAGAATTATGAAAATAGATAGCGAAAAAGATATTTCCAGGTTGGAAATTACTATTCATGAGGGGAAAAATAGACAGGTAAGGCGTATGTGTGAAGCGGTTGGAAGAAAAGTATTAGCTTTACATAGAAGCAAAATAGGCAACCTTAATGTAAAAGGTTTAAAATTGGGACAATGGAGATATTTGAAAAAACAAGAAGTGGAGAACTTGCTATAATATAGCAAGTTCTTATTTAAATAAAAAGTTGGACAAATCTTAAGATATATGTTACAATGAGTTTGGTTGTTGATACATTGTATCAACAATAAGATATGGCTAAAGAAATGAAAGAATTTAGTGTAATCGAAATTTGGTCTACTTATTTAGAAGATTAAAGGAGGAAGAATATGGTAGAAGATAATGAGATAAAAGCAACGGTATCACCGTTTGCAGTTCGCATAGGTGAATTAAAGGTATTTGACGGAAAAGACGGCTATGTTTCTATGAACCAAATTGTACATAGAATTAATATAGGGCATATTAATGATTTGCACTTTGCTATTATGGAGTTAGTAAATGAATTTGAGTTTATCACTTCAAGACAATTACTACAAATGCTAGAATGGAAAGGAATAGAAGTTGGTTCACAAGATAAACTAAACATGAAGTTAGAACAGTTAGTAAAAACAAAAATTTTAACAAGATATTACTTTGACTCTGAAGACGGAAAAGGAATTTATCGCATTTACTGTTTAGAAAAGATGGGAAAATATTTACTTAATTCCCGTAATATTGAATCAAATTGGCAACCAACAGATAACACAAAACCAGTTCCTATGATTAAGAAGAGATTAGCTGGAAACCAAACTATGATAGCATATTTAAGAAAGGTAAAAGCTTTTGATTCGTATATGCCAAAACCAGCATTTACTGCAAAAATGGCAGGGAAAACATTTAAAGCAAGTGGAGGAAGTGTTACATTAACTAAGAATAATAAGTCTATTCAATTTGTTTTTGAAGTAATTCGTAGAGAAGAGGATTGGGGAAAGAAATTGGTAGATAAAATGCGATTATATAAAGACTTTTATGATAATTATCAAACTGGTGATTCTGGATACATGCAATTACCACAATTGATTTTAATTTGTGAAGATGAAAAGCATATGGCAGAAACATTTAAGAATATTGTTATGAATCAAGTAGAAATTGCAAAAATTAAATTATACTTTACTACCGATTTAAGACAAAATGAAGAAACGTTAGCTAAAACTTTAGTAGAATTTAAATTAGATGAAGAAACGAAAAAGTATAAAATGGAAAATATTGAAGTAAAATTATTAGGAATATAAGAGTTTTATTATTCAGAAAATAAAAAAGTCTCCCAGTTTCATACTGGGAGTTAATTTTTTACTCTTCTTTTTTAGTTTTCTTGAAATTTACTACAATAGCTTCATCATTGTTAAATAAAAAATTAGAATCAGAAGTATCTGTTTGAATAGGGTCAATTTCACGGTCAATGTTGTAATTATTATTACTTGCTGTTGCTGCTGAATAGTTACCTCTGTTTTTCTTTAAAGCTTTTCTAGCAGCAGACTCTATATCTGAAATGCCACTAGTAAATTTAGAAAAATCATATTTCTTAATTTTTTGAGGATCCTTATATTTAGACTCCATAGACTCTACTTTACCTTTGTTAACCCAACTTTGTCCGTTAGTCTTTTTTACTTTATAAATAACTTGGCCACCTTTTAAAGCCATAATTTTACCAGCTGCATAGTTAGGTTTCCATTTGAATTCAATATTACCTTTTTTAGGATCATATTCTACTTTATCTGTATTGTAGGTATTGTTAAAAGACCATTCTCTTTTATCTTGCATTGCAGTTTCCCACCACTTAACATCTTCAGGAGTAGCATTACCAAAGATAAATTTATTAACTGTATTAGATAAAATTAAATCTTTAAAGTAATCTCCTCTCATATCTGTATATACATCTCCTCTTAACTGTGATAAGTTTTGAGAGTCTAAAACTGTAGCTACTTTGAATTTTCTATATAGAGTATAAATTGGTTCAGTAGCTTTACAAATATAAGCTGGAAAATCATCAATATATAGGAAGTGAGGAATACGATTACCATCATTTCCAGGTCTAGAAAGGATAGACTGTTGCATTAATAAAATAAAGAATAAACCAAATGCTTTATGAGCAGTTTCTCCTAAGTCTCCTCTACGAGTACATAATAATGTAATTTCACCATTAGCCAAAATTTTATCATAGTTCAAATTATTAGATCTATTACATAAAATATTTTTTACACCAGGGTATCTTAGTAAATTATCTAGTACAGAAGAGGCAGTTGTAACAGACCTTTTCGTATTAAATAAATTCTTACCAGTTTTATAGAAATTATTTTCAAAGTACTTAATTAAAATACGATATTGTTCTGCCTTTTCAGGAATTTGTTTCATTTGTTCAACCATATCTTCTACAATGGTAAAGTCTGTTAACATATTCAATAAATCTTCTAAGTTTGGTAACAAACCATCATGTAAAATAGGATACATTTCTTTTAACAAAATAGATAGATTTTCAGTAATCTGAACAGATTCATTTTCCCTAAAAGCAAGTTCTGTGTCTGGCCTACTATGCATAAATAAACCTTTTAACACAGAAGAAATAGTTAAACCAGTTTTAATAGGGTCATCATAAACAAATGGATTTAATCCTGGAGAATCTGAACGATTAGGATCAATTAAATTAACTGGAATTTGATAATTATCAGCTACTTTTTTAATTTTTTCTACCGATTCATGTTCATCTGAAATATAAGTAATACCCATATTTCGATAAGTAATTCTATCACCAGAACTGCTAATAATCATTTTCTTCATATAAGCTTTGTAAGTATCTAATTTATCTGGATTTGGTATTAACATATCTAAACTAAAATGTTCATTAATGTATTCGTTATCATATGGGCAACTCAAAGTAGCTAAGCCTGTTTTTAATGCTGTAAAGCCCATTTCTTTAGAGACTTCTTTAAAGAAAGATTTTCTTTCGATATCTCTTGCAAGCATTGGCTCATAAACCATTGTGGTTTTACCAGAACCAGAAACCCCCACAATTAAAAAAGATTCAAAACGTTTACTCTCTGGAATACAAACATCTACACCGCTTTCGGAATCTACACACACTTTGACTTCACAGGTATAAACACCATGTGCTTCTTTATCAGAAGTTAATCCAATCCCACCATAGTCAAAAATAGAGTCACGGATATCTTTAGTATCATTAATTTTAAATAGAAGCCATTTTAATAATTTATAAAAACTAACTAAAGGAAAATATAATCCAATGGCTGTAAAAGCAGGTCTAAATAGGTAATAAAATTCTTGCGCAAATTCTGTGTAGCCTGGTAGAGATAATAGTCCTATCCATACTGCTTGATTTACCCATTGTACAACTGCTGATAAACCTACAATGTAAAAACATACAATAAAGGAATGGAAGATTCTTAACTTATTAACATCTGATTTAGCAAATTTTGATGGTCCTGAAAATAAAAATGCGAAAGCTAAACATGCTAATGCTAAGAAATATTGAATAGGACCCCAATAAGAATAAGCTACACCTGTAAAAATAATAAAAAGTAATTCTACAATTCTATCTATTACAATATAAGCCGAAATTAGGGTTAATATATAGGTCATAAAAGTATTTCTATCTGTTTTTAAACACTTTAAAAATTTATCAATTAATTTCAAAAAGCTCACCACTTTCTTATAGTTATATACAATATATATTATCCTATAAAACTATGAAAAAAACAAGACTTTTTGCGAAATTTGTTGTTTGCTTTAAGGACAGTCATTTTTTTAATAGAGTTGTTAGTTAAGAAATGTACGTTATAAATAAAATAATAGACGCATAAAATAAAACAAGAATAGGTTATAAAGAGGGAAAAATGAAAAAAAAACGAGCACAAAAAGAGAGTTTTATGAAAGGCGTTTTTGTCCTAATGCTGTCACAAATATTAGTCAAAGTATTAGGAGTTATTTATAAATTATATTTAACAAATCGAGAGGGATTTGGAGATAAAGGAAATGCAATCTATAGCAGTGGATTTCAAGTTTATGCTTTATTTCTAACCATTTCTTCAATAGGTGTACCAAATGCAGTATCAAAACTAATTTCAGAGAAGGTTGCAATAGGAGATCATAAAGGTGCTTATAAGATTTTTAAGATTGCACTTATTACATTTGGAATACTAGGATTTGCTTGTAGCTTAATATTGTTCTTAGAAGCAAGAACAATTAGTCAAGAGTTTTTACAAATCCCTGAAGCAGAATTGACTTTAGTGGCACTATCACCATCTATTTTTTTTGTATCTATTTCTTGTGTTATTAGAGGATATTTTAATGGAAGGGAAAACTTAAAAGTAACAGCAAATTCTCAAACATTAGAACAATTTTTTAAAACCATTCTTTCTATTATATTAGTAGAAATTATTAGTATTATGTCTGGAGTAGATACTGCTATTATGGCAGCAGGTGCCAATTTAGCTACTACATTAGCAACAATGCTATGTTTTGCATATTTATATCGCTATTATAAAAGCTTTAAGACAGAAATCGCTTGGGAAATTAAAAGTACAGTAAATCATAAACCAACAAGAATACGAAAGACATTAAAACAAATTTTAGCAGTTTCCATTCCTATGTCATTAACAGGAATTATGGGAACAATTAATAAAAATATAGATTCCATGACTGTTGTAAGAGGATTAAAAACATTTTTAAGTGGAGAAGCAGCAAAAATTGAATATGGGATTTTAAGTGGAAAGGTAGATACTTTAGTAACACTTCCAATGTCTTTTAATATGGCATTTTCTACAGCACTAGTGCCTTCCATTTCTTCCGCAAAAGCAATAGGGGATATGCCAACAATTCGTAAAAGAGTTTCTTTTTCTATTTTAGTTACTATTTTAATTGGATTACCATTTATGATAGGAATGGTTCTATTTGCAGAGCCAATCTTAAAATTATTATTTCCAAATGCTACTTCTGGAAGTTTTATTTATCAAGTTAGCTGTTTTAGTATAATTTTTATTGTTTTAGAGCAAACTATATGTGGAACTTTACATGGATTAGGAAAAATGATGACGCCAGCTATCAGTCTAGGAATAGGTGTTGTGATTAAACTAATTTTAAATTTAATACTAATACCAATTAACCCAACAAAATTTATCTTAGGAGGAACAGCAGGAGCAGCATTTGCAACAGCAATTTGCCATATGATTTCGGTTATCATTCAATTTAATATTTTAAAAAAAGAAATTAACTTAAAATTAGATTATAGAAAGTTTGTAATAAAACCATTTTTAGCAGTTGCAATTATGGGAATACTATCTTATCAATCATATCTATTATTAATAATAAAATTAGGTAACAGTAAAATAAGTACAATATTAACGCTAGGAATAGCAGTTGTTATATATTTTATAATGTTAATAATATTAAAAGTCTTTTCTGAGGAAGAGTATCATATGATACCATATGGCAAAAAGTTTTATGATTTTTTCAAAAAGCCTAGGCTCTATGGCGACCGCCGAACGACACTGAAATAGCGATGTTCCGAAAACGAGAATGGTATAAACTTACAAAAAACTAGGTTTGAAAGAAAAAAATAAAAAGAAAAAAGAAGGATTTTGAAAAAGAATGCCGAATAATGATATTAGTAGAAGAAGTTCTACATATTCAAAATCTTATAGGAGGTATGTGAAATGAACAAATCAGAATTAATCGCAGCTATGGCAGCTAAGACAGGAGCAACAAAGAAAGATGCTGAAGCAGCATTAAACGCATTTACAAGCGTTGTAACAGACACATTAGTAAAAGGAGACAAAGTTCAATTAGTTGGATTTGGATCTTTTGAAGTAAGAAAAAGAGCTGCTAGAAAAGGAAGAAACCCACAAACTAAAGAAGAAATCAAAATTCCTGCATCTAAAGCACCTGTATTCAAAGCTGGAAAAGCATTAAAAGATTTAGTTAACAAAAAATAATTTGAAATTTATATAAAATATATGAATTCATATGAAAAGAAAGCACTATTTCTAGAGCTTTCTTTTTTATTTAGTAAGTAATTAGTCAATATTATCAGAGAAAGGAATTATATCATTTTTTCTAACAGACTCAATATAAAATATTTCCTTATCTTCTTCAGTCCTAGTTTTTAGCTTTTTATTATATTGATAACTTTCTAGTATGGATATCTTATTTTCTCTTTTCCAGATTTTATCAGAAACAAAATCTGTTATTTCATTAAAAATCCTATTTATTTCGGCATCATTTTCAGTAGGTGGTGAAATACTCATTATGAAATGTCGAAAGAGTTCTAATAGTATTCCTTTTGCATATTTTTCATTTGCAATTATCAAATTTATAAATTCATTTTGGTCTTCTATTTTTAAATCAGTAAAGTGATAGGCATTACTTCTAAAAATTTTTAAATGCAACTCGCAAAATTTTAGAAAAAACTCTTTCTTTAATTTCCCTATCTTTTCTATTTTCTTATTTATAAATATCATAAGTATAGAAACTACAATAGGATATATTATATATAAAATAATATCTTTCATTGATGTATCCTCCTAAACAATTTATTTGACTCACATTGTATTGTATTACAGATTGATACAGAGAACAAGAGTAAAAATATAAGGAGAGTTTTTTAAAAACTCTCCTTATTGGTGCAGATGGCCGGAATCGAACCGGCACGGTTTATTCAACCGCAGGATTTTAAGTCCTGTGCGTCTACCAGTTCCGCCACATCTGCATTTCTTGAACTGACATCAACTATTGTACTACATAGATAGATAGAATGTCAAGAGTAAAAAAGAAATTTTGAAATATTTTTAGAAAAAAATTTAATATTGCTATTTTTTATAGAATAGGATAAGATAAAAATATAAAAAAGCCAAAAAGTTATATTAGAAAAATAATAGCATAAAATAAAGTGGTATAGCCGAAAAATGCATTGACTTCATTATCGGATAATGTTAAAATTAGAAAAAATAAAGGAAATGAGGTCAATTTATGGCAGATTATGAACAATACTATCAAAAAAGCATAACGGCCCTAACAGAATTAATTAAAGAAAGAAAAGAAGTTCCAACCGAAAAAGAATGGAATCACTTAGCTGGAACGGATAATTACTTAACTAGTCAATCTTTAGGTTTTATTGCCCAAACCAAGTTTTCAGAAATATGCAAAAAGATATATAAAGAAATACAAAAACAAAATAAAAAGGAGAGAGTAAAACAATGAATATATGGCATGATATTCCAGAAGAAAGAATTAAAAAAGATGATTTCATTTCAGTTATTGAAATTAGCAAAAATGGAAGAAATAAATATGAATTAGACAAAGAAACAGGAATGCTAAGATTAGATCGTGTATTATATACGTCAACACATTATCCTGCCAATTATGGCTTTATTCCTAGAACTTATGCAGATGACCATGATCCATTAGATGTATTAGTGTTATGCCAAGAAGAAATTACACCACTTACTTTAGTAGAATGCTATCCTATTGGAGTATTAATTATGACTGACAACAATGAAAAGGATGAAAAGGTTATCGCCATTTGTAAACAAGATCCTTTTTTGAATTGTTATCAAGATATTAGTGAAGTACCAATGCAAATTTCTTCAGAAATTAAGCATTTCTTTGAAGTATATAAACAATTAGAAGGAAAACAAACTTCGGTAGACCAGATGTTAGGCAGAAAAGAAGCAGAAGAAATTATTGAAAAATGTATGAATCAATATGAAGAAATAGCAGTAAATGTAGTATGAAATGAAAAAGCAAACGAAGAAAAGAAGGAAACTAAATGATTGTTGAAAAAATATTTTTTAATTTAATAGCAATTGCCCTTTTTACAATCATTTTTATGAAATTGATTCATAAAAATGATACTAGTTATATTATGATACTTATTCTAGAATTTATAGGAATTGCAATTAATTTTGTAGAACTATTCTTACCAACCACTTTAAATGCATTTTTTAAAGTTCTCATATACTTTTTAGCAGTTCTTATTCCACTTTGGGTATTATGGCTAGAATATTTTAGAAAGATGAATTTTCCTGAATTCTTTCACCTAATGATAGCCAAAATATTAGTAAGTAAAGGACAACAAGAAAAAGCTAAAACAAGAATGGCTAATTTCTTAAATAAAAATCCAAATAGTCAAGTTGCTCACAGATTTATGGCTGAATGTTATGAAAAAGAAGAAAATTATGATGCAGCTGTTACTGAATATAGAAAAGTAACAGAATTAAACCAGAATGATTTAGAGGCGGCATATCGCTTAGCAGCTGTTATGAACAAAAATAAACAAAATGAACAGGCAATAGAAGTTCTACAAGATATTTTGAGACATAAACCAGAAAATGAAAATGCAACTAACTTATTAGGAGACATTTATTTTGAAGAAGAAAAATATAAAGAAGCAGTATCTCTTTATATGACAGCACTTCGCTATCATCCAGGCAGTTATGATTTATATTATAGCTTGGGTATGGTGTATACAATGTGTAATGATTTTAGTCGTGCGAAAGAATGCTATGAAAAGGCGGCAGAAATTAACAGTATGAGTTTTCATGCTAAGCTAAGTTTAGGGCAAATCGCTTTGGCATATGGAGACTTAGAAGAAGCAGAAAAATATTTTATGCAGGGAATTCAATCAGAAGAAACAGAAGCAGGGTCTTACTATTATCTTTCTAAGATTGCAATACTAAAAGGTGACGAGGATAAAGCTGCTAACTACATGAAAGTAGCAGTAAACTTAGATTCTACAAATTACAAGCAACTACAAAAAGATCCTATTTTTACACCAATTCGTCAAGAAATTCCAAAACCAGAAAAAATAGAAAAACAAGAAATAGAAGAAGTAAAAAAAGAGACTGATCAAGAGATGAAACAGATTGTAGAAGAAAAAGAAGGAAAGAAAAAGATAGTTTCTAAAGAAAAGAAAGTATTTAGGCATTTATTTAAAACAAACTTACTAATGGAAAATTTAAGCAATGAAGATTTAATGAGAATTAGAAATAAAAAAGAAAAACAAAAGATACAAGAAAAGGAACAAAAAGAACAAGAACAAGATTAAGGAGGAAAAAAGATGCAAGTATATCAAGCGTTGATTTTGGGAATAGTACAAGGATTAACAGAATTATTACCTATTTCTAGCTCAGCACATTTAAATATCATTCCATGGATGTTTAGCTGGATTAATGAACCAGGATTTGAAGAAGCTTTTAAGGGATTTGATGTAGCACTTCATTTTGGTACTTTATTAGCAATTGCCATTTTCTTTTTCAAAGATTGGCTTGGGCTTATCAAAGGTGGGTATGAGCAAGTAGTCAACAAGAAGAAGTCAACAGAAGGTAGAATGTTTTGGTACATTGTACTTGCTACTATTCCAGGTGGAATTATAGGATTTATATTAGACAAATTTTTAGAAGATGCTTTAACAAAGCCATTAGTTATCGCTATTGCCTTAATTGTAATGGGAATTATTTTATACATTGTCGACCAAAAAGCAAAGAAAGTAACAGACTATGAGAATATGACTTTGAAACAAACTTTTTTAATAGGATTATCACAAGCATTGGCCTTTATACCAGGTGTTTCTAGGTCAGGTGTTACTATGACGACAGCAAGAGCAATGGGAGTCAAAAGAGAGTCAGCAGCTAAATACTCTTTTATGCTTTCAGCTCCAATTGTACTTGCAGCTACTGTTTTTAAAGCAAAAGATTTCGTATTCAATTTACCATTTTTTATTGGGGTAATTGCTAGTTTCATTGTTGGAATTTTTGTAATCAAATTTTTATTAAATTATTTGAAAAAAGGTAGCTTCAAAGGATTTGCTATTTATCGTGTTATATTAGGAATTGTAATTATAGCAATATTATTTATAAGAGGATAATAATTAAAATAATAATAGAATAAGAGAAATTAATAATAAACATTTTTATTAATCTCTCTTATTTTTATTTTAAAAGTTTAATTGACAAAATCAAATTTCGACAATAAATAAAATGCAAGATGTTACAACTAGAACAATATTACAACAATATTACAACAATATTACATTTATGTTAAAAAAAGGAAAATGATATTGACTTTTCACTATAAACAGATAAAATAAATACATAAAAATATGAAAAAGGTTATATTTTGTAAAAAAATACAAAAAATTCAAGTATTTTTGTTGTATTTTTGTAAAATCTAAGAGTAGAAAATTTTATTTTCAACGAAGGAGAAAAAGATGGCAAGCTGTTTAGGATTATATATTGAATCAAATTTAATTAAATATGCAAAAGTGTCAAAAGATCGTGACATCTTGAGAATAGAATCGTTTGGAATAAAATTCTATGATAGATTAGGAGATGCTATTAGACAAATTATAGCAGATACAGTTAGCTTTAAAGTACCAATTAGTGTTAATTTATCAGAAGAAGTTTATGATTATCTTTATATGTTTAGCTTGTTAAATAAAAATGATTTAAGAAAAGCAATTGGGACAGAATTTGAAGCTATGTGCGCAGAAAAAAATGTTAATAGAAATGCTTTTGAAACAAGATATGCTTTAGCAAATAGTGTAGAAGATAAAGAAAAAGTTAAAGTAATTCATGTATCATCAAATAAAAATAGTATTAATACATTAGAACAATCACTTGGCGAATATAAAGCAACAACCATTTCACCAATAGGAATTACAATTGCAAATGTAGCAAACTTAAAAGAAAAAGAAAATGTAGTTATTATTAATATGCAAGAAAAGACTACTATTACAACAATTGTAGATCAAAAGATTTATAATGTAGAAACAATTGAAGAGGGCGCAAAGACAGTACTAGATAGTATTAACACAAAAGAAAATTCATATTCTAAAGCATATGAAATATGCAAAAATAGTACTATTTATACAATGGAAGGAAAAGAATTACAAGATGAAGAAAACGAATATTTAGATGACATTATGCCTACTTTATATAAAATAGCAACAAAAGTACAAGAAAATTTAGCAATACAAACAATCAAAATAAATAAGATTTATATTACTGGTACATTATCAGTTGTAAATAATATTGATTTATATTTTCAAGAATTTTTCCAAACGGAAAAATGTGAAATTATGAAGCCATATTTCTTAAAAGATAGTATCAAAATTAATATGAAAGACTATATTGAAGTAAATTCAGCCATTGCATTAGCACTACAAGGTCTAGGTTATGGCTTAAAAGATATGAACTTTAAGAAAAGAGATTGGAAAGATGATCTAGGAGAAATATTCTCTAAATCTGAATCTTCAGATGGCAAAAAGAAAAAAGGAGATGTATTAGGAAAAAGCATCAACTTATCAGGATTATTTAGATTTAATTTAGGAGAAAAACTAGATGGAGTAGAAAGATGGCTACTTAGAGTGGGAGGCGGAATACTTGCATTAACAATTATTTACTCAGCATTTTCTATTTTCATTGGACATCAAATAAAAGCAAAAAATGATGAAGTCTCAGCAGTCAAAATAGATACACAAATGCAAATTGCAGCAGTAGATGGAGATATAAGTAAAATAAGTCAAAAAACAAATGAATACAAACAATTATCAGATAATTTAAAAAGCATTAGTGAACAAGCGGCTGCAAAAAGCAAAAGCAAGAAAACGATACCAAACTTACTAAGCCAAATTATGTTTGCAATGCCACAAGGAGTACAAGTTACTTCTATTGACAATTCGAATTCAAGACATGTAGTAATTAATGCACAATCAGAAAAATATGAACAACTAGGTATTTTTAAAGCGATTTTAAAAACACAAGGAATTTTAGCACCAGATACAATTGTTTCGTCATCAGGAACCAAGCAAGGTAACGTTGTTCAAATTGTAATAGAAGGAGATTTGCCATGAAAAAGATTTTGATTATACTTTTAATTATATTGCTTATTACTCTGTCATATTTCGCAATATTTAAAGGAATCTCATTAGGAAATTTTGAAGTGCTTAGTGTAGAAAGAATCCAAGAAGAAAATGACAGGTTAACACAAGAAATAGAACAAACAGAAAAACTAATACACAGTGATTACATTCAAAAAACAGATGAATTACAAAGCAGTGTTGATAGCTTAATGAGTGCTAAAGACGAATATATAGAGTTAGCACATGTTAGTTCAGATAAAGATTTAATAAATGCAAGTAAACAAGAAATTTATAAAATTGAATATATTTGGACTAGAATAGGGAGTCATGCAACTAGTGAAGGTGTAGAACTAAAATTAGATATTACAGCTGGCGAAACGGGAGAACAAGAAAGCAAAAATTTACTATTTACTGTAACAGGTAACTATATAGCAGTTATCAACTTCGTATTATCTATTGAAGATGATAGTCAATTAGGATTTAGAATAGAAAACTTTAAAATTTTGCCAGGTTCTGGAGAAAATGGTAGACAAGCTACTTTTACAGTGAGAAATGTTAGAATAAAACAAGAAAATGCTACCTCTGCCGTATCAACAGACACAAGTACTCCAGATGCACAACAAGCAACAGATACAACAGACCAAACAGGAACTACAGATACAAACACAGCTCAATAAGGATAAGCATAAATTTTTAGAAAGGAGATACACAAGTTTTGAGAGCAATTAAATCAATTTTTAAAGAAATATGTATTATGATTTTATTATGTGTTGCAATTGTACTTGTTTTGGGAGTTATCTTTTATGATTCTCTTCCACAAAACAAAGTAGTACCTAATAAATTAGAAGCATATAAAACAAATCAAGAAGTAGAAAATGAAATAAATGAAGAAGTTGCAGCAATGAATAAGGTGGAAGTAACTTATGAGATTAAAGGTTCAGACCTTACTTTATATAAACAAACTAACAGTTACAAACCAGGAAAGCCAGATCCATTTTCTGCAAGCACAAGCACAAATACATCAAATCCAAGCGGTGGCAGCGTAAATAATAATGGCAATAATGCTGGAGGAAATGCCACAACTGACCCTAATTCAACAGGAACTTTCTTTAATAATACAGGGCACAAATAATTTTAGGTTATATTTATTTAAATAAATATAAAATATAACAAAACAATTCTAAAGAGAAAGGAGTAAAAAACATGAGAAACCAAAAGAATGAAAGAGGTATCACTTTAGTTGCATTAGTTGTTACTATTGTTGTTCTATTAATCTTAGCTGGTATTACTATCATGTACGTAATGTCAGATAATGGAGTATTTGGAAAAGCACAACAAGCTAAAACTGAAACAAATAAAGCATTAGTAAAAGATGCTGTTTCTGTAACATTAGGTGACTTATATGCTGAAATCTATGCACCAACAGAAGGAAAGACTTTAACTGATGTTTTCACATCTGATCTTCCAAGCAATATGCATATTGTTGATGCATCAGGTAATGCAGATGCAAGTTTCGCAATTCCAGCAGCTAGTACAGCAAGCGAATTAACAATCAATTGCTATATTAAGTATGATGTTGATGGACTAATTTACAAAGTAGATTATTCTAAAGAAGCATTCACAGTTGGAGATGGACAAAAAGCAACAACAACACCAGGAGCATAATTTAAACTTTTATCAAGATAAAAGCAAAAAGGCATATGCAGCATTGTATATGCCTCGACTTTTATCAGCCACTAAAATAGGCAGGAGAAAACAAATGACGCCAATTGATACAATTGTATATATTGCTTTATTTTGCATAGGAACTTTATTTGGTAGTTTTTTTACATTAGCAGTTTATCGTATTCCACTAAAAAAGGATATTACTCATGAGCGTTCCTTTTGCCCAAATTGTAATCATAAGTTGACCTTTTTAGATATGATACCAATTCTAAGTTATATCTGTTTAGGAGGGAAATGTAGATATTGTAAACAAAAGATTAGACCAAGATATTTGTTATTAGAAATCTTATCTGGTATAGTTTTTGTTTTGTTTGCCATATCTATCAAACTAGATGTGTTAGAAAGTTCGTTATCTACAATGGTCTATTTTGTTTTTGGACTTTTATACTTAGCAACTGTATTCATTATAGCAGGCATTGATAAAGAAAAAATTCAAATAGAAAAATCTGTATTGCTATTTGGATATATTGTAGAAGCATTATATATAGTATATCTTTATATAGTAGAGAAAGACCCTAATATATATAGATATGTTATATATTTAGCTATTATTTGCTTCCTAGTAATATTAGATACGGTTGTCTTAAGAAAGAAAGCAAAAAATAGTTATCCAATAGATATATTATTGCTTTGCATGTTTGTTCTTACCTTTACTTATCCAGCAGTGAGTTTTTTAAGCATAGTAATGACTCTATTAACAATTGCATTTTATATGTTAGTACAAAAGATTTACAACAAACAAGCAAAGAATATGAAAGTAAGTAATAAGCTGCCAATTGGTTTCTTCTTATGTATGTCAAATGCCATAATGTTATTAATTACGAATTTTTATATTTTCAAGTAAAAGGGAGAGAGCATGGAAAAAATTGTGAAAGATCTAAAATCAAATAAAGGTTTTACTATGCAAGACGTTATTATAGCCATTGCTATTTTAACTCTGTTTGCGGGAACAATTGCAGGTTCTTATTTAGCAATTTATAAAATACAAGCTGAAACACAAATAACAGCAGTAGCAACACTATATGGCATTCAAATTTTAGAAAACATTGATCGAGTAGCTTACGAAGATGTAAAAAACGGAATGGAAGATACGTACAAACAAGCATATGGAATTTCAGACCAAATGGGTTTAAGAATAGAAGTGAGTCAATATGATAGTGAAAATACCATAAAAAAGGTAAAACTCACGCTTTCTTATCAAGTAGCAGGCAATACAGAAGATTTAGTATTAGAAAAATTGAAAGTAAAAGAATTATAGGGGGAAAGAATGAAATCAGAAAAAGGCATTACTTTAACTTCATTAATTATATATGTGGTAATAACTACTATTGCAATTACTGCTATTGCAGCATTTTCTTCCTTTTTTGTGTCTAATATGAACGAAGTAAAAGAACAGGAAAAATATGCACCAGAATTTAATAAATTTAGTATGTTTTTTATAGGAGATGTAAAAAATAATAAAATAGCAGAAGTAACAACAAATCAAGTAACCTTTGAAGATGGAACAGTATATCAATATAGACAAAATGAGAAAGCAGTTTATAGAAATTCTACAAAAATAACAGAAAAAGTAGATAGTTTTAGTTTTTCTTCAACAGAGGAACAGGTATCAAGTACTAATAAACAAATTATCAATGTGAAAATGTCTATTGGAGGAAAAGTTAATTTAAAAAGTGGAATAGACTATACCCTAAGGTATTGGTAAATTCTTGTAAATGGACGAAAAATATGTTGCATTTAAAAAAAATATAGTATAATAAAAGCAGAAAATTTTGTCACAAAAGAGAAAGGAGAAACTTATGGGAAAACAACCATTGGGAATTGAACTTGTAAAAAGAGGAGTAGTATCAGAAGCAGATATTGAAAAAGCATTAGATTATCAAAAGTCACATCCAAATAAAAAGATGGGAGATATTTTAAATATCTTAGAGCTTTGCGATCCACATATTTTAATTAATGCCATAGGAAGCATTTTAGATGAAAATGCTATTCTACTACAAGAACAAGATATAAAGATTAATATATTAGAATACATCTCTTTAGATATTGCAAAACAAAACAAAGCAATACCATTTGACATTGAGCAGGGAAAAATTAAAGTGTGTTTTGCAGATACATCTAATAAAAAATCAGTTGAGGTAGTAAGACTACTATTATTAAATAAAGGTCTTATTATGGAAAAATATATTACTTTTGAAACTAACATCAATTACCTTTTAGGAACATTAGAAGGAACTGCTACTGAAAATATTAACACAAATGCGGATGTTTCAGGATTAGTAGATACTATTATCAAAACAGCCATGGAAAAAAGAGCTAGTGATATTCATATAGAGCCATTAGAGAATACAGTAAGAGTTCGTTATAGAATTGATGGTCAGTTAATGACAGCAGTTAATATTGAAAAAGAAAAACAAGCACAAATTATAGGAAGATTAAAGGCTATTTCTAATATGCACCAGGAAAAACAAGAATCTCAAGATGGTAGAATCTTGCTTTATCCAGACTATAATATCCGTGTATCTTCACAAAAGAATGTATATGGAGAGAAGTTTGTACTAAGACTTTTAAAGAAAAATGGAAATGTAAAAGAAATATTTGAATTAGGTTTTCCAAGAGATGAAGAATTAGTCAATAAATGCTTTAATAAAAAGAACTGTATTACAGTTGTTGCAGCACCTACTGGAGAAGGTAAAACAACAACACTTTATAGTATTATTGATTATTTAAATAAACCAGAAATTAATATTACAACAATTGAGGACCCTGTAGAAATTAGAATTAATGGCTTAAATCAAATTGAAATAGACAATAAAGCATCTTTCTCAGATTCTTTGAGAACTGTATTAAGACAAGATCCAGATATTATCTTAGTAGGAGAAATTCGTGATAAAGAAACAGCTGAAATTGCAATGCAAGCTGGACAGACAGGACATTATGTATTATCAACTATCCACACAATTGATAGTGTTGAAGTTATTACAAGACTTAGAAAGATAGGTATTTCAAATTATGATATTGCAAGTATCTTAGCTACATCACTTTCTCAAAGATTAGTTAGAAGAATTTGCCCACACTGTGCACAAGAAAGAGACTTCACAGAGCAAGAAAAACAAGTTATTAGAGAAATAGGCGAGAAATATGGAAAGACATTTGATTTAGAAGGAAAGAAAACTTATGAAGCAATAGGATGTAAACGTTGTAATAATACAGGATATTATGAGAGAATTGCTATTTTTGAAATCCTTTTAGTAAATGATGAGATTAAAGAATTAATCACTAAGGATGCTTCTAGTTTTGAAATCAGAAAGAAAGCACTAGAAACAGGTTATGAACCATTTATTGTAGATGGTATTCGCAAAGTATTAGATGGTATAACCACTTTAAGCGAATTAAATAGTAAATTGATTATTTATTAAACAAAGGAGGAAATTATGATAGATATAGACAAAATCATTACTATTGCTAAGGAAAAGGACGCATCAGATGTTCACTTGATTTTTGCCAATAGACCAATTTTAAGAATTAGAAGAGATTTAGTGGAAATAGAAGAATTTGATCCATTAAATGAAGATGATATGATGGATATTTATGACTATTTTGTAAGAGGAAATGTAGATAAAGATGAAGTATACAAAAAAAATAAAAACTTAGATTCTTCTTATGAATTAAATGGAATTAGATTAAGAGTAAATATTTCTACATCAGATGATATTCCAACAGTAGTATTAAGATTAATCAAAAATGAATTACCTAAATATGAAGACTTAGGTGTACCAGATATTGTAAGACGTATGATGGATCAACCACAAGGACTTATTTTAGTTACAGGTAAGACAAACTCTGGTAAAACTACTACTCTAAATGCTTTAATTAATCAAATTAATGAAAATAAAAATAAGAAAATTCTTACACTAGAGAGCCCAGTAGAGTTTAAACATACTTCTAAAAAATCAGTGATTGTACAAAAAGAGGTTGGTGTAGGAAGAGATTGTCCAAACTATAGCGAAGGAGTTAAAAACTCTTTAAGAGAAGACTGCGATATCTTAATCATTGGTGAGATTCGTGATAAAGAAACAATGGAAGCAGCTATTGAAACAGCAGAAGCAGGACATTTGGTTATAGGAACACTACATACTAAGTCTTGTGCTGAGACTATAGACAGAATGATAAACTTCTATGATGTTAGAGACCAACAAACAATTAAATATTTAATTGCGTCTTTATTAAAACTTGTTGTATCTCAAAGGCTTTTAAAGGGAAGAGACAATTCTTTAGTTTTAGTTCCAGAGGTTATGGTAGTAGATAATATCATTGCGGGTATTATCCGTAAAGACAAAATCACAGTTTCTGAAATTGAAGATGCCATTCAAAGTGCATCTGAAAAAGGAAGCATTGGATTGATTAACTCTTTAGCAGATTTATTTGTACGTGATAAAATTACATTAGAACAAGCAAAAGCACAAATTGAAGAAAAGAATATTGAAATTTTAAACAGAACAATTATGCAACTAAAGATTAAAAGAGATAATCAAAAGAAAGCAGCAGCAAATCAACAAGCAGGTATGTAGCCAGATAAAGAGAAAAGGAGGAGGGAAAGTTGCCAGAGTACGTATATAAAGCAGTGACAAAGCAAGGCCAAATTGTAAAAAATAGGGTAGAAGAATCTAGCAAAAATAACTTAGTTAAGAAACTAAAACACAATGATTTATTACCTATTGAAGTTGTACAAGTTGGCTTAAGAAGTAAGAATGGGCGTGTTAATAAAAGAAATGTTATCGACATTGATGATGTTATGAAAACTGCTAACTCAGCTAATGTATTGCAAGGTAGAACTACAGCAAAATTAAGTGGCAGAGAGAAATTGAGCATTGCCTTATCAGCAGGTCAAAAAATCAGAATGAGAGACATTATTATATTTACGCAAAATTTTTACCTACTAAAAAAGGCAGGGTTTAACAATATTCATGCTTTAAGTACTATTATTAACAGTACAGATAATTTATCTTTTAGAGGAGTACTAGAAGATATCTTAGCAGGAGTAGAAGCGGGAGAATATATGTATACCACAATGGAATATTATTCTAATATTTTTCCATATATCTATATTAACATGATAAAAGTAGGGGAACTTTCTGGATCTCTTACAAAATCATTATCACAAGCAGTACGATATCTAGATGAAACCACTACAAGAAATAAAAAGATTAAAAGCATTTTAATACCAAATATTACACAATTTGTAGCTATTTTCATTTTATTAATTGTAGGAACTATTTTCGTATTGCCAGCAATTCAAGATGTATTTGAATCTATGGGGTCAAACGTAGAATTGCCAGAAATTACACAAAAGTTCATGCATTTTATTGATTGGCTAAAGATATATTGGTATGTACCAGTAGGAATTCTAACAATTATCGTTTTATCAATTGTAAGCTATATCAATACACCAAAAGGAAAATATAATTGGCATTACTTTAAATATAAAGCACCTATCTTTGGTAGATTAATTTTCGGAATTGATTTTTCAAGATTAATGAGAGCAATGCTTTTAAATTTACAAAATGGTATGAGAATTCAAGATTCTCTAGAAGTTAGTAAATCAGTTGTCAAAAACTATGTAATGCTATCTATTGTAGAAACATCTATTAACAATATTTTAATCGGTGCATCATGGATAGAACCATTTGAAAATTCAGGACTATGTAAGTCAATGGAAATTGAAATGCTAAAAATAGGTATGCAAACTGACTTGCCAGAAATGATGGAAAAATTATTAGACTATATGGACCAAGATATCAACGAAAGCTTAAACAAACTAATGAAGGTATTACCAGAAATTTCATACGCATTTGTTGGAATTTTATTAATCTTCTTAGTAGTTGTAGTACTTGTACCTTGTATCCAATTATACATGGGTAATTGGTTAATTGATGCATATCAAAATCAAGGTGTTATTTAGTAAATAAAGATGAAAAAATAGCAGTGTTGAAGAACACCCAAAATGTTACACAAAGAGGTAGCATTTTGAGGTGTTTTTATTATGGATATATTAAGTAAAAAGTAAAGATATATATTGACATATCATAAAACAATATGTTATAAAATAAGAAAAGAGTATTTATAATAAAATGAAGCAAGAATGTAAATGCTAAAAGTACACAGGAGGAAATGAAAAAATGAGAGA
>JAAWKZ010000031.1 GCA_022797635.1 Clostridia bacterium
GCACGTTTATTTCAATTTGAAACTTTATCTTATGATACTAACAGTAGTTTAGATGGAATTGAAAAGATTTTATATGGAACAGAGTTTTATAACCAAAAAGTTTCCTATCTCACTAGTAGTGGAAGTACAGTGAATATGACAGAAAAATATTCAGACCTTATTTTAAAAGGAGCAAAAACTTCTAAAGTGAGTCCCTATCATTTAGCTTCTCGTATTAAACAAGAAGTAGGTCCCTTTTTATCTCATAGTTCTATTAGTGGAAAGGTAGATGGCTTTAAAGGGCTATATAATTTCTATAACATAGGAGCAACAAGTTCAGCAGAACCTATGGGAGCGATTAAAAATGGACTTCAGTATGCTAAAGATGGAAAAGGAGCAAGTCAAAGTACAAAAGATAAATATTTAATTCCATGGAATACTAAAGAAAGAGCTATTACAGGTGGAGCCATTTTCATAGGTTCTAGCTATATTAATGTAGGACAAAATACAATTTATTTACAAAAATTTGATGTAAATGATGATAGACCAGGAACTTTATTTACTCATCAATATATGACAAATGTATTAGCACCTTCTAGTGAAGCGAAGTCTATTTATAGTGGATATCAAAAAAGTGGATTACTAAATAATGCTATGACGTTCATTATTCCTGTGTATAATAATATGCCAGACATTCCAACACAAAGTCCCAATATCAATACAAAAGACTTTACAACAGATAACACAAAAGTATATTGTAATACGGCAGATGTAAATGTGAGAACAGGTCCATCTACTTCTTATGAAATTATTACAACAATTGCAAAAAATACAAAAATGACTAGAATAAGAAAAGGAAAGCAGTCAGGAGAAAGATGGGATCAAGTGATTTTAGAAAATGGAATTGTAGGATATATTTATCAAACTTATGTAACAGAACTTCCAAGTGTTCAAATACAAAAAATAGAGGTTGGTATAGATAATACGACTTTGAAAAAAGGAGAAAAGAAACAATTAAAAGTAACCATTAGCCCCCCAGAAGCAAGTACTCATAAAGTAGTGTACAGTTCTAGTAATAACCGAGTTGCAACTGTAGATGATAAGGGAGTTGTTCAAGCACTTCGTAGTGGAACAGCTACTATTACAGTAAGAGCACAAGAAAATACAGTACAA
Source organism: Clostridia bacterium (assembly GCA_022797635.1). Lineage (GTDB taxonomy): Bacteria > Bacillota > Clostridia > TANB77 > CAG-508 > CAG-273. The sequence continues at coordinate 1,153 of JAAWKZ010000031.1, forward strand.
GGACAAATAACGATACAAGTATATAGTCCAGTAACAGGAATTCATTTAGACCAAAAACAAATTTATATGGAGGTAGGAGATACCTTCCAAATAAATGCAAATATTGAACCAAGTGATAGTGATGATAAAACAGTGGTATTTACAAGTGAAAATAGTCAAGTTGCAACAATTCAACAAGATGGCATAATTACTGCTATTCAAGAGGGCACGACAAAGATATTAGCAAGTAGCAAAGAAAATTCTAATATAAAGGCAGAATGCGAAGTAAATGTAGTAAGAAAAATGGCAGAAGATGAAATTCATTTTGATAGTTCATTAACAGTGAATAGTTTAGAAATTAGCGGAATAGACTATACCAGCAATACAGTAAAAGATATTAAGGATAAGATTACAACAGATTTAGAAATTGAAATAGTAAATTACAATAACCAAGTTTTGAAAGATACTGATATTGTAGGAACTGGTTGTAAAATACGAGTAAAAGAGAATGACAAAGTAATTAGACAATACCAAATTGTGGTATATGGTGATGCAAATGGAGATGGAGCAATTAATAGTGTGGATTTATTAGTATTACAACGTCATATTTTAGAGATTAAAACATTGGAACCAATTTTTAGAAAAGCAACAAATATTAATAAAAATGGGGCTAACCCAAGTTCTGTAGATCTGTTATTAATTCAAAGACATATCTTGGAGTTACAAAGAATTGTTCAGTAAGCACATTAAAGGAGTGAAAATATTGAGAAAGAAAATAATTAGTCTGTTAGTAAGTATATTCACAATTTGTACAATTGGCACCATATGTTATGCAGCTGAAACAGGAATCGTTTATCTAGAAAGTAATCAAAACGTGGTAGAAAAAGGAGAAGAAGTAGAAATTACAGTTAATTTAAAAGATGTAACAACAGCTGCTTGTAATTTCTTCCTCTATTTTGATGAGGATAAATGGGACTATCTTTCTAAAATGGACAATACTAATGTAGAGAAAAATCGTATTCTTTTTGTATGGTATGACACGAATGGCGGAAGAAGTGCAAAACAAGGTGAACTTGTAAAATTTAGGTTTAAAGCAAAAGAAAATGGGTTATCTACTTTTAGTATAGAGGGAGATTTCTATAATTCAGTTGGTCAAAAGTTAAAAGTGGATTTTCAAGAAAAACAGGTCCAAATAGGGAAAGAGGAAACTATTTTTCAACAGCAAGAAGAGGAAGAAAAGGGAGATAATGAACAAGAAGGAAATGCAAATTTAGAAGTTTTAAGATTAGATAGAGAAGGTATGACACCTGCTTTTGACAAGAATATTACAGAGTATTATTTAACAGTAACCAATGAAGTAAAAGAAATAGAAGTGCTAGCTGTTACTAGTAATCCTGAGGCGAGTGTTGAAATTACAGGGAACACAAAATTAAAAGAAGGTTTAAATACCATAAAAATTCAAGTAACATCAGAGGACAAAAAGGAGAAAAAAACTTATACGATACAAGTAACAAGAACAGCTAATCTAGCATTAGCAAACACTAACCTAGAAATATTAGCAATTGAAAATGTTTTATTAAGTCCTCCATTTGAACCGAATGAGACCAATTATGCAGCAGAAGTTGCAAAGGGAGTTAATGGGTTAAATGTATTTGCTGTTCCTGAAAATGAGAAAGCAACTGTACAAATTAGTGGAGATAAAAATTTAAAAGAAGGAAATAACACAGTAACAGTTGTAGTGACTGCTGCAAATGGTTTTAGTAAAAAGAAGTATCAAATACAAGTGTATAAAAGAAATGAGGAAGAACAAAAACAGTATGAAGAGGAACAAAAGGAGCAGATACAAAAGGTAGAGCAAGCATTTCAAATTGATGAGATGAAAGAAGAACGAAGTCAAAATCAAAAGGATACTGAAAAAGGAAAGATTAGTCCTATTATTGTAATTATATTAGGAAGTATATTGATTGTATTAACAGTTGTTGTTTTTAAAAGAAGGAAAAAGTAATGATTGAATTATGGGGGAGTTTGTGGTAGTATTAGAGCATAAGAAGGAGAAATGAGATGGAAAAAGAATTCAATACCTTAGAGTATTATAATAGTAATGCTAAATCGTATTTTGAAAATACGATAAAAGGAGATTTTCAAGAAAACTATAACAGATTTTTAAGTAGAATTTCTAAAGGTGCTTTGATACTAGATTTTGGTTGTGGTTCAGGGAGAGATAGTAAATATTTTTTAGAAAATGGTTATAAAGTGGAGGCAATAGATGGTTCTAAAGAATTATGCAAATTAGCTAGTGAGTATATTGGGCAAGATGTGAAATGTATGAAGTTTGAGGAATTAAATGAGGAAAATATTTATGATGGTATTTGGGCTTGTTCTTCTATATTACATGTAACAAAGGAAGAAC
>JAAWKZ010000014.1 GCA_022797635.1 Clostridia bacterium
ATATATGAATGAAGTAGATAATATGGTAGATAAATATATGAATGGAACAGGAAATGGAGGAGGGCCAGATACTCCAACAGAACCAGAAGAAGTGCCAGTTGAAAATATCAAATCAGATTGGGCAACAATCGAAAAGATAGCAGAAGAAATCGCCAAAGATGATACTATTACGAGTGATACAGAGAAAGTAACAGTAACAGTAGATAACAAAAAATATATTATTAGTGCAGGAGATTTGTTTGAAGTAGAATATGAAGGAGAAGTCAGAAGAGTAAGAATATTAGGATTTAAGCATGATGATTTAGTTGATCAAACCGTATATGGAGGAACACATGAAAAGGCAAGTATAAGTTTTGAGTTTTTAGACTTCATGACAGGGGACACATATATGTCAATGAATTCAACGAATACAAATGCAAATGGCTGGGCAAATACGCAAATGAGAAAAGATTTAAACGGATATACAACAAATGCAGCAGCGCAAAGTGGAGCAATCGGAGGCTTAGGAGCAAACTTAAATAATAAGAGTTATATCAAACAAGTAAAGAAAACATATATTCCAACATATAATAATACAAGTACAAGCACATGTAATGACTATCTATGGTTGTTAAGTTGTAGTGAAGTATGGAGTAAAGGAAGAAGTGACAATAGCGAAGCAGCATATGGACTAGCAATAGGAAAAGAAGGAAACCAATATAAATGGTATAAGGACAATGAAAAAGGAATAGATCCAAGCGCAGCCAACAGCAACTTTGTCAAGAAGACATCATTGTTAGGCAGTGCGATCTACTGGTGGCTCCGTTCACCTTCTTACGACAGCAGCGACGGCTTCTGCGGTGTCACCCCTACCGGCTATGCAGATTGGAGCGGCGCGAACTACGGCGAAGGTGTGGCTCCAGGCTTTAGTATCTAGGTCTGAACTTTACAAAACAATACGTTTTAAATACACAAAAAGGCATTTGTAATCTATTTTTGACGGCTTATGAGAGAAAAAAGATTGAAAATATGAGAAAAAAGCAGAAAATCGAAAATACACATGTTAACATAAAACGGCACAGTTTGATACTATGCTGTTTTATTTGATGTTAAAAACATTAAGAATTACTTAAGCAATTAAAATTTTACAAAACATAATTGACGAAAAATTGGATATGATATAAGATAGTAAATATGAATGACAGTTACAATAGGGACAAACTATTTTTAAGAAAAGGAAGGTAATTTTATGGAAGAAAAATTATTAGCTGCAAAGCAAATGCTTCAGAAGTATGGACAAGAACATTTATTAAATTCTTTTAATTCCCTATCAAAAGAAAAACAAAGTAAGCTGTTAGACGAGATATTAACAACAAATTTTAAACAAATGCAAGAATTATATGAAACTACCAAATTAAAGGCAGACTTTCATAATGTAAAGTTAGAGCCAATTGCACATGTAACAAAATCAGAGATATCAGCAGAGGAACTAGAAAAGTATACTTCTTTAGGAGAAAACGCAATTAAATCTGGAAAACTTGCTGTAGTTACAATGGCAGGAGGACAAGGTACAAGACTTGGACATAATGGTCCAAAAGGAACCTATGATTTAGGACTAGATTCCCATAAATCTATTTTTGAGATTCTATGTGACACCATGAAAGAAGCTTGTGAAAAATACAATGTTACTATTCCATGGTATTTCATGACGAGTGATGCAAACAATGAAGATACTATCCAGTTTTTCAAAGACCATAACTATTTTGGTTATTCAAAAGAAGCAATTAGCTTCTTTATTCAAGGAAAGCTTCCAATGATAGATACAGAAGGAAAAATTCTATTAGACGAAGACGGAACTATCAAACAAGCAGCAGATGGACATGGTGGGATTTTTGAAGCTATGAGAAAAAATGGTGTGCTATATGATATGAAAGAAAAAGGAATTGAATGGGTATATATTGGTGGAGTGGATAATGTGTTAGCCAAAATGGTAGATCCAGTATTAACAGGCTTAGCAATTAGCCAAGGAACATTAATGGCAGGTAAGAGTGTGGTAAAGGCAAATCCACATGAAAGAGTAGGTGTCTTTTGTAAAAAAGATAATAGGCCAAATGTTATTGAGTATACTGAAATATCAGACGAATTAGCTGAAAGCACTGATGAAAAAGGAGAACTTCTTTATGGAGAATCTCACATACTATGTAATCAGTTCCATTTATCAGCATTGGAGCAAATTAGCCAAAACAAATTACCATATCATGTTGCTTTTAAAAAGGCAAGTTATTTAAATGATAAAGGAGAGGTAGTTAATCCTACAGAACCAAATGCTTATAAATTTGAAGCTTTCTTATTTGATGCATTTTCAACAGTAGATGCTATGAGTATTTTAAGAGTAAAAAGAGAAGAGGAATTTGCACCAGTAAAAAATGCGGAAGGTGTAGATAGCCCAGAAACAGCAAGAGCGTTGTACAAAGCATTTTATAATTTATAAGTCTTGTTATATATAAGTTTTACTGTTTATAAATAAAATAAAAAAGAAGGGAAAATTTAATAAATGGAAGAATATAAAATGAAATATGAGCAATGGCTAAATGACCCTGCCATTTCTGAAGTGGATAAGCAAGAATTAAAATCCATTTCAAGTGATGAAAAAGAAATAGAAGATAGATTTTATAAAGATTTAGAATTTGGAACAGCAGGACTAAGAGGTGTTATTGGTATAGGAACTAATCGAATGAATATCTATACAGTGACAAAGGCAACGCAAGGTTTAGCAAATTATATTATCAAAAAAGGTGGACAAGAAAGAGGGGTAGCAATTGCCTATGACTCTAGAAAAATGTCACAAGAATTTAGTAAAGAGGCAGCACTTTGCTTAAATGCAAATGGAATTAAAACATATCGCTTTGATACTTTAAGACCAACTCCAGAATTATCTTTTGCAGTAAGAGAGTTAGGCTGTATTGCAGGAATAGTAGTAACAGCAAGCCATAATCCACCAGAATATAATGGATACAAAGTATATTGGGAAGATGGAGCACAAATTGTAGAGCCAACAGACAAAGAAATTATTGTAGAAGTAAATGCTGTAACAGATTTATCTACAATTCAAACTATGGAAGAAGAAAAAGCAAAAAACGAAGGATTATATCATACTATTGGAGCAGAGATTGATAAAAGATATATAGAAGAATTAAAAAAATTAGTAGTAAATCAAAAAGCAATTAACGAAATGCAAAAAGATATTAAAATTGTTTATACACCACTTCATGGAACAGGAAATATTCCAGTTCAAACTATTTTAAAAGAATTGGGATTTGAGAATGTTTATGTAGTAAAAGAGCAAGAGCATCCAGATGGAAATTTCCCAACTGTAGATTATCCAAACCCAGAAGATCCAAAAGCTTTCAAGCTAGCTTTAGAGTTAGCAAAAGAAAAAGATGCAGATATCGTTTTAGCTAATGACCCAGATGCAGATAGGCTAGGGGTATATGCTAAAAATCAAGAAACAGGGGAATATGTGCAGTTTAATGGTAATATGACAGGCAACTTAATTGCAGAATATATTTTATCTCAAAAGCAATCAAGTGGAGAGTTACCAAGCAATGGAGCAGTTATCAAAACAATAGTATCTTCTAATTTAACAGATGCTATCGCAAAAGCTTATAATGTTAAACTATTCTTAACCTTAACTGGATTTAAAAATATTGCCAAAATTATTCGTGGATTTGAAGAGAATAACAATGAATATGAATGCTTATATTCTTATGAAGAAAGTTATGGCTGTATTATTGGAACACATGCAAGAGATAAAGATGGTATTGTAGCTGTTATGACATTATGTGAGGCAGCTTGCTATTATAAACAAAAAGGAATGACATTATGGGGTGCTATGCTTGCTATGTATGAAAAATATGGCTATTATAAAGAAAAACAATTCTCTATTACTTTAAAAGGTTCAGAAGGTGCAGTTCAAATTAAACAAATGATGGAGAATATGAGAAATCATCCAGCTACAGAAATTGCAGGAGAAAAAGTCATTTCTTTTGGAGATTATCAGGTACAAAATATTCACAATAATGAGACGGGAGAAGACGCAAATACAAATTTACCAAAATCCAATGTATTATATTTTGACTTAGCAGGTGATAGTTGGTGCTGTGTACGTCCATCAGGAACAGAGCCTAAAATTAAGTTCTATATGGGAGTAAAAGGAACTAGTATAGAAGATGCAGATAAAAAGTTAGAAGAACTAGAAGCTGCAATGAAAGAATTTACGAAATAGTTATTTTAATCCGTCACAATGAGGTGACGGATTAGTTTATAAATAAGAAAGGATTAAAAATGATAGACTTAAATAAAGCAAAAAGTGCTTTTAAACATTATATATCACAATTTGACAGAACAGACGATAAAATAAATAGAAAAATAATACATACTTATAAAGTAGTAGAATGTGCTAAATATATTGCTGAAAATCTAAAATTAAGTCAAGAGGATATAGAATTAGCACAATTAGTTGGACTATTACATGATATTGGTAGATTTGAACAGGCAAAAAGATTTGATGACTTTCGTGATACCTATACAATAGATCATGCAGAATTAGGAGTTCAAATTTTATTTGAAGAGAATCTTATTAGAAATTTTATCCAAGAAGCTCAATATGACGAAATTATAAAAAAGTCAATTAGCAACCATAACAAATTAAAAATAGAAAGTGGACTAAATACAAAAGAATTATTGCATAGCCAAATCATAAGAGATGCTGATAAACTAGATAATTTTAGAATAAAAGAGGAAGATAAACTAGAAGAAATTTTATATTTATGGGATATAGAACAAATTGAAAATAGCGCTATTACAGAAAAGGTATATCAAGACTTTATGAAAAGTCAGAGTATTATCAATACAGATAGAGTTACACCAATGGATTTTTGGATTTCATACATGGCGTTTTTATTTGATTTAAATTTTGATATTAGTATTAAATATATTTTAGAAAGAGATTACATTCATACTAATATGGATAAAATTAAATGTAAAAATAAAGAGACAGAAGAAAAGATGAAAATGGTTACAAAGCATGCTTTAGAGTATGCAAGAAATAGGATAGATAGTGCAAATTAGTATAAAGAATAGGTATTTAAGGAAATTAATTTGCAAAATAACAAGAATTATGTTAATATATAAGAGATTGCTATATGCAAGAGTACCATTTAAAATTTTGGTAAAATTTTAAGGAGGATGACAAGTATGTGGTATTATCAACCGGAAAGAGCAACGATTGTCGCTATTCAAAAGGAGCAGCCTATGCCCAGCATTTTAAGAATGGAGATTACGGTTCGGCTTCACAGAACGGGTCAGGAGTTTTCATTCTTCTGGACTAAAGCACCCACAGTTGTCGCGAGCAGGTCGTATGGCAACAAGGCTCCCCAGCAATTTGAAACGTTTTGGTGGGGCGAAGGCTTGGAAGGTCGGGAGGTGTTTGTGTACCACTCGATGGAACCCGGCTATGCCTACATGGAACCCTGCGAGTAATCAAGAGAAAGGAGCGGAGCTTACACAAAGCTCCGCTCCTCTCTCTAGTCTTTCCAACCATTGATATGAGCTCTTTTAATAGCACCTGCCATATTGGCACGAATGGTGGGAATTTTTTTCTCCCATTCTAATATCATATTTTTCATATCTTCACGTTTAGAAACGCCGTCCATAGGACAAACCTTAGGCATTACTTCGATTTGATTACGTTTTATAAATTTTTTAATTTCTTTTTCAGGAGTATCTAGTAAAGGTCTAATTAAAGTCATTTTTGAGCGGTCCATATAACTAGTAGGAGCAAAAGTAGATAAATTCCCTGCATATAAAAAGTTCAGTAAAAAAGTTTCTAAAGCGTCATCTTGGTTGTGACCTAAAGCAATTTTATTACAGCCTTTTTCAATAGCAATAGAATTTAAAATCCCTCTACGTAAATTAGCACACAAAGAACAAGGATTTTTCTCTTGTCTGATATCAAAAACAATTTCTTTAATATGAGATTGTTCTATAACAAGAGGGACACCAATTTCTTCACATTTACTTTTTAAAAACGCTTGATTAAAAAATTCAAAACCAGGGTCAATACTAATAGCAATTACCTCGAAACGAGCAGGATAAAATCTCTGTAAAGCTTTTAAGCCCATTAATAAGGTAAAAGAATCTTTACCGCCAGAAAGCCCAATTGCAATATTGTCTCCTTCTTCAATTAAATGATAGGTTTCGACAGTTTTTCTTAAATAACTTAAAATTCGTTGCATGATATACTCCTTTTTCGCAAAATTCTTATCAAATTATATCATATTAAGTCAATAGGAGCCTTGAAATAAAATTTTACTTATGTTAATATAATAAATGCCAAAATACAAAGGAGAAATAATCAAATATGAAAAATATTATTATTCGCTTTTTGAAGAAGCATTATTTATATATTATTGTACAAACTGTATTTATTTTCTTAAACATTTATTTTGCTACATATCCTGCTAAAATCATAGGAAATTTAATTGATTTAATTTATGATATATCAGCAAATCAATCAGCCATTATTCAAAATATTATTTATCTATTATTCGTTAGTATAGGGTTACTATTAGTAAGATTTCCATGGCGTTTTTTAGTAACTTATAATGCAAGAGCTTTAGAAAAAGAAACAAAGAATGAACTTTTTAAACAATTTTTAAAGATGAAAATGAATGAAATTCAAGAAGTAAAAAATGGTGAGATAATGTCACATTTTACAAAAGATATATCAGAGCTAAGAGCTGCATTTTATCGATTAGAATCCTATGGAACTAGGATTCTAGCCACTTTTTTAATAGGAGCTGTGACTATGGCACAAGGAGTAAATCTAGGTTTAACTGCAGTTACTATGCTTCCTATTGTTATTACTTCTTATCTAATTGTTAAAATAAAAAAATATGTAGAGGCAAGTTTTAAAGTTTCACAAGAATACTATACAGAGTTATCAGAATATGTGCAAGAAAGTACAGATGCTATTAGAACGATAAAAGCTTATTCGCAAGAAAGAAATCAGTTAAAAGAATTTATTAGGAAAAACAAAAAATTGAAAACAGCAAATGATTCTGTAGATGTACATTCCACTTTGTTAACTACTTGCATTAATGTGTGTTTTGGATTATGTTATGCTATTGCTATTTTAGTTGGCTCGAAATTAGTACTGGAAAATACGATTACCATAGGAGATTTTGTTGCGTTTAATGGCTATATTGCACTATTTGTAGGACCAGTATCATGGCTTCCATCTACAATTTCGAGATTTAAAAGAGGTCAAATTTCTTATCAAAGATTAGACCAATTTTTATCATTAGAAAAAGAAAAGTACTTACCATTAGAGCCAAAAGAAGAAATGGACTTAAAAGGAGACATTAAGATTTCTCATTTAAGCTTTCATTATCCAAGTCACTTTGATGAAGTGTTAGAAGATATTAATATTACCATTCCACAAGGAAATACTTTAGGAATTATAGGAACAGTAGGAAGTGGAAAAACAACACTTGTCAATTTGCTACTTCGTTTATATACTGTTCAAGACAATATGATTTACATAGGAGATAAAGATATTAATAAAGTTCCAATAGAAGTAATTAGGAAAAATATTTGTTATATTACACAAGACAATTTCTTATTTTCTAATACAATTGAAAAAAATATTAGTTTATTTAAGCAAGGATATTCAGAAAAAGAAATTATGAAAAGTACAAAAGAAGCTATGATTTATGACGAGATTCAAGAAATGAGTGATGGAATCTATACCATGATTGGGGAAAGAGGAGTTGACTTATCAGGTGGGCAAAAACAAAGAATTGCAGTATCTAGAGCATTCTTAAACTCTTCTGACATTGTTATTTTTGATGATACTTTTTCAGCATTAGACAATAAAACCGAAGGAAAGTTATTAGAAAATATTAAAAAAATGACGCAGAATAAGACTTGTATTATTATTTCTAGTAGAATTTCTGATATTAAAGATGCAGATGAAATTATTGTTTTAGAAAATGGAAAGATTATAGAAAGAGGAATGCATAAGAACTTAGTAGAGCAGGAGGGAAATTACTATAAATTTTATAAACAACAAATTAGTCAAAATAATGAATAAAAAGGAGAACATATACAAATGAAAAGTAAAACAATGCAAAGAGCATGGAAGTTAGTAAAACCATATACAAAATCCATATTAGTTGTTAGCTTTTTATCTTTATTAGTAGGAATTGCAGAAATTATAAAACCCTATTTAGTAAAAATTGTTATAGATGACTATCTAAGTCAAGGCATTTATGAAAAAGGAATGATAACGATAGGCACAATAGGAGCTGCCTATATAGGAATTGTAATCATAGGGAATATTATTGATTTTGTTGCTACAACTGCAATTAACATGATAGGCGAAGATGCTATTTATAAATTAAGAAATAAGCTATACCATTATATCCAACATGCTAATATTCCTTTTCATGACCAAACCCCTGCAGGTAAACTATTTGTGCGTATTACGAATGATGTAGAAGATATTGCCACTATGTTTAAAGATGTTATTGCCACTATTATAAAAGATATTCTTTTAATTATTGCATTTATTGTAGTAATGTTATCTATTAGTAGCAAACTTACTTTGATTACACTTGCTATTGTACCGTTTATTATTATTTTCTCTTTTATTTCTACGAAGCTTGCCAATAAGTTTCAAGAGAAAACCAAAACAATTAGAACAAAATTAAATTCTTTTTTAGCAGAATCGATATATGGAGTAAAGCTAATTAAGATATTTAATATCCAAAGAGAAAAGCAAGAGGAAAATAACAAACTTACGCAAAGTTTATTTAGGTCTATTTTACCAAATGCAGTTAACAATAACATATTACCAGCTCTTATGACTATATTAGAAAATGTTGGAATTTGCTTAATTGTATGGGCATGTACTTATCATATTTTAGGAATAGAGATGCAAGTAGGAATTATTTACATGTTTATTACCTATTTAAGACAAATTTTTGATCCAATTAATCGTATTGTAGAAAATGTAGAAACTGTACAAGAAGCTTTGGTATCTATTAATAAAGTATATGAAATATTAGAACAGAAGCAATATTTAGAAAACTTAGAAGAAGGGAAAACATTAGAAAAAATACAGGGCAAAATTGAATTTAGAAATGTATGGTTTTCTTATGATAATGAAAATTGGGTACTAAAGAATGTAAGTTTTACTATTCCAGCAGGTCAAAGTGTGGCATTTGTAGGAAAAACAGGTTCAGGAAAGACTACGATTACAAACTTAATTAATCGTTTTTATGAGATTCAAAAAGGTGAAATCTTAATAGATGATATCAACATTAAAGAAATGAATATCCGTGATTTAAGACAACATGTTGGTATGATTTTGCAAGATCCTTTTGTGTTTGCTAGAAGTATTAGAGAAAATATATCTTTAAACCATATGATTTCAGATGAAAAGATTGAAGAAGCAATTGAACTTGCTTCAGCAGATAGCATGATAAATGCTATGCCAAATAGATTAGATGAAATAGCAAAAGAGCAAGGATCTTCTTATTCAGCAGGAGAAAAGCAATTATTAGCTTTTGCCAGAGTTTTCGCACATGAGCCAGATATTTTTATTTTAGATGAAGCAACAGCTAATATAGATACACAGACAGAAAAGCTAATACAAAAGTCAATTGATATATTATCTTCTACTAAAACATCTATATTTATAGCACATAGATTGTCAACTATTATTAATGTAGATCAAATTATTGTATTACAAAATGGAGAAATTATTGAACAAGGAAATCATCAAGAGTTAGTACAAAAAGGTGGATACTATGCTAAACTTTATCAGTCATATTATGATAGCTTAGTAAGTGCCGAAGCAGTTTAGGAAAAGTACCAATAGGAAGACTTGCACAAAATAGAAAAATATCGTATAATCTATATTGCCTTTTATAAGGCAATTATAAATGTGTCTATAGCTCAGTTGGATAGAGCGCTCGCCTCCTAAGCGAGAGGTCGCAGGTTCAATTCCCGCTAGGCACACCAATTGAAATAAGAAAGTAGGAATTATGCTAGAAACCGAAAAATACATGAAGGAAGCCCTAAAACAAGCACAAAAAGCATATAGCAAAGAGGAGATACCTGTAGGAGCAATTATTGTAAAAGATCATAAAATTATAGCGAGAGCATATAATGAAAAAGAGTACAAGCTAGATACTACCAAACACGCAGAAATTTTAGCAATCCAAAAGGCGAGTAAAAAATTGAATTCATGGAGGCTAACAGACTGTGACATGTATGTTACTTTAGAGCCGTGTAGTATGTGTGCAGGAGCATTAATACAGTCCAGAATTAGAAAATTATATATTGGTACAATGGACCTAAAAACAGGTGCATGTGGTTCGGTATTGAATTTATTGCAAGATTATCCATTTAATCATAAAATAGAGATAGAAACTGGAATTTTGGGGCAAGAATGTGAACAATTACTAAAACAGTTTTTTAAAGAATTACGTCAAAAAAAGAAATAAAAGGAGCGGTATCGAAGTGGTCATAACGAGGTTGATTCGAAATCAATTAGGTGCTTTTTAGGTGCCACGTGGGTTCGAATCCCACCCGCTCCGCCAACTATTGTACAAAAGAGTAAAATTTCAAGGAGGAAAAAGTGATAACTGAGAAAAGAAAGGAAACCATTAAACTCATAGTGGCAATAACTATTTTAGCTTTATTACTTCTTTTTGTTGTTATTATGATGATAAAATATGAAGTAGAGGGTGAAACCAATATGCCCTACCAACTTTCAAAAATAGTCATTATCGGAACTGTTGAAGGTGTTGAAACAACAGAAAAAAGTAAAGAAAAATGGAATTTTGATATTTATCAAAATAATGACGTATATTTTTATATAGATCAAAATGCAGCAAATGTGAAAGAAAACGAACTAATCAAAAGCGTTAAAATTAGCAACATACAAATAAAGAATGCGCCACAAAAAGGTACTATTAGAACTTACATGCCAAATAGTGAATCAGGAAGACTCTATACTTATGATGAACAATTTTTAGTAGAAGATAAACTAGAATATAAAGGAGGTAGTAATAGTAATTCTTCTAACCTAGAAATAGGTAGTAAGGGAGGCCCTGTTTTAATTCGATTTAGTAATAGTAATATTGGTAATTATGTTTCTGATAAAGATAAGGAGATAATTCATAATAGTACATTATTAAAGAAAATAAAGGCAACTAATGAAGAAATTAAATTTAATGTTAGTTGTGATTTTATGATAGAAACTACAAATGCTAAATATCAAGCAGAAGTTAATTTAAATTTACCAACAGGAAATTTAGATGAAGAAGAAAATTGCTATTTAGAGAAAACAGATATGAAGGATATCGTATTTAAGAGAGTAAAATGATAACTAAAGGCTCTGCAAAACTTAAAAATTCTCTTGCTAAAAAAAACAAAAAAGTATATAATACAAAGGTATGAAGTTTTAATTCTAGCCATTGTATGGAGAGTAAAACCAACAAAAGCCCATGAACCTTGTCAGGTCCGGAAGGAAGCAGCAATAAGTGGATACTTTTGTGTGGCATTTATTCTCCATAGAGTGGCTAATGAAAAAAACTTTGTACCTTTTTTATCATTTACTGAAAGGAGCAGGAAGATGGCATATACCGCATTATATCGAAAATTTAGGCCACTAAAGTTTGAGGATATGGTAGGACAAGAGCATATTACAAAAACCATTTGCAATCAAATTATAGCTGGAAGAGTGGGGCATGCCTATTTATTAAATGGTGGTAGAGGAACTGGAAAAACAACAACAGCTAAGATTTTAGCAAGAGCAGTTAATTGTTTAAATCCTCAAAATGGTGAACCATGTAATGAATGTGAAATCTGTAAGGCTGCTTTATCAGGCTCTTTGACCGATATTGTGGAAATGGATGCTGCTTCTAATAATAGTGTAGATGATATTAGAGCAATTCGTGATGAAGTCAACTTTTTACCAACTCTAGCAAAATATAGAGTCTATATTATAGATGAGGTTCATATGCTATCAACAGGAGCTTTTAATGCATTGTTAAAAACTTTAGAAGAGCCACCATCACATGTAAAATTTATTTTGGCTACAACAGAACCACAAAAGCTACCAGCAACGATTCTTTCAAGATGTCAGCGTTTTGACTTTAAGAAGATTTCAAATGGTGATATTAGTAAAAGACTACAATATGTTTGCGATGAAAGTAAAATTGAAATCACAAAAGAAGCTTTAAGTATTATTTCTATTTTAGCAGAGGGTGCTATGAGAGATGCTTTGAGTATCTTAGAGAGATGTTTACAAGAGGGAAGCGAAAAAATAGATGAAGATTTAGTAAAAGATTTAGTAGGAATTCCAAAACTAGCATTTATCACCCAGATAATAGATGCAGTTATCAATAACGATATTGAAAAAACAATTACAATAGTAGAAGCGGTTATGCAAGAAGGAAAAGATTTGAATAATCTTTTATGGGAATTGATAAAATATGCAAAAGATATTTTGGTATGGAAAACAACTGAGAAATTAGAGATTTATAATCAAGAAGAATTAAAACAAATAGCAGATATTGCAAAGGAAGTTTCAAAAGAAAGACTATTACAGATAATTTATATATTATCTGAGTTAGAAAATAATATGAAGTGGTCTTCACAAAAAGCAGTATTATTTGAGGTAGCTATGATAAAACTATGTGGGCCAGTTATTGAGACAGAAAAAAGTGCAAACGTGGTAGGTTTAGAGGTAGTAGAAAACTTGAAAGCGAGAATAACTGAACTAGAGAGAAAAATAGCACAAGGAAGTTTTCAAACAAATAATGCATCTGAAAGAACCAAGAGATCTAGTCCAAAAGAAAAGATAGAAAAAAGAGAGCCAATAGATTTTAGTAAGTTAAATATTGAAAAGTTGGAGTTTTGGCCTAAGATTATTAATCAATTAAGAGAAGAAAGAAAAATGATATTAGCAACAAACCTAATGAGTACAATTGCTACATTAATTAATGATATGACAGTAGGTATTGTTTTTCAAAATGGATTAACACCATTTATCAAAGCCACTATGGAACGCCCAGAAAATGTACAAGAGTTGGAAAGACTTGTTTCTATAGAATGTGGTAAAGAAATGAGAATTAAATTATTAGATAATCAAGATGCTATTTTAGAGCAAAAAGAAGCGGAAGCACAAAATCCAATTAAGGATTTAGGAATTCCAGTTAATGAAATAGAAGAGTAAAGGAGAGAAAAAGTTATGTCAAAAAGAGGTGGATTCCCAGGAATGGGTGGAGGATTTGGCGGAATGAATTTAAATCAATTAATGAAAGAAGCCAAAAAAATGCAAGCAGATATGGAAAAATCCCAAACAGAACTTGCAGCAAAGGAATTTGATGCAAGTGTTGGTGGAGGAGCAGTTTATGTAAAAGTATCTGGAAACAAAGAGGTAAAAGAAATTACTATCAAGAAAGAAGCAGTTGACCCAGATGATGTAGAGATGTTACAAGATTTAATCCTGAGTTGTGTAAATGAGGCACTAAGAAAAGTAGACAGTGCCCAAGCACAAGAGCTAGGTAAATATAATATTCCAGGCATGATGTAAGAAAAGGGAGAAAGACATGAGCTACTATGCACCATCAATAGAAAAGTTAATTGAAGCATTTGAAAAATTGCCTAGTATCGGAAATAAAACAGCAGCTAGGCTTGCTTTTCATATGTTAGATGCTACAGAAGAAGAAACGAATGAGTTTGTAAAGGCCATTTTAGAAGCAAAAAGTAATTTAAAATATTGTTCACAATGCTATAATATTACAGATACTGATCCCTGTCCAATTTGCAGTAATCAAAACCGTGACCATTCTATTATTTGTGTAGTAGAAGATGTTAGAGATGTAGTAGCAATGGAAAGAACGCACGAATTTAAAGGAGTTTATCATGTACTACATGGTAGTGTTTCTCCAATGAATGGGGTAGGACCAGACGATATTAAAATTAAAGAATTGCTTTCCAGATTAATGGGGGGAGAAGTAAAAGAAATTATTTTGGCTACAAATCCACGTGTAGAAGGAGAAGCAACTGCAATGTATATATCAAAATTAGTAAAACCATTAGGAATTAAGGTTACCAGAATTGCTCATGGCATTCCTGTGGGAGGAGATTTGGAATATACAGATGAGGTTACTTTAAGTAAAGCATTAGAAGGTAGAAGAGAAATATAATGTCGCACTTTGGGACGCTAGTTTGTGCGACATCTGTCCCCAAGTACGACATTTTTATCAATTTGGTAATAATATTTCACAGATCGTTTTCGTAGAATACTGCTTTGTAAATTTTGCAGTATTCTTTTTCATTTTCTCTATGGTATCAGAAGAAGCAAATAAATTAGTAATGATTTCTTCTGGTTTATCTTCTTTTTTTATCCAAACACCGACTTCGTTAGAAACTAGAAATTCTGCGTTTTCTTCTTCTTGACCGAGGAATAGGATTGATGATGACCATAGGAAGCCTTGAAGCTAAGCTTTCTGTAGTAGTAAGACCACCAGGCTTTGTTACTACTAGAGAAGCAATGTACATTAATTCTGGTACTTTATCAGTAAAACCTAAAACACGAACTCTACTTTGAGCATTATTTTTTTGTACCAACTGTTCAAAAGCTTCTTTCATTTTTTCATTTTTTCCGAGCAACTGCTACAATTTGATAATCAGGAACTTTTTGAATAAAGGCTTGCAAAATTTGAGAGGTTCTCTCTTTTCCTAATCCAAACTCTCCTCCACCAAAGAAAAGAATCACTTTTCTACTAATATCTAGTTCGAACATTTCATAAATCTTTTTATCCTCAAAATTTTTAAAAAATCTATCAGACATAGGAATTCCTGTTACGTAAACCTTGCTCTTAGAAATGCCGTATTCTACCATATCTTGTTTCATAGCTTCATTCGAAACAAAGAAATATTCTGTAAACTCATGACCAATGAGCCATTGTTTATGCATAGCGAAATCAGTCATTATCGTGGCTAAAGTACAATTTAATTTCTCCTTTTTCTTCAAATAACTAACCATTTGACTACTAAAAGGATGTGTAGAAATCACTAAGTCAGGTTTCTTTTCTTGTAGTAAATGATTTAATTTTCTAGCCATTAGTTTATTACTATCTTTACTAATTTTTGAAAGCAAGCCTTTTTCAGAACCAGAATAGACTTTCCCCCATAATTTAGGAGCTTTTTTAGCCATTTCACGGTAAGCGCCTGTTGTCACTTTTTCAATAGGTTTATTGATATATTTCATACAGTCTGTCATTTCAACTTCTACATTTGTATAGTGTTCTGAAATGTATTTTAGAATTGACTTAGCTGCAGATAAATGGCCACCGCCATAGGATGCATAGAAAATTAATACTTTTTTCATGAATTATAATCTCCTCTTTTTATTTGTATTCATTGTATCACAATAAAAATAATAAAGAAAGTAAATGGGTATCTTTTCTTTTTTTGAATAATTTTACAAAATATGTACAAACTATCAATTAATGAAATAATAAAAATTGAGGAGTAAATTATGAAAAAACAGAAAATAAAATCAATTATTTGCAAAGCAAGCTTGTTTATATTAATGATTGTAACTATGTTTGTGATAGTTTTTGGAATATTAGATTTAACAAACCAAGAACAGGTAAAAGCATCAAACAGTAGTAATACATCAGATGTACAATTGCTTGCAAGAGCAATTAATGGAGAAGCAAGGGGAGAACCCTATGAAGGACAAGTAGCCGTTGGAGCAGTTATATTAAATCGTGTAAAAGATTCTAAATTTCCAAATACAATTGCAGGAGTTATTTATCAATCAGGTGCCTTTACGGCAGTAGCAGATGGACAGATTAATGTACCAATAAAAGAAGGTGCTACAGTGGTGAAAGCAGCGCAAGATGCTTTGAATGGTTGGGATCCAACTGATGGAGCAATTTACTATTTTAATCCGGCAACAGCAACCAATAAATGGATTTGGTCAAGACCGTTAATTAAAACTATTGGAAAGCATAGATTTTGCCGTTAAAAGAGACGGAATACATTAAGATAATAGGTCAAAATCAAAAAATCTAATTTTGACTAAGGATATAATAAATAGAAAGGAATTGAAAAGAATGGGACAGAACAAATTGGTAGATTGGAAAAATCGTTTGAAAGATAGACATATGTTAAGTGTCGTAGTAGTTTTATTTGCTATTATTATTGCAATGGGAGTATGGATTTACAAAAAACAAGTAGATTATAGGCAAGCATCAGAAAATCAATATAATATGGCATTTTTTGAATTAGTAGACTATGTTCAAAATGTAGAAACATACCTAGCGAAATCTTTAATCTCAAGTACAGCAGAGCATGGTGCAGAAACGTTAACGAATGTATGGAAAGAAGCTAACTTGGCACAGGTATATTTATCAAGACTTCCAATTGAAAGTGTGGAATTAGAAAAAACAGAAAAATTCTTAAATCAAGTGAGTGATTACAGTTATTCACTTTCACGTAAAAATATTAACCAAAAAAAATTAAGTACAGAAGATTTAAATAACTTAAAACAATTACATGAGTATAGTGTGGAATTAGAAAATACATTAAATCAATTATCTACTGATATGAATGAAGGAAGAATTAGTTGGGGAGAATTAACTAAAAAAGGTAGTGTTGCTTTTGCACAAGAAGTAAGTAATATTTCCAAAAGCAGTTTTACAAATTTAGAAGAGAATTTCCATGAATATTCTGGTTTAATTTATGATGGAGCTTTTTCAGAGCATATTACGAAAAAAAGCAAAAAGGGCTTGACAGGAGAGAATATAAGTGAAGAAAAGGCAAAAGAAATTGCCCAAAAGTTTATTGGGGAAGATAAGGTGCAGGAAATTTCTTTATCTGGCAAATCAGAAAATACAGACATGATTACTTATGACTTTGCTGTAAAAATTAATCATGAAAAAGATGCTAATTTAAATATTTCTGTTACTGAAAAAGGTGGGCATATTGTATTTATGAATTATAACAGAAATATAGAAGCAGAAAGTGTTAGTCAAGATAGAGCAAATGAAATAGGAAAGAAATATTTAGAAGAACGTGGATTTAAAAACATGAAAGAAACTTATTATTTAAAGCAAGACGGAATAGTTACTATTAACTATGCTTATGAACAAGATGAGGTTACAGTTTATCCAGATTTAATTAAGCTAAAAGTTGCACTAGATAATGGAGAAGTAATGGGAGTAGAAACGAGTGGATACCTTAACAATCATGAAACAAGAGATATTTCTAAAATAACAATTTCAAAAGAACAAGCAAGGAAAAATTTGAACAAAAATTTAAATATCAAAAGTGAAAATTTGGCAATTATTCCAACAGAATGGAAAAGTGAAGTGTTATGTTGGGAATTTAAAGGAAAAGTAGATGATACAGACTTTTTGGTGTATATTAACTGCGAAACAGGAAAAGAAGAAGATATATTAGTAATTGTAAATACCCCAAATGGTACATTAACGCATTAAAAATAAGGAATGGAAAAAATTAAAAAAATATTTTAGAAAATTAGGAACAAACTAATAATGTGAAATAAAAGTAACAAAAAGTATTCAATACTTTCACTGTTAATCAAGTAAGAATAAAAATTTCACAAAATTGAGACTCTATTAGGAGGTAAATGAGATGTCAAGAAACAGCAAACTTATTTCCGATAAATTAAGAGAAGAAATTGCTAAAGAACTTGGGGTATATGACCAAGTAAAACAAGATGGCGGATGGGGAAATGTACCATCAAAAACTTGTGGCAATATTGTTACGAAAGCAATAGAAATTGCTAATCGAACAGCCGAGAATAGTTAGCAAATACAAGATTACCTAGAAGAGGTAATTTGAAAACAAGAATTCCAGTGAGAAATTGCTGGGGTTTTTGTTTTTATCTTTTTTTGAAATGTTATTGCAAGAAAGTATAGAACTGGCATATAATTAGAAAGTAAAATAAAATAAGAAAGAGGAAAATATGGAATATAAAGTAACAATAAAAGATTTAATAGAAAATAGTAATGGAAAGTTAATACAAGGAAATCAAAAGCTTATATTTGAAAATCTTTGTAAAGATACTAGAGAAATAAAAGAAGGGCAAATTTATCTGGGTTTTCAAGGTGAAAAGTTTAATGGGAGTACTTTATACGAAGAAGCATTAGAAAAAGGAGCAATAGCTTGTGTTTTACAAGGAGTAGAAGTAAAAGAAGAAGTATTAAAGAAGTATCCTTCTGCTACTATTGTTTTGGTAGAGAATGTAGTAAAAGCAATGCAAGAGCTAGCTAGTTATAAAAGAAATTTGTATCACATTCCTGTTGTAGCAATTACTGGTAGTGTTGGGAAAACTAGTACAAAGGATATGGTTGCAAGTGTGCTATCACAAAAATATAAAGTATTGAAAACGCAAGGTAATTATAACAATGAAATCGGTTTGCCGCTTACAGTGCTTAACTTGAAACATGAAGAAGCAATGGTACTAGAAATGGGTATGAATTCTTTTGGAGAAATTAGTGTATTAACGCATATTGCAAAACCAGACATAGCAGTCATTACGAATATTGGAACGGCCCATATTGGTATGTTAGGTTCCAGAGAAAATATTTTAAAGGCGAAATTGGAAATTTTAGAAGGATTAAATTCAGAAGGAACAATAGTTATTAATTATGATAATGACTTGTTATACAATTGGTATAACAAAGAGAAAGAAAATTATAATATTCTTACATATGGTTTACAAGAGGGAAGTAATATTTTAGGAAAAAATGCTATTTTTCAAGAGAATGGAAGTGAATGCCAAGTTGTTGTTAATCACAATATTTATGATGTTTCCATTCCAGTTGGAGGAGAACATTTTGTATCCAATAGTTTATGTGCTATAGCAGTAGCTAAAGCATTAGAAATTCCAATGGAAGAAGCTTTAAAAGGAATTAAAGAATTTGAACTTACTAAAAAAAGAATGGAAATTAAGAAAAGTAAAAATGGAGCAACAATTGTGAATGATTGCTATAATGCAAATTATGATTCTATGAAAGCTGCATTAGATTATGTAGGAAAATTACCAAATAAACGTAAAATAGCAGTGTTAGGTGATATGCTAGAATTGGGAGAATATAGTAAAGAGTTACATGAAAAGGTAGGAAAAGAAGTTGCAAAAAATAAAATCAGTTTACTAATTTGTGTAGGCGAAGAAGTAAAATATATGGCAGAACAGGCAGAAGAAGATGGAATAGACCATAATGCGATTTTATTATGCAAAAATAATGAGGAAGCGATAGAGATATTAAAAAAAGAATTACAACCAGAAGATGTAGTATTATTGAAAGCTTCCAATAGTTTAAATTTCGCACAAATTTGTGAAGCTATGGTTTAATTATTAAGAAAAAGGAGAGTAAAAAATATGATAAAATTAGGTGTTATTTTTGGAGGAATGTCAACAGAACATGATGTATCCATTGCATCAGGTACATCTGTTATTCAAAATTTAGATAAACAAAAATATAAAGTTTATCCAATTTATATTGATCAAAGTGGAAATTGGTATGAATATATTAAGCCAGTTAATGAAATCACAAGGCTAGCAGTAGGGGATAAACTAACTGAAATTATACCTATCTCGAATGTAATAGAATATTTAAAAGAGATAGATATTGCATTCCCTGTTTTACATGGTTTATATGGGGAAGATGGAACAATTCAAGGAATGTTAGAACTTTTAAAAATTCCTTATGTAGGTTGTAGAGTATTAGGTTCCAGTATTTGCATGGATAAAGTATATACTAAAATGGTATTTGAAAAAGCAAGAATACCACAAGCTAAGTTTATTTATATTAAGGTAACTCAAAAAGAAGGCAAAACAGTATTTGAATACGTAAATAACGAATTTAGAGAACAAGAATTATCCATTTTAGAGATTGCTAAAATAATAGATGAAACTATTCATTTCCCAGTTTTTGTAAAACCATCTAACTCTGGATCTTCTGTTGGCGTACATAAAGCTACAAATCAACAAGAGCTACAATCAGCATTATTAGATGCTAGTATTTATGATACAAAAATCTTGTTGGAAGAAGAAATAGTGGGAAGAGAAGTAGAATGTGCTGTATTAGGAAATGAAGAGGTAAAAGCAACTTGTGTAGGAGAAGTATTATCAGCAGAAGACTTTTATACTTTTGAAGCAAAATACCAAAATACTGCATCTCGTACAGTTATACCAGCCAAAATAGAAGAAGAAAAATTAAAAGAAATTCAGACTTTAGCAATAAAAGCATTTAAAGCAGTTGATGGAAAAGGATTATCACGTGTGGACTTCTTTATTCGCAAATCCGATAATCAAGTGTATATTAATGAAATTAATACAATGCCAGGATTTACACAAATTAGTATGTATCCACAATTGTGGGAAGCAAGTGGACTAAGTTACACAGAGTTATTGGATAAACTGATAGATTTGGCTTATTAATAAAACAAATACTTGGGAGGACATATCTTAACTTCTGTGCAAGTGAACCTAGGGAAAGATGTGTCTACCATAGAGAACTAGAAAAGAGGAATAAACAATGGAAACAATAGAAAATATACAAAAAGAACTAAGAAACATCTTATCAGAAAAAAGATACCAACATTCTATAGGAGTCATGAAAAAAGCAGAAGAGTTAGCAAAGCAATATGGTATAGATGTTAATATTGCAGTTTTAACAGGGCTTGTCCACGATATTGCAAAAGAGATACCAAATGAAGAAAAGATTACTTATTGCAAGAAGCACAAAATTGAAATAGATGAGGTAGAAATGCATAATGTGGGCCTGCTCCATGCTAAAATAGGAGCAGATATAGTAAAGAAATATGGTTTTACGAAAGAAATGCAAAATGCGATTCTCTATCATACTACTGGACATTTAGATATGGACTTATTAGCTAAAATAATTTTTGTAGCAGATAAAATCGAAGAGAATAGAGAATACACTGGAGTAGAAGAGTTAAGAAAACTTGCTATGCAGGACATTGACAAATGTACTTTAACAATTTTAGATGAGACCATCAAAAAAAATATTACAAAAGGTGTCTTAGTTCATCCAGATGGAATTTTTGCGAGAAATCAGCTGTTACCCCTTTCCTTACAGCAATAAATGTGATATAATCTAGAACATTCTAGAAAAAGAAAATCAAAATAATACAAAAGACAAGAAATAAAAATGACCTTACTTAGGGGGAACTATGATTTTCAAAGACTATTATAAAATATTAGAAATTAGTAATTATAAAGCATCTCAAGAAGAAATTAAACAAGCTTATCGCGAGCAAGCAAAAAAATATCACCCAGATATAAATACTACTAACTCTATGGCAGAGGAGCGCTTCAAAGATATTAATGAAGCTTACAAAGTATTATCAGAGGCTGCTTCGCGTAGGAAATATGATAGAATGTGGTACAATCATATAGGAAAAAAGCAAAAGGTGAAATATGAAGAAAGTGCTAGAGATAAGGGAGCAGTATTTAGTGACTTTTTTAGAATGTTCTTTGGTGAAAATATACAGAATGGTGAAGACAAGCAACAAGAAAAAAAGAATACAAAAAAGGCATCAGTAAAAGGTGAAAATATTGAAACTGAAATTAATATATCTATTGTAGAAGCCTTTTATGGAAGTGAGAAGAAAATTTCTTTGCGTACTCTTAACGGAAAAATGAAAACTTTTACGATAAAAATTCCAGCAGGGATTCGCAACCATGAAAAAATACGTTTAATGGGGCAAGGAAAGCCAGGTGAAAACGGAGGAAGACCAGGGGATTTACTTATTAAAGTCCAAATAGAAGATGATGAGAAATATAAATTAGATGGGGTTGACTTATATACAAATTTGTATTTGACTCCATGGGAGGCAGCATTAGGTACAAAGGTAACGCTAAATTCTATCAATGAAGAAATATCTTTGCATGTGCCACAAGGAATACAAAGTGGAGAAACTATTCATTTAAAAGAAAAAGGGTATCTTGATGGAAAAGGTGGAAGAGGAGAGTTAATTACAAATATATGTATTATGGTACCAAAAGTAATGACTGATCAAGAAAAAGCTCTTTTTCAGGAATTAAAGGAAGTCTCAACATATGATCCAAGAAATACTTATAATAAATTGTAGAGTGAATCCTATAAAATATTAAAAGTTAACATAAATTCAAACTGAAACGTTGACAGTTGGGCAATTTTGTATTATAATTGAATTTAGTGATATGAATAAAAACAAAAGACAAACTATGTATTGGACTAGGATTCATAGAAAAGGAGTGTAAAAAATGGACTCAATACAAGGAAAACACTTTAGTATTACAGATCCACAAGGAGTTAACACTGTAATATATAGAATCAATAAAACGGATAAGAGTTTATTAGATGAATACCCAAAATACACGGTACAACGCCTTGAATATGCTGAAGAATTAAATGGTGATTTAAGGAAAAAGACCTTTTTTGTTGACGAACCTGAAAACGAAGAGGATTTAGTTATCTTATCTTTTGGACAAGATAAAGTAGTTGTCAACATGGGAATTTTAGCAGAAGATAGAGTAAAAATTGCTAAGCGCCCAATTCCAATTAAGTTTGATACTTTATATTCTGAACAAGAATCAGAATATAAAGAATTTAAATATACGCCGGATTTAAAAAGACCAATATCAATTATAGATCCGGAAACAACGGAAGAAGTCAAGCCAGTTTTATACTTTGATGGACAAACAAATGAGGTAAAAGGTAAGTGTAAGCTGAAACCATTCAAATCATATTTTGCATTTGAAATTCGCGATAAGAAAGAAGATGTCTAAAAGGAGGAGCGAAGAAATGAATAGTACAAATGTACCTTCAAATAAAGATAACCCTGCTGTAGTAGTAGGACAAACAATTCCAACAGATAAAGGATTAGAAATGCCACCTAAAACAGCTAAATGGGGAGTTTCCGAGAAAGAAGTAAAAATAGCTGAACAAGAAGGAGAAATTGTTATTTCTCAAGTAGAAGAGTCAAAAGTTAGAGAAGATGGCATATTAGAAAAGAAAGATGGAACTACTATTTCTATGGTAAATCCAAAAGCTTACCAAGCTTTAATGACAGCTAAAAAGCAAAAAGTAGAGATGAAAACAAAAGCAAATAGGAAGAAAGAAGTTCAATCAGGAATGGAAATTGGATAAATTTCACACAAGAAAAGGTGATTTGAAATAATGAATTATAAGGTAAAAAAAACATTAAAAGATAATAAGAAAAGTATGATATTGATAGGAGTATTATGGATTATTTTAACCATAATACTCGTTTCGCCAATTGCAAAATCCATTGTTGATGCAACAGACAATGGAATTTTTGTTTTTGGTACATTTTTGGGAGAAGTTTTTCAAAATATTGTAAGTTTTAATTCCATTACTCAAATATTTGGGGCAGCTTATATAGGAACATTTTTTAAAACTTTACTATGGTTTAGTATATTTTATGCAATTTGTACAACAATTGGTTTATTTCGTTCAAAACCAAAAAGTGAGTATGCAGATATAGAACATGGTTCTAGTGATTGGAGCGAAGGCGGAGAACAATATAAAGTGCTTAGCAAGCATAAAGGAATTTTATTAGCACAAGAAAACTACTTACCAGTAGATAAACGAGGAAATGTTAATGTATTGGTAGTCGGAGGTTCTGGTTCTGGTAAATCAGCATCTTATTCAATACCAAATGCTTTTCAGATGTTAGGTTCTTATGTATTTACAGATCCTAAAGGAGAACTTTATGATAAAACAGCAGGATATTTAAGACAAAATGGATATGATATCAAAGTGTTAAACTTAGTAAATCCAGCGAACAGTGATGGATACAATCCACTAATGCATATTGCTAGTGAATTAGATGTTGACGTTATTGCTAATACAATTGTAAAAGGACAAAAGAGTGAAAGTGGTTCTGATCCATATTGGGATGATATGGCAGAGATGTTATTAAAAGCATTAATCTATTATTTAATAGCAACTAGACCAGAAGAAGAGCAAAACCTAGCTAGCTGTTCAGAATTAGTAAGAGCAGCAAATGCTAATGGTGGAAGTAACTTATTAACAGAACTGATGAATCAATTACCTTATGATCATCCTGCTAGAATGAACTACAAATCAATTGAAATTGCACCAGAAAAGACGTATGGCTCTATTTTGAGCTCATTGCAATCTAAACTAGGTAAATTTGATTCTAAAGAAATTGCAGAAGTAACTTCAACAGATACGATTAATTTTGAAGATATTGGTTCAAAGAAAACTGCAGTATATGTTATCTCATCAGATACACATACAGCATATGATTTCTTGTTAACCATATTCTTCTCACAAATGATACAACAATTATATAACTTTGCAGATGCCAATGGCGGAAGGCTAAAAATGCCAACATACTTTATATGTGACGAGTTTGCTAATATTGGTAAAATACCAGACTTTGATAAAAAGATTTCAACCAGTAGAAGTAGAGGAATTTCGTTTAGTGTTATATTACAAAACTTAGACCAGTTAGAAGCAGTATATGAAAAATCTTATGAGACAATTATGGGAAACTGCGATACGCACGTATTCTTAGGAAGTAACTCTTTTAAGACAGTAGAGTATTTCTCAAAAGCATTAGGAGAAAAAACAATTACAAGAGATAGTAGGTCAATTAATAGAGATAAACAATATCATAGACAAGGTGTTAGTGATTCAGACCAAGTAATGGCAAGACCATTAATGACACCAGATGAATTAAGAAGAATGGATAATGATGACTGTATTATCTATGAAAAAGGAATTAAACCAGTCAAAGCTAAAAAGTATTATTACTTTGAAAGTCCAATGGCAAGAAAGTTAGCAGAATATACTTTAAATCATTTAGATTTTAATATAGGCGAAAGAGGAAAATGGAGAAAATATAACCCATATAACCCTTATGTAGAAGATAATGATAAAGCAAAGAAAGCTGATTTAAAAGTAGAATCTTTAGATGATTTATTTGAAGAAGAGCCAAAAGAGAAGAAAGAAGAGAAGCCACAAAGTGAGATTCCAATAGAAAACAAAGTAGAAGATATAGTAATCGGAAAAACAAAACAAGAGGTAGAGCAAAAACAAGAAAATACAATAGAAACAGTAAATGCACCAATATTACCACAGGAACAAGAAGAGGACGAAGTATTCTCTATAGATGTACAAAAAGAATTAGAAGCAAAATTTGATGAATTATTTGGACCAATGGATGATGAATAAAAAAGAGAGAAAAAAACTCTCTTTTTTTTATTGTGGTTTTAATAAAAATGTAAATAGAAAAAATAAGAGAAGATAAAAAATGAATTTTGAAAAATAAATTGAGAAATAAAAAATTAAAAATTGTAGAATAAAAATTTAAAAAATGAATTTTTTAAAAACTGTTTTTAAAAATAAAAAGTGAAGTTAATAATTATAAAAAAATAAAATTGAAATGAGAAGGAACAAAAACTAAAAAACAAATATATTGTAAAAATAAAAAAGATAAAATGAATGAAATAAAAGTAAGTTTGCAGAAGAGAAAATAAAAATTGTAAAATTTAGATAAAAAATAGAAGTATAATAAAACAATAAAGAGAAGAAAGGGAAAACAAAAGGAAAAAGTTGTATAGATAGACTTTTAAAACGAAAAATACATATAAGAGAAGAAATGAGGAAAGAAAAGATAAAAGTTTACAATAAGACAACGTTTGGCGTTCGAAATATTAAAAGAGAGGAAAAATCAAAAAGGTTAAGGTTAAAGTTAGGAAAGAGAATAGAGCAATGAGAGACAGAGAAATGGAAGAAAAGAGCTATAATTAAGTGCTGAAATCTTTGCGGATAAAGGAAAGAATAAGATTCGGAGGCAAAAAAGAAGTAAGAAGAGAAAAGTTTACGTAACAACAAAAAATAGGAAGAAAAATGGAATAAGAAGAATGAAAAGGAATAGATAAGAGCAAGACAAAAAGTAATGATAGACAATAAGACAAAATTAAAAGAGAGAGTTTTGAGATAGTTTAATAAGAAAATTGAGGAGCTAATACCAAAATAAGAAGTAAAAAAGAGATAGATTAATCAAAAAATTTAAATATAGAAGTAGGAAAGAAATTAGTAAAAATAGTAAGAAATAATAATCTTTAATAAAAGAAAAAAATTGAAATAAATAATTATAAACGAAGAAATAAAATGATAAAAAAATAAAATAAGAAATAAGAATTAAAAAAATTAAGATAAAATATAATTAAAGGAAATATAAAAAAATAATTTGGAATGAAATTTCTTTATAATTGAAATAAAAAAGTAAGAGATAAAAATTTAGGATGAAAATAAAAAATCGAAAATAAAAATAATAGAATAAAAAAATGGAAATAAAATTTGTAAAATAAAAAATAAAAGTTGAAAGTCGAAAAAATAAAAAAAGTAAAATTAAAAAATAGAAAATAAAATTTAAGATGAAGAAATTTTGAAGAATGAAAAAAGAAAAATTAAATGAATTATTATTTTTTCATTTTAAAAAACAATAATTCAAAAATAGAAAAAGTAAAAATTTGAAATTAAAAAATGAAACAATAAAAAAATAAGATAAAAAGAATTAATAAAATTAAGTAATAGAAAAAGTAATTAATAAAAATGCAAATATAATAATTAAATTAAAATAAAAAAATAATAAAAAGTGATA
>JAAWKZ010000015.1 GCA_022797635.1 Clostridia bacterium
CGTGAAATTATTGTAACTGAGGAACCTTTGATTAAAACGACTACTCAAAAAATTAAAAGACATGAGGAGTTAAAAAGAATTCTAGGAAATTAATTGTTTCGTTATAATTTTATATTTATTTTATCATAATATCAATAAAATTATTCGATTCCTCCAAAAAAAATACGAAGTTGAACTTCGTATTTTTTAAGGTGTGTCCCTAATCTGACAAGTTTGTCAGAAAAAGGAACGTCCCCACTCTGACACTAATCATTACTACACATATGCTTTCTTGTCATTTCTAATAAGTCTAAAGGTGTGAACCCTATAACTTGTGTTTTGGAGCGGTCTTTTTTTAGTACTTCTTCTAAAGTCTCTAGAATTTTTTGCTTTGTCTCTTGTTTTTCCATATCAATATAGTCAATAATGACAATACCTCCAATATCACGAAGACGTAATTGCTTTGCTATTTCTATGCTTGCTTCTTTATTGACTGTATATACTGTTTGTTCTAAGTCTTTATTTCCTATATATTTTCCTGAATTAACGTCAATGGCTGTTAATGCTTCTGTTTTATCAATAGTAATAAAACCTCCACATTTCAGCCAAATTTTTCGGTTATTTGCCTTCTCTATCTGCTCTCCAATGTCATATATACTCAAGATATTTTCATTTTGTTTTAACTCTAATTTAACATTACCTTGAAGTCCTGTATCTTCTAAAAATTGTGCTACTTCTTTTGCTATTCCTTCCTGATTAGTTACAATTTTTATTAATTCTTGGTCCACTAAATCTGTTAAAATTTTCCCAATAATTCCGTCATTTTCGTAAAGTACTGTTGGCTCAAATTTTTCTTTCTTTTTTAGTTCTTGAGCTTTCTTTCGAATGTCCTCATATTCTTGAATCACTTTTTGAATATCTTGTTCTATCAGTTCTTTTTGCCTTCCTTGGGCTGAAGTTCTTATAATAGCCCCATATCCTTTTGGCAAACTATTCTTTACAATATCCAAAAGTCTCTTTTTCTCTGATTCTTTTTCGATTTTTTTAGAAATTGTAATGAAATCAGTTTCAGGCATTAATACAATAAATCTTCCTGGTAAACTAATATGAGTAGAGACTCTTGCTCCTTTTTTATTTGTGCTATCTCTTTTTACTTGTACTAGAATTGGCATATCTGAGCGAATATAGTTTTTAATATCATACTTACTTAACGTTTCATTTTTGTTGCCTGTTTCATTACTTACTTTTGGAATAACATCTTTAATATGAATAAAAGTATTTTTTTCTGTTCCAATATCTACAAATGCTGCTTGCATACCTAAAAGGACATTCTCTACTTTTCCTAAATAGATGTTACCTTCTAAGCGTTCTTGTCCTGCTTTTTCTTCGTACTTTTCTACTAATTTTCCATTTTCTACCAAAGCTACTATTTTATTCTTTTCTTTGTCTTGGCTGATTATGATTTCTTGCATGTTCGCTCCTTCTTTTTCTAAGGTTTGCAATCTCGCTTCGCTTGATTGCATAAGTCATCCGTAGTTAGCTTTGCTTCACGCGGCTGACTTAATTAAACTTATTCATTGCACTATCTATTCCATTTTTTAGGAATTCTTCTACTGCATCTGCTGCTTTATGAATTCCTTCTGATAATTTTTCATAAGTTTCTTCTTCTACTTGTCCTATCACATAATCAATAGCATCATATTCATCTACTGGCTTTCCAATTCCTACACGAATTCTTGGAAAGTCTTCTGATACTAGTTCATGTACCACTGATTTCGCTCCATTATGTGTTCCGTGGTCCACCTTTTTTGCGTAATTTAATAGAGCCTATCTCTACATCCATGTCATCATAAATGACTAATACATTCTCTACTGGAATTTTATAAAAGTCCATAAATGGTTTGATACATTGTCCACTTAAATTCATAAAAGTCTGTGGTTTTAATAGAATTATTTTTTCTTCTTCTATGATACCACTCCCATAAATTCCATTGAATTTTGTTCTAGACAATTCTATTTCTTGCCTTTTGGCTATTTCATTTATTACATCAACCCCCATATTGTGCCTCGTATGACTATACTCTGGTTCAGGGTTTCCTAATCCTACTATTAAGTACATTTCTCTTACCTCTGCTTTGTTTTTTCCTATGTCAAACTACTTTTCTAAATAACTAATATCAGCTAATCTTTGAATAAAAAATGCATTATTTTCAAATTCCACTTCATTAATTGCCACATGATATTGGCAAAATTTTTCTCTTTCCTCTCTAAAAGGTAAATTGACAATTTTTCTTAAAAATGCTTCAATTGCAACTCCATGTGAACTAATCAAAATATTTTTCCCTATATTCGCATTTGCAATCTGTAAAATAGTTTTGTACATCCTTTCTGCTACTTCTTCCATAGTCTCTTGTTCTGGTATTCCATAAATTTCATTAATATTTCGCTGTTGTTCTTTTATTTCTGGTCGTACTTTATCCACTTCCTCCCATTTCCAACCGTCATATATACCAAAATACATTTCGACTAATCCATCTATCTTTTCTATAGTTAATTTGTTTTTTACCGCCAAAGGCTGTATTGTTGCAACTGCCCTTGTAGATGGGCTAGAATATACTTTATCAAACTTTATATTGCCCAATTCCTGTGTTAAAAGGTTAACTAATCTTCTTCCATTCTCTGTTACTTCATAATCTTTTCGCCCTGTTAACCTTTTCTCTATATTTCCAATTGTCTCTGTATGTCTAACTATCCATATTTTAGTTTTCATTCTTAAAAAAATCCTTATATTGATAATTTCTTTTTGGAAGTATTTTCGTTTCTTCACCACTTTCAAGAGCTTCTAATATATTAGCAATTCTAATTGGAATACTCTCATTCTCATTTTTAATAAAACTTAATAAATATGGTTTATATTCATCAGGTGTTATTTTATATAAATCCATTACTTCTGCAAGCATTCTATACCAATCTGAACACTTCTTTACTGAAGGAGCTGACATAACACTTCCTTCTCTTTTACGATAGTATTTAAATACTTTTAGATTTGCACTTTTGGTATCTTCACAAAGTATAGTTGCCTTTAAACAATACAATTCGTCTTCATAATACATACCTTCTTTAAACTTCATATCATTTTTTATTAAAAACTCCCTTTTCCAACATCTACTTGACACTGAAAAAGTAACATCACAAATAAGTCGAGCTTTTTTAGTAGAATTCTCTTGATTTGAAATTCTCTCTTTGTTGCCTTGTCCCACATCTTCATATCCTAAATAAAGAAGGTCTGGCTTTTCTTCTCCAATAATATTATCAATCTTCTTTAAGGTTTGGTTATCATATAAAGTGTCATCACCGTCTAAAAATATAATATATTCTCCTTGTGCATTTTCTATTGCTACATTTCTGCTTTTTCCTGCTGTTCCTGTATTTTTCTCATTTTCGAAAAATCTAATTTTTTCATTTTGACATTGTTTAATTTTTTCTACAGTATTATCAGTAGAGCAATCATCTACTATAATAATCTCATAATTAGTAAATTCTTGATTTAATACACTATCTATTGCCCTTTTTATATATTTTTCTATATTGTATGAGCTGATTGCTATTGTAAACCTTAATTTTTCTGTATTCAATGCCATTCTCCTCTCCTTTGGCTTTATTCATCATTTAGCCAAGCTTTATTTTTTCTTATTTTAACACATTGTACTATATTTTTCTAGTTTTTCAAACATTTTTAAGCAAATCTTCATAACCTTCACATTAAATCTTACAAAAATTTTTCTATTGCCTTTTTTAATCCTTCTTTATTGAGTACCTTAAAGAACTGTTCTCTACTATTATTATAATTGGCTGAATCGCATAAACATGGATTATATTGTTTAATATCTTCTATACTTACTTCTATAAAATTAATATTCTCCTTAATTCTATCAAAAATTTCATTTCCTTTTTTACTATGTACTATAAGAGCTGATGTTCCCTTTTCATCATTGAATTCAGGTAATACTTCATTAATTCCCCAAAAATCCGCAAGTGTTATATCTGATTTTCGATTTATTTTCTTAAAATTACATGAATAGCAAGATTCTCGTAAAATTAAATTTTGCAGAAATAATTTCATATAAATGTCTTCTTCATGATGTATATTTTCTTCAGAATTTTCATACTTATAATGAACTTGATAATTGTTCCAACCTAATATATCTTTTTTTCTAAAACTAATTTCTTTTATCTTTTTATTTTCTTCTTTATATTCTAAATACTTTTTCCATACTTTTGGTGATGGAACTCCATGGCATATAATATCTTGTGTATATAAATTCTCATAGTCTTTGCCTAAATATGTTAAAAGTCCCTCTATTTGGCAGGGTGTTCCTGTAAAAAGAACTTTTCTTCCATTTTCTAGAAATCTCTTTACTTTTTTATAACTATTTCCTATTTTGCTTTGTAAATACTTAGAACCTCGAAAAATTGATAGTTCTTCTTTTTTTAGTACATAGTCATGAACTACTTCAAATTTTTGATTAAACTTTGCTCCAAAAACAACTCCTTTTTGGTTTAAAATGTCTTCTGCTATTAAAGTAAAAATTCCACCTGATGAACTCTGCATTCTAACATTCGTATTTTCATTTTTGCAAGCATATGCTTTAGTTTCATTTTTTTGTTCTTTTAATGTTGTAACTACTGGGCAAGCTTTTTTACACAAACTACAATGAATACATTTTGCTTGATCTATTTTAGGATACTGAAAACCATTTGTATCTCTTTCTATTTTAATAGCATTTACAGGGCATACATTTTTACATGCCATACAGCCTGTACACTTATCTTTTTCTATCACATCTATTAAATTCATTCTTACCTCTTCTTTATAACAGAGTTTTATCTAAAAATTGTATTACTTTATTTCTTTCCTTTTCTAATATAGAAAAGACATGCTGACTACCTTCTTGCAATTTTTCCATATCAATTTCTCTATCATAAATTCTATTATGTAATTGAAATTTTCCAAGTAATGTTTCAATTCTAGAATGCATACTTTCTTCTTCATCCTCTCTTTCAATAACAACAAAAGGAGTTGAGAATAACATAGCAAAAACGCAAGAGTGGAAGGAATCTGTCGCTATTAAATATGCATTTTTTTCTAAATACAAAAACTCAGCAGGCCCTACATTATAAAATGGACTATTGGAGTCAGAAACATCTATGATATCACATTCTTGTTCTTCTGCTATTTTCTTAAGCTGTTCATAACAGCCACCATGTGTATTTCCTAAAAAACTTTTCAAAATAAACCTGTCCTGTTTTAAATTTTTAGGTCTTTTCATAATCTTTTCCCAATCAGTTCTATCTAACATCATCGTAGGGTCAATTAGTAATTCTACATCTTCTCTTCCTGTGAGTTCTTTAACAATTTTTACTCCTGCCTCTTCTCTAACTGATATTGATTTCATTTCCTGTAAATATTTTTTGCAGATAGTATATGTCTCTGTTTCTCTTTTAGGTACATAATTTACTCCAAAACTAGCAGATAGAGATATTCTTTTTTCTTTTGGTACAAAAGAACCAAAAATCTTATCACAAAATATCTTATCAAAAGTGAAATTCCATATTTGATCACTTCCTATGACAACATAGTCATAATCATCCATTAATTTCTGTGGAGCTTCATGTTCAACATATAAAATCTCATCCGCAAATCTTATATATTGATTAAATTCTTTGAATCTTTCTAATC
This sequence comes from Clostridia bacterium, assembly GCA_022797635.1. Taxonomy (GTDB): domain Bacteria; phylum Bacillota; class Clostridia; order TANB77; family CAG-508; genus CAG-273. The sequence continues at coordinate 5,720 of JAAWKZ010000015.1, forward strand.
TTTCTATTCCTTCCCTCGTATCAGTTTTAGGCTTTCTATCATTTAGTCCTATATACTTAATTGTTTCAACTTCTAAACCTTGTCTTCTTAATACTTCTTGCACAGCATAATTTTGTAATCGATTTCCAAAATTAAATTCGTTAAAAATGGTTAAAATTCCTACACTTTTCATATTCACTACCTATCCTGTTATTTTTTTCTACTGATTTTCATTATATCATAACTTCACAAGAAACACAATATTTTGACTTTTTCCAGTTCTTAAGAACAAATAAATCGATTTTTTTATAAAAAAATCGATTTTAAAATAAGTTTTCTATCTTATATTCCTTCTCCAATTTCTCATTAAAATATAGATTACTCACTAAATTCAGTTCTTGTAAGTTTTCCTCTGAAATCTGAAAAGAAAATATCTTTTTAGGATCTGCTAATACAATATATTGCATAGCCGTTTTTGTAGAATCTGATATTTTAATTGCTCCTTTATCTATCTTGCTACATGCTTCACATTTAAATCCATTGTCTCTGATACTAAAATGAGTAATATTCTCTTGAGCTTTACAATTTGTACAAGTTTTGATTTGTGGGGTAAATCCTAGTAAGCATAATAGTCTTAGCTTAAATACAGAAAGGATAAAGTCTAAGTCTTTATCTGTTTCTGATATCATGTATAAAGTATTTAAAAAGAGTTGCAAAATGCGATATGTATTTTGGTTTTCATCTGTTACATCATTAATAACTTTAGTAACATGTGCTGCATATTTTAATTTATCTAAGTCTGTTCGAATAGGATAAAAAAGTTCAATAGTATCACAAGAATTGATATGGTAGCTGCTTGTCCCTTGATAGAGCATGTACTCACCAAAACACAAAAATTGAGTGCCTGCCATTAAGAGGCTTTTTGGTTTTCTAGCCCCTTTTGCAGCACACCCTATTTTCCCATTGGGAGTAAGTATTGTCAACATCTTGTCAAAGTCATTCATATTACTTTCTGAAAGAATAATTCCTTTTGTTTTGATAATTCCCATATTGTTAGTCCTCTATCTTAGTCCTTAATTTGTTTTTCAATTCCTTGTACATTTTCTTGTGGTTCAAACATTCCATTTTTTTGCATATTTTCTACTTGCAATAACTCCATAAAAGTATTAATGTCTCCAGTTTGTTTAAATGTATTCCATGCTAGGTCTTTCATCTGTTTTTGTATCATGTGTGCCTCAACTCCTCTTTATTTATGCTTCTGTATTTATGATGGTCTTTTTTCCATTTTTTATTCGATTTTAGTATTGGAAATTTTTTCAATCTGTATTTTTAAACTGTTTCACAAAACGCTCATCATTAATCCAATCTTCTCTTACTTTTACCCACAATTTCAAATTCACTTGTGTCTCTAGCATCTTTTCTAAGTCTTCTCTTGCATATGTTCCAACCTTCTTCAGCATTGCTCCACCTTTGCCAATAATAATTCCCTTGTGTGATTCTCTTAAGCAATAAATGGTTGCTTCTATATTAAATATTGGCTTTTCTTCCCTTGTTTTACCTTTTTTCATTTTCTCTATTTCAATTAATATACCATGTGGCACTTCATCTTTCAATAGTTTTAGTGCTTTTTCTCGTATGGTTTCTGCTGCTAAGTCTCTTAAGGTTTGATCTGTATATTCCTCTATATCATAATATGCAGGACCTTCTTTTAAGTTCTTCTCAATTTCTTCTAAAATCACTTCTACATCAGATTCTTTTAAAGCTGAAATTGGAATAATTGCTTTAAAATGATATTCATCTTTAAAAGCCTCAATCATCTTAAAAATTTGCTCTTTGCTCACTAAATCAATTTTATTAATGACCAAAATCGTTTGAGCCTTTGCTTCCTTAATCTTGTCTAAAATCATTTGGTCTCCTTTGCCAATTCCATCAGATGTAGCTTCTACAACAAATAGTACTACATCACTGTCAGGAATACTTCCCCATGCTGTTTCCACCATAGTATCACCCAATTTTGATTTTGGCTTATGAATACCTGGTGTATCTGTAAAAATAATTTGAGAGTGTTCACGATTGACAATTGCTTTGATTGCTGTTCTTGTAGTTTGTGGCTTATTTGCTACTACTGCCACCTTTTGTCCTACCATATCATTTAGAATGCTTGATTTTCCTACATTGGTTCTTCCTACAATTGAAACAAAACCTGATTTAAAATTTTCCATACGAACCTACCTTCCTAGTTCTAAATCCTATATTTTTCCCTTTTTTCATAATGTGTATGTAATAATTCATGTGCTAAGTGTCCACCTGGCTCTCCTAAGAATTCCTTGTAGATTTTTTGTAGCACTGGGTTTTTATGAGAAAGTCTTATAGTACTTCTTTCATCAATGCTATACATTGCTTCTGAGCGTTTTTTAGCAACATTCACTGTTTCTCTAATTTTGCTACTCTTAATCGGCTGACCTCCTCCCATAATGCATCCACCAGGGCATGCCATGATTTCTACAAATTGATAATCTACTTCTCCCGATTTAATTTCCTCCATAATGGTTTGGGCATTACCTAGTCCACTTGCTACAACAGCTTTTACCTCTTGACCTCCAATTTTTATGGTCGCTCTTTTAATTCCTTGTTGCCCTCTTACTTCTTCAAATTCTATTTTTTCTAGCGGTTTTCCGGTCACGATTTCCGATACACTTCTTAGTGCTGCCTCCATAACCCCACCTGTTACACCAAAAATAGCTGCGGCGCCTGTTGCTTCTCCCATTGGATCATCAAAAACTTCGTCTTCTAGCTCTACAAATTCAATATTTGCTTGTTTTATCATTCTTGCTAATTCTCTGGTTGTTAGTACTGCATCTACATCATATAGTCCATTATCTTTCATTTCTTCTCTTTGTCTTTCAAACTTTTTAGCAATGCAAGGCATCACTGAAACAACAAAAATTTTTTCTGGATTGATTTTTTGTTTCGTAGCATAATATGTTTTCAAAAGTGCTCCAAACATTTCATGCGGAGATTTACAGCTAGATAAGTGTGGTAAGTTTTCTGGGTAATTCATTTCAATATACCTTACCCAACCTGGACTGCAAGAGGTTATCATTGGAAGTTGGCCATTTTCTTGCAAGCGTTTGATAAATTCTGTTCCTTCTTCCATAATGGTAAAGTCCGCACCAGTATTGGTATCAAATACTTTGTCAAAACCTAACCTTTGAAGGGCTGCTACCATTTTGCCAGTTACATTTGTGCCAATTGGCATACCAAATTCTTCTCCTAAAGCTACTCTTACTGCTGGTGCTGTTTGTACAATAACATAGCTTTCTGGGTCTCTTAATTTTTCCCATACTAATTCAGTAGAATCTTTTTCATGTAAAGCACCTGTCGGACATGCCTGAATACATTGACCGCAAAAAGTACAGTCCACATCATTTAGACTATGGTCTCCTACTGTTGAAATGCAAGAGGTAAAGCCTCTATTTACCGCATCAATAGCACCAACCTTTTGTATTTTTTTACAAGCTGATACACATCTTCTACATAAAATACATTTATTGAAGTCGCGTACAATAGATGGAGAACCATCGTCTATTTTGTGTTCATTCTTAGCCCCCTCATAACGTACACTTTGCACATTAAATTTCACTGCTAATGCTTGCAATTCGCAATTTCCATTTCGTGTGCATGTTAAACAATCACGGTGATGATTGGATAAAATTAAATCTAATATCATTTTCCTTGCTTCGATAACTGCAGGCGAATGAGTATGTACTACCATTCCTTCTTCTACTTGCTGAATACAAGAAGTTGCAAATCCCTTTCTTCCTTCTACTTCTGTGATACACATTCTGCAATCACCAATAGCATTAATTTCTTTTAAATAACAAAGAGTAGGAATATCAATATTAGCTTGTCTCGCTGCTTGTAGAATTGTTGTTCCTTTTGGAACTTCTACCTCTTTGTTATCAATGGTTAAGTGTACTTTTGGTAATTCTGCCATAATACCTCTTCCTTTCCAAATTCATTTTATACATTTTTATTACGTATATATTCTTTTCCTGCTTGCTCAAACTCTTCTTTTAAAATATCCATCTGCATGATGTCATAATAGTTTCCATTCACAAAAATAGCTTTTCTTCTTTTTCCTACTTCTTGAAAACCACACTTTTTATAACAAGCAATTGCTCTTTCATTAAAAGCATATACATCTAATTGAACAGAGTTTAAGTTCAGATAATTAAAACCATAATCTAAAATTAAGTTAATTGCTTCTGTTCCATAGCCTCCATTTCGATAGGCTTCTTCTCCAATAAATACGCCTAATATTGCATGTCTATTAATATGATTGATTCTTTCTAAACTAACTGTTCCTATCATCTCATCTTTATCTAAAGTCACAATTACAAAGTGTCTATTTTCTTCTACTGCTGATTGTTCTAAATATTGCTTTTCTCCTTCTAGTGTCGTAATGATGCCACTTCTTCCAGTATAATCCGTTACTTGAAAATCATTTAGCCATTTGGTAAATATCTCTATGTCTTGACTATTTCTTGGTGATAAATATATTCTATCTCCTACTAGTTTTTTAAAGTATTTCATAATCTTCTCCTATTCTATAGTTTCTTTGCTATAATATGGCAAGCTGGCTTCTTTTCTTTCTATTATCTCTAAGTCTTTTGGTTGTAAGTATTTTTTATTTACTACTACTTGCATGACATACTCATCAAAATAGTTATCATTCATGACCAAATAGCCATTAATTCCTTCTTCTTCTCCATAACTATTTTCTACTTTCCATCTTTTTGCTTTTCCGTCTTCTAAGTATACTCCTGTTATAGTCATCCAATGATGTAATGTCCTTTCTTTCATTTTGATGCCTTCATATTTCGTCATTCTCTTTCTTCCTAACATTTCATCATAATTGTAAAGTCTAGTATCTAATACCCCACTATCTAATTTTCTATCTCTTAACATGTTAATTCCCATGTAAACAGGTACTCCGTCTTTTAGTTGTTCTATAGTAGCTCTTTTTAGCTCTTCCATTGGCATATTTAAAAGTTTAACACTACTTTTTTTATAAACATTTTCTACTGTGGTGTCACTCCTCTTCTGCTCATATTCCCACCCTTTGCAATTTTCTAGGTAGATATAATCTTGCATTTGCATACTTAAAAATTGCTTTTTGAACTCTAATGGTGTCATATTTTTTAGTATAACCTTTTTTCCTTCTTTATTCTCATAGCCATATTGAAATTTAGTTGGTGGTTCTCCTAAGATTTTAGATAAAAAGATATAGTTTTCTTGCAAATATTGCTTCTTTTTTTGTCTTAACTCTTTTCTATTCTTTGTTTTTTTAGCTTGAAATAATTCAAAAATGTCCTTTTTCACTTTTTCTCTATACAGTAACGTTATTTTGTCAGCATTTCTACTTTCTACTGCTTGCTTCATAGCATCTTGTGGTATGATGCCATATTTCTCTAAAATAGTCAGGAAAGTCATATAGTTTCCACATTCTGTTACGCAATTTTCTAATCTCTTGATAAACTGACCTATATTCTCAGTTTTAGTCTGAATTGCTTTTTCATATACATCATTTGACTTTTCTAATTTATCAAAAAAGGCAATATAATTGTCTGAAAGCTCAAGTCCTAAATCATTGGTATTAAGATTTTGTGCGATATTTCTTTTTATCATATTGATTCCTGCAAAAATCCAACATCTTAAACTTTCCTTTTGGTCATATCTTTTGGTTTCTGATAGTTCTATATTAAAAGAAAACTCATTCTCTTCTATTATTTTTTGATTTAAACACGCTTTTTCTAATCCTTTTTGAGTAATTGCTTTTTCTATTTCTTGATTTTTAGCATCTTTATGATATTGCTCTGAAAATAGCTCAATATCTCTTGGGTTTATTTGTATCATATTTTCTCCTACTAATTTTCTACTTATCCAATCGCATGGAATGGACAAACACTAATACAAGTTCCACACTTAATGCAAGTAGATTCATCTATCTTGTGTGTCTTTCCTGGTTCTCCTTCAATTGCATTTACTGGGCAGTTTCTCTTACACATTCCGCAACCTTTACATTTTTCACTGTCTATTTGTATCTTTGCTAAAGCTTTACATTCTCCCGTTTTGCATTCTTTGTATTTCACATGTTCTAAATATTCTTCTCGAAAGTATTTTAAAGTAGAAAGCACAGGATTTGGTGCAGATTGCCCCAATCCACAAATTGCTGTTTTGGGGATATTCACTGCTAATTCTTCTAACTTGTTTAAATCTTCTAGTTCCGCTTCTCCTGTTGTCATTTTCTCTAATAATTCTAACATTCTCTTGGTTCCAATTCTGCAAGGAGTACATTTACCGCAAGACTCATCTACTGTAAAACTTAAATAGAATTTTGCTAAATTCACCATACATTTGGTGTCGTCCATAACAATCAAGCCACCTGACCCCATCATAGAGCCAATTTCTTTTAATGACTCATAATCAATCGGAGTATCTAAATGCTCTTTGGGAATACAACCACCTGAAGGTCCTCCTGTTTGTGCAGCTTTAAAATCTCTGCCATTTGGAATTCCACCGCCAATATCATAAACAATCTCTCGTAAAGTAGTTCCCATTGGCACTTCTACTAGTCCAACATTAACTACATTTCCACCTAATGCAAATACTTTTGTTCCTTTTGAGTTTTCTGTACCAATGCTACTATACCAGTCTGCTCCATTTAGGATAATTCTAGTTACATTAGCATATGTTTCTACATTATTGATTAAGGTTGGTTTCATCCATAAACCTTGATTAGCTGGATATGGTGGTTTTACTCTTGGTTGTCCTCTTTTGCCTTCGATCGATTCTAATAGCGCTGTTTCTTCTCCACAGACAAATGCTCCTGCTCCTAGTCTAATGTCTACGTCAAATTCAAAGCTGCTTCCAAAAATATCTTTTCCTAGTATTCCATATTCTCTTGCTTGATTGATTGCCACCTGAAATCTCTTTACTGCAATTGGATATTCTGCTCTAACATAAATATATCCTTGATTTGCCCCAATAGCATACCCTGCTATCATCATAGCTTCTAATACAGAGTGTGGGTCACCTTCTAAAATACTTCTATCCATAAAAGCTCCCGGATCACCTTCATCTGCATTACATACCACATATTTTTTCTTTCCAGTTGCCGCTTTTGTAAGAGCCCATTTCTTCCCCGTTGGAAAACCTGCTCCTCCTCTACCTCTTAATCCTGATTTTTCAATTGTATCAATCACTTCTTCTGGAGTCATTTCTAACAGCGCTTTTTCTAATGCTTTGTATCCATCAAAAGCTATGTATTCATCAATTTGTTCTGGGTCAATTCTTCCACAATTTTGAAGTGCAATTCTTTTTTGCTTTTTATAGAAGGTAAGGTCTTCTAGTTTTTGAACTTTGCTTCCATCGATATCTTGGCAAAGTAAACGTTCTACAGTTTTACCTTCTATAATATGTGTTTGGATAATCTCTTCACAGTCCTCTGGTGTTACCTGTGCATAAAAAGTATCTTCTGGGCGGATAATGACAATAGGCCCCTTTGCGCATAGTCCAAAACAACCTGTTTGAATAACACGTATATTTTCTATTTTCTTTTCTTCTAAAATATTACGGAAATTTTCAATAATTTGTGGAGATTTTGAAGAAGTACAACCTGTTCCATGACATACTAAAATATGTTTTTCTCTTGTTCCAACATTACTATTTACACGAAGGTCTAATTCTTTTCCTTTTTCTTCTCTTATCTTTCTAATCTTTTCTAAAGTTTCCATGTTACCTCCTTTTCACACTATTTCTGGTACATTTCTTTTAATTGTGTCAAATTTTTAGATAGGCCAATTACTTCTATTGGTATCTGTATCAACTTATTATCTTTTGCCACATAGTTCTCAATTTCTATATTTTCTAAGTTCATTATGTTTTCTAACTCTTTTACTACATAATGTAATTGAACACAATGTGGAGATTTATCAACTGTAGCGAAAACTAACTTTTTTATTTTCTCTCTAGCTACCATTCCTATTATTTTAGTTACTACCATATTTAGATGTGTTTCTTCTAAGCAGACTTCATAGATGTTTTGCGAAATTAGTTTTAACTGTTCGTAAGACTTAGGCTGCATAAATGGTAAACAACTTCCTATAATAACCATTGTTTCTGATGTATCAAAGCAATTTGTTTTCAATAGTTCTTTCATTTTCATTCCTCCTGCACTAACTTATCTAAAACTTCATCTAATTTTTTAACAGTTGCTCTACCATATACTTCTCCATTTACTGTAAATACTGGCGCTATCCCACAGGCTCCTACACATCTGGTACTATCAATAGAAAATTTACCATCTGGTGTAGTTTCTCCTTCTTCTATGTTTAGTCTTTGCTTTAGACGCTCCATTAATTTTTCAGAGCCTTTTACAAAGCATGCTGTTCCTAAGCATACTGATATTGCATATTTTCCTTTTGGTTTTAGGGTAAATCGAGAATAAAAGGTAATGACTCCATAAATTTCAGCCATTGGTATGTTAAGATATTCAGAAATTTCTTTTTGTGCAGTTTGTGGAATATAACCATATTTCATTTGCACTTCATTTAGAATAGGAATTAAATTATCTTTGACTTGTGTATATTGGTTCATAATTTCTTGCATTTCTTGTTTTAATTTTTTGTCCATGCAATTACAGTTTTTTTCTTGATTTTCACTCATATTGTTACCTCCAATATTTAATATATTGTATTGGTCCTTTACTAGGTTTATTATATCAAAAGGATTGTTTTTACACAACAAAAATCGACAGATTATTTTATTATTTTCGCACAAATAAAAAGGGATAGCATTCATCATAAATGCTATCTCGTATCTTTTTTATTTAAAACTAATCTTACTATTGATTGGACAAATCTGAATAAAAGTTTTTCCGTCATTTACTTCTATTTCATTCCCTTGTAAATCTTTATATTTTGTCTGCCCTGTTCTAGACGTTTTTTCGCACTTAATTGGAATATACTTGCCATTTGTAATATAGTATCCATCTAAAGCTTTGACATTATTAATGGTTTGTCTGCCATAACTATCAATGGTAGAATTTTCACATTTGGTAATGATAATATTTTTTACTTGGATTGCCTTATTTGTATTCCAATCTTTTTGAACAGTATCTCTAGAATATCTTGTATATGTTTTAGTATCTTTGTTATAGGTATATTTTACAGTATTATACTGTGAATAGGGAATGGTTACACTGTTTGCTAAGTTCATTACTTTTTCTACTGGCTCACTTGTCGTATTAGTCTTATTAGTTTTAGCCACTTCTTTTTTATCCTCTAATACTACTTCCTCTACTACATAATTTAACACATTTTCTCTTGTTTTAGTTCTTCTAAAATCTTCTCTTTTCAGAATTTTCTCTAAGTTAGTTGTAGAAATAACAGCATTATGTGGTGCATAACGAGTTGTATCTCTCCAAAAATTGTTTCCACTATCATACACACCTTCTATATGGTCTATTCCAAACTTGGTAAAATCTGAACCTGCTTGTGGACTATGTCCATAGTGAATATAGATAGCATCATTTTCCATTGCATAGTCTATGAAATAGTGCCTAGAACTTCTGATAGGTCCAATCTTTTTTAAGTTTTGATTTTTCATAACCATCATCAATCTAGTTTCGCCACCTTCTACAATAATTTCGTAGATAAGATCTGCTTGTTCTAGACCTGCTTGTGGCATTGCATTAATATTATTGTCTATCATAAAAGCAATCGGTCTTTCATTGCCTGCAAAAGTTTTTGGCTCTTTCTTCTCTTCTTGCTTTGGTTCTTGTGTTTCATTTTTGTTAGTATTTGCTGCGCCTATTTGTTCTTCGTCTTCTTTATTCTGCATCATTTTCACTGCTAACAAGCTACCTGCTGCAATAATGAGAAGGATTAAAATAATTATTAGAATTTTTGCTCCACTTTTCCTTTGCTTTTGCATTCTTCTGGCATCTCCCATTTAACTTCCCCCTATATTTATCTAGTATCAACTAAAGGTGTGTCCCCCACCTGACAAATTTGTCAGAAAAAGGAACGTCCCCAACCTGACACAACACTATAGCAATTGAATTACCGCATAGGCAATTCCATATAAAATTAATGTCGTCGCTGTTCCAAAACATCCACTAAAAATAATTTCTGATAATTTATGTTCTTTTGCTGCCGCTCTGCTTTCTGCTATTAAGATTGCCATAACTAATGCTAACATTAATATTACAATATTATCTGTTACAAGCCATATAATGGTAGTCGCTGCAAATGCGATTGTGGTATGTCCACTTGGTACAAATTTTGCATTTAACCCCTTGTGTTTATTTGTTTTAGCATACGCAATTAATGCTAATACTGCAATAATGACAATTATCATAACTGAAAATGCTAAGTGTACAGGTGAATTGGTAACATTGGCAATAAAGTTTAGTCCTATGTCTGATATTTTATCAAAGAATAAAAAATAGGCTACAATAATAGCATTAATAGTTGTAATAACCACTCCTCCTGCTGCTACATCTTTTGCTATTTTCGCTTTTGGATGATACACATCTACATACAAATCTACTACTGTTTCAATTGCTGTATTTACCATTTCTGCAAAAAGAATTAGCACTATGGTAAATAAAAAGCATAGAAATTCTGCTTTACTGAGGTTAAAAAACAAACTTATGATGACTACAACAACTGCAATGATTAATTGTTTCTTGATATTGCCTTGTGTGGTAGCTGCATAAATAATTCCATTAAAAGCATTTTTCCATGCATCTGCAAAATTCTTATTCTTAATTTTCTCTTCTTTTGTTTTGTTTTCTTGCTGGTTTTCAGCTTCCTTTTTCATTGTTTCACCCTTTCTGCTTTATTTATCTCATAATTTCTAGCTGCGCCAAAACATTTTCTTCTTTTTCTCTCATTATTTTCTTTTCGTCTTTTTCCATGTGGTCATAACCTCTTAAATGATAAAATCCATGTACTAACATGTATGCTAATTCTCTTTCGAAAGAATGTCCATATTCTTTGGCTTGTTCTTTCACTCTTTCAATTGAAATAATAATATCACCTAGGATTTCTTGTAAAACTTCATTTTCTATATCTTGTTTCCATTCTTCTAAGGTATGGTTTTTTATCATTTTATCTAATTCTTCTTTATCAAACATAGGAAAAGATAAGACATCAGTCTCTTTGTCAATATCGCGATACTGCTTGTTAGCTTGTCTAATATTTTTGGGTGTTGTGAAAGTGACACAAATATACAAAGAGGTAGGACTTATTTTCTCTACCTCAAAACATTTTTGTATTACTTTCTCTGTTAATTCTTGATATTCCTTATTTTCTGGAATATCCTGAAATATGACTTCTGCCATCTTAATCATTTTAACTTACCTTCTTACAACTATGTTTTCCTTGATTTGCTGCCTTAACATATTTGCCATTAGAAATACAATGATTTTTTACATTTTTCATAGCACCTAATGCTACTAATTTTGCTTGATAGAATTGAATAATTTTATAGTATTTATTCTCATTACTACGTAATTTTTTCAAGTCATTGCGTAGGAATAGTACCTGTTTTTCCTGAAGATAGTCCATATAATTGACATCTTTTTTCTTATTCGTTTCCTGATATTGTTTCCAAAACGCCTTATACTCTTCTCTTAATGCTGGTTTATCCCAATAAATTTTAGTTGCTAGTAATTTTACATTATATTCTTCTATTAAAGTAATTAATAAAGTGTAAGCTTTTTCTTGTTTACGAGTTACTTTAGTGTCTACAATCAAACTTCTTATATCATTTAACAATTTTTCGTAACATTGCTCTGCAACAATTAATGGTAAACTATGTGTAAATAGCTTTCTACTTAGACCCAATAGTATCATATTTTTCTCAATCGTATCATTTTGGTCTAGTTTACCAACTGTAAATTTCTCAAAGCTTTGATATTCGTCTACGATTTCTTTATATACCTTATTTTCAGGTTCTTGCTCCATTTTTAATGGTAAAATGTTTTCTATGTATTCTTCTAATGTAAAGAAGATTTTATTAAATACATCTTCTTTTGCACCTGGTGTTAAGTTATCTGCAAGTTTGATAGAGTAGTGTTTTAATAAACCTTTATATAGGCTTTCCATTTGGCTACTATATAAAAATTTATATCTTTCTGATAATGTTGGTTTATTTAGATTATCTACTGTTTCATAGTCTAAATTTAATAAGTACATTTGCTTTTTATATTTATACTCTAAATACTCTGTTTCTTTTAAATGTACAATTGCATAATATTGTGATAATGCATTTTTTTCAAAGTCTGAAGCAGTATCATTTTTTACTTTTTTGTAAATAGAGTCCATGATATATTTGTCAATAGATTCTAAGTATAGAGCATAAATATCTTCATATTTTTTTGTAATTGCTTCTAACTTTGTTTGATCTTCTATATCTTCATTTTCTTTATATATTTCAAAATTTTTCAAAGCGTTATTTCTTTTAATTGAAATTAATACTCCATTAATTCCAACTTTAGTTGGAGTTAATAATTTTGTTAATGTATTGCTAATCTTAGAGAAAAAGGTTTTCTCTTGGTATACTCTCAAGCTTCTTTCTTCCATGGCTTTTCTCCTTTTTAAAACACAATTTTTTCTTTTGTCGCAATGTTTTCAAGTACCTCGTAGATTACCTCCACTTCCACATATTCTTCTGTATGCATTTCTGTTACCTTCTTATCCAATATGGTTTCTTTGTTTTCTATTTGCTCTTCTAGTCTTTTGCTTAGTTCTTCTTCTCCCATTTTCTTAGCCTCTTCCAAAGAATAAGAAACTGGCTGTTTTTGGTACTCTTGATACACTTTTTCATGTACTTCAATTGGCAAATAAAAATCGGAAAATAATCTCAATTTTTTAGTTGACTCTATTGTATCATAATTTTCAAATTTGGGAAGCTTTTTTGCAAAATTTATTTCAAAATTATTTATCTTTACGGAATATTTCTTTTCCTCGATTCCTGTGAGCTCCTTTTTATCTTGATTAAACGGTATTTTTATCTTTTCAGAGTACCATACTTTTGCCTGAACTTCGCCATTTGCATGAACATATCGAGTTCCAGTATATTTTCCTTCTAGCCACCCTCCTACTAACACACTGCCTTTTTTTACAATCTCCCCTTCCTTTATTAGGGGGGTACCATTTTGCGCTGATATTTTTGTAATCATTCCTTCTTTTGTAGCTATTAAATTGCAATATTCTTCTTCTGGTATGATATCTGGTTTTAAATCTGCCTCTACAATTTTAACTGTGGCATTTGTCCCACTAATTTCAATTCCTACCCATGCAATATCAGCTCTTTGCAAACGTATTTGGTCAATAACTTGTTTTGTGTTTATTGCTGCTTTCATTTTTCCTAGTTTAAAATCGTTTTCCTCTAATAATTGTTTAATTTCTTGCGAGTCTATTTTATCTGTTCCTGTAATTTCAATATTCCAAATAAAATTAGATAATGCTATAATTCCTATGATAACTAACAAAAAGAAAATAAAAAATATCTTACGTTTTTGATAACGGTGAAAGAAAAATGGCATTCCCTTTTTATTGTCTATTTTAATTTTACATTTGGTTTTATTAGCGATTGGTTTTATTTTCTTGAAATCTTTAATAGATATGTTTACCTTTATAATAGCTGTTTTTGGTCTTTTAATGTTCCATAGAAATATTTTTTGGTTGTTACAGATATTCATAAATCTTTCTATATAATATCCTTCTACTTCTATCGTAACATAGCCCAAAAGATATGCCATTAGTATTTTAAAATACATTTGCGTCTTTCCTTTCATTTTCATAATGTAACATTGACTTATGTATCATTTTCATCATCTTCTATGGCTTCAAAGTCAATACTATCTATTTTGCCACTAATTTGCAAATCGTCAGTAGTCATTTCTTTCAAATTCAAATTAAACCCATTGATATTTAAGATGCCAATTTCTGTGCTAAGTCGAATGTAAAAGTCTTGGTATTCTAAAATTGCCTTATAATTTTCAATCATCATTTGTTCAAAGCCAAGTACTGTTATCTTGGGAACATTAGAAGATACTTCTTGTGGTATCTCTAATATTCGGTTAATTTTATTTGGTATTTTTTTTGTTCTTTTTTCTCTCATGGTTATTGCCTCTTTCTTTCTCATATTCCTTTTGTCATTTATCTTTGAAATTGGTCTAAACTTCTAAATTCATAGCCCATTTTCTTAATCTCTTTAATACATTCGTCTAAAATATTACTATTGTCCTTTGAAGTTCCATGTAATAAAAGAACTGCTCCATTATGTACATTATCTAAGATTTTCTTTTTGCCATATTCTTCTCTTCCTTGTTTATTTTCATCCCAATCATCATAAGCAAAAGACCACATAACCGTTTTATATCCTAAAGAATTTGTACATGCTATAGTTCTTTCGCTATATTCTCCTTTTGGTGGTCTTGTATATTTCATTTCATATCCAAATTTGTCGTAAATAGATTTATGCAAGTCCATCATTTCTGTTTTAATTTGATCATCACTAATATCTGGCATGCTTTTGTGATTAACTGTGTGGTTTCCTACTGTATGCCCTTCATCTATCATTTTTTTAACAAGTTCTGGCTGTGAATTAACATAGTGACCTGTAATAAAAAAAGCAGCCGATACTTGATTTTCCTTTAATACTGCTAGAATTTTTTCGGTATATCCTGCTTCATAACCATTATCAAAGGTCAAATAAACATATGGCATTTCTGGATTTCCCATGCAAATTCCATCATATTGTTCAATAATTCTTTTGTTAAGGCTTCCTACATCTGGTTGTTTATGATTGTCTTCCCTTTTAATGCCCCATCCTATCTTTTTGTTGCTTAAGGTCGAAGTTCCACTTGTTGTAATAGTATCTTTTTGCTGATTCGTTTGAGCAACGATAAAAGTAAATAACAATAACCCTACTGTAACTGCAATAGCAGTAACTATCTTTACATTATCTTGGAGTATTCTTTTCATAAAATCATCCTTTCTCCTCACTTTGTTTCATTTTATGAAAAATTTTATAAGTTATTACTAGAACTTTGTTTATTAACTTAAACCTTAATATATTCAGTAATTCTTTGCCCTTTAATTACCATTTTTTTACTTTTTCACTTCTACCTTTTTCTTTTATATTCGACATAAAAATATTTTTTTCAAAACATCTTGACATTGTTTTTCTTTTAGATTATATTTATACTATAATTGGAAAAATTTAGGTAATATCGTTCTTTTTTGTCGAACTTTTTTATTTAGAGTATTTCTAATTATATAATAGATACGGAGGATAAAATTAATGTTAGATTTTGTAATATGCGATGATAATTCGAATGCCCTTAATAGATTAGAAAAACTTTTAGAATCTGCTTTTATAGCTAGAGGTTTAGAGGCGCAAATTGTCTTAAGCACTACAGAACCTGGCGATTTAGTCAATTATGTTAAGCATCACTCTGTTAATGTTGTTATTTTAGATATCGATTTGAAAGCAAAAGTAACTGGATTAGACTTAGCTAATTTAATTAGGAAACAAGATAAAAATGTTTATATTATTTTTACTACTGGTCATTTAGAATATGGTTTGATTGCTTATAAATACAAAACTTTTGATTATTTATCCAAACCTGTTACTATAGAAAGATTATTAGACACTATAGATCGTTTAGTTGATGATATGTTTGGAGACGATACCCAATTTGTAAGATTAGACAATAACAAAACCATTATTAAGCAAGATGGAATTCAATATATTCAAAAAGATGGCATGAAAGTTATTTTTCACACCGACACCAGAGATTATGAAAGCTATAGCTCTTTTAAGAAAATTCTTCCTCAGTTACCGCATCAATTTGTACAGTGTCATAAATCTTATATTGTTAATACAAAGAAAATAACTGATATCGATATTACAAATAATTCTATTTTTCTTAATAATAATCAGGATTTAAAATGTTATATTGGTCCTAAATATAAAAGCCAATTAATGGAGGTATTAAATTATGGAAATATTCCAAACTGTGTGGACAGCATTAACAACACCAAATGAAACATTATCAGCAATTTTATTCTTTCCCTTTTTTATCATAGATGCTATAGTGAATATGTTATTATTCACTACTATTTTAGATATTAAAACAACTAGAAAAAGAAAAATTCTCTATGTTCTTGTCTGGGGAATTACTGGTTATATTATTAGAACTTTTATTCCAGACCCATATGGCAGTGTTTTAAATCTAGTTGTTAGTTTAGTTTTAATTAAGATTATCTTTAAAACTTCTTGGATTAAATCTTTTGTTGCTGAATTTATCGGGTTATCTCTTGTCAGTATTTTAGAACAATTTATCTTTAGGCTTTGTTTTACCGCTCTTCATATTCCTTATGAATTAATGATGACAGCACCTTTTTATCGAATTATCTTTACTGCTGGTATCTATTTATGCTTATACTTATTGTATAGAATTATTCGTTATTGCAAATTCCATATTAGCTTAGAAAGCATGAATAGAAGGAATAAGGTATTATTTATTGTTAATGCTATTTTAGGTCTTATTTCTATTTGTTCACAATTTTACATACTAGCATTTTATAGTGATAAAATGCCAATTGCTATTACAATTCTTAGTATTTTAAGTTTATCTGCCTATTTCTTTATTAGTATGTATAGTTTAATTAACACGAATAAATTAAATACTACTTCTCAAAGTTTAGAAGAAGCTCAATTATATAACAAGACTTTAATTTTGTTACATGATAATATGAGAGGTTTCAAACATGATTTTCATAATATTGTACAAGGTCTTGGTGGTTACATCGATAAAAAAGATTTAGAAGGACTTGAAAAATATTATCGTCAATTATTACAAGATTGTAACCGTGTTAATAACTTAACTGCACTAAGTCCAACTGTTATTAATAATCCTGCTATTTATAATGTTATGGCAGCTAAATATCACCGTGCTGATGAAAATGGTATTCAAATTAATTTAGGCATTTTTATGGATTTAAATGATTTAGAACATCATTTAAAAATTTATGAATTTACAAGAATTTTAGGTATTTTAATGGATAATGCTATTGAAGCAGCCATTGAATGTAAAGATAAAATTATTCATGTTACTTTTCGTAAAGAAGATTCTAGACATCGTTTTCTTATGATAATTGAAAATACTTATTTAGATAAAGCGATTGATACAGAAAAGATTTATGAGAAATCTTATTCTACGAAATCAAAGAAAACAAATAGTGGGCTTGGATTATGGGAAGTAAGACAAATTTTGAAAAGAAATAATAACTTAAACTTATTTACCACTAAAGATGCTGAATATTTTAGACAACAATTTGAAATTTATTATTAAATATAGAATTAAGTTCCTAGAACTAAAAAAGTAGAGTGTGTATCAAACCTCTACTTTTTTTGTCAATTTTTATGTTTTAAGGAAATATTATATATTTTTTATTTAACTTTTTTATTTTTTGTGTGCGAATTATTTATACTTTTCTTTTTTTCATTAACTAATCTTTTTTGATTAATGATGCAGGCATCTTTGGTTGATGTAAAAGTCCCCAAAGAAAGCATGCACTATTTGTTGATTTAGCATATTTTTCAGCTACTTTAGCTAATAATTTTAACATTTGTTTCCTCCTTACTTATTCATAAGTTTATATAATCATGCATTGCCGGCTAATGCAAAATTACCAAATTTAAGCTGTTTCTTCTGTATATACTTCATAGCTATATTTATTTTTTGTTAATTTATAGGCTATTGGTGTTAAGGTTAAATCTTGTAAAAACATTCCATATAGTAGCATATAGCTTACTATCTTATCTGGAACAAAAATAATAATAGCTAGTAAAATTCCTAATGAAATATATGACTTTATTCTTTTTGTTTTTCTTTCTTGTTTGCTTAGAATTGGAATATTTTCTGTATCTGCTGGAGCATATTTGAAAATGAAAATACTACTTAAAATTCCTATTATTCCAGTCATAATGTAAATAATATATTCTTGTGATATAGGAACATATTTTGCCATTAGAATTGGTACAATATAAAGTACAATGCTACTTAACATACAGCCCCAATGAGTTTTTAAGTGAAATCCACCTGTAGAGCTACGATATGGTGCTAGCAAAAAGTAGATTAAAAGTGAATACCACCCAATTTGTAGTAAGAAACCAATTATAAATAATGCTATAATTTTAGGTATTTCACCAAATAATAATCTTACTCCAAAATTGATTACTGCCTCTTTTTCTTCATCCATTTCTGGCATTTTCCCTTTTATTTTCTCAGTAATCCAATTACAAAATTTATCTATCATTTTCATTTACCTCTCTCTTGATGTCATAACTATTTTAAATCATATTTTCTTCTTTTTTCGACATCATTACAGAAAGGTATAAAATATAATGTAAAAAATATTGTTTTATTTTTCTTATCGATTTTTTCCACTTTCATAAATTTTAGTTTACTTTTATTCTTAAGTTTCCACTTTATGATATTAAGATAAATTGTTTTAATTTTTTCAAGGCAAAAGCCGATATAGCTTTGCTTACGCTATATCGGCTTTACTTGTTTTCTGTAGCACATTCTCTACTTTTTGACTGAATCTTTTTTTCATTTTGCATACTTATGATATATTACAATACTAGATACTAGATGCAAAATCCAGGAGCCACTCCAATATTAATACTTGCATTACTATTTCCACTAGTATTACCGCTGATATTAATAAAGCAGAAATAGTTGCTGTTACTGTTATGAGGTGAACGCAACCACCATGAGTATGCACTACCTGAAGCATTTACTTTTTTTACACGCTTCGTGCTGTCTGCATTCCATGCTTCTGTTACTCCTTGGTAATATTTATATTGGCTTCCTTCTGATGTGATTGCAAATGCATATGAACCAGATTTGTACCCACTACTTACTACTTCACTTGCTGCTAACAACCATAAGTAATCATTGCATGTTGTTACACTACTTGCACTATTATATGTTGCAATGTACTTCTTCTTTACTTGTTTTATATATGTCTTATTATTTAACCTTTCTTTTCCGTCTGTTCCATTTAAGAATATTCTCATTACTGTTGATGCCCATCCTCCTGAATTTGTACTACTACTGTTCATACTCTTATAGGTCGTTCCTGTCATAAAATCTAAAAACTCAAAGCTAATACTTGCTTTACTATGATTTCCTCCATATACTCCTGTATTAACTAAATCATCATGCTTGAATCCTAATACCCTTACTCTCACATTTGTTCCATTATATTGTACTGTTGCAATATCTCCTACCCCTATTTTATAAGAACTTCCATTTATATTTGCTATTACTTCTGTTGTTGAACTATTTACTCCTGAAGCATTTGCTATCGCTTGTGCTATTTTATTGATTTGATCCCATGTGTAGGTTATTGTTGTTGCTGTATGACTTCCTGTAGAAGACCCACTTACTGTTGGTGCTGGGTATTGTACTGTTACTGCTCCTGATACTGTTTCTAATACGTTTCCTGCATTATCTACACTTAATATATGTAAGTAATAGGTCCCTGGTGTACTTGCATTTAAGTTTATCGTTTGACCATTTGAACTAAACGTGCCTCCTGTATAATTACTTGCTTCTGTCCCTATTTTTCCTGATGTTGTATTATACACCCATTTACAACTTGCTATCCTTATTCCGCTTTGGCTATCGTTATGTGTTACTTTTGCTATTACATTTACTCCTGTATTTGCACTTGTTGCTCCTAATACAATTACTGCATTGCTTGGTACCTCTCCATCTCGTATCTTTATACTTGCTGCTTCTCCACTATTTACTCCATCTGTTATTCTTGCATACACTGTATCTTTGTGATTTAGATTTCCTATTGGTCCGTTATATAGTAACCATGTTCCTTCTATCCCATTTATTTGATATTCTATTCTTAAATCTGGTGGTGTTGTCTCTAGTTCTATACTTGCTTTCTCATTTGACCATGTTGTTTCTCCTTTTTGACTAATG
>JAAWKZ010000032.1 GCA_022797635.1 Clostridia bacterium
AGTTATAAGAAATTTATTGATATCTATTATTTTCCCAATTTCAAATATGTCCTTGTCTGTGCATAGTTCTATTGTGCCATTTAATTTTAAAGAGTTTTTATCCATATAAGATATACCTATATCCCTTAGTTCTTGTATTGTTTTCCAGCTTTCGTTCATGTCCAAAGTTGTTTCAATTATTCCTGTATTACTTACTTTTCCTCTTTTTTCTGTTATGGCTTTGTCATTGTATAGTTTATTTATATTCCATATTAGTACACTATCGCTGTTAATTAGTTCAATTGCCTTTATGTTTTTACTTTCTCCATTGTATTTAAAACCAGTAACTAGATTACTAAAAAAGCTATCTTTTATTAATGTAAATTCCCTTCCATCGTTTTCAAAACCTAGATTTGTGCTAGTTTCAAAAATCCTTTTAGTTGCATTATATCGAATATAAAATTTAAACAAAGAATTATCCGAATAAGTACCTTGCACTTTTATTCCATAATAGTATCTATCTCCTCCTTCAGCTTCGTCCCATTGTGCTTCTCCTAGATTTGACTTTCCTGATTTTATTATATTTTTCTCATTTATATCGATAGGATAATTAAAATCAACTTGTCCATCTTTTTTCAAT
The DNA here is from genome assembly GCA_022797635.1 of Clostridia bacterium. GTDB lineage: Bacteria > Bacillota > Clostridia > TANB77 > CAG-508 > CAG-273. The sequence continues at coordinate 620 of JAAWKZ010000032.1, forward strand.
GCTGCAATTTGTTTGTCAATTAACGGATTATGGTTCATAGCAGAGTTACTAAAATTCAACCTTGAATATTCATATATTCTAACGTTCTTAAAATTCACTACATTAGCATAATCATCTGAATGTATCGTTGGCTTAATATATTGTAATCCTGCTATCCTATGTGTATCGTCGTAAATATAATCAGGATTGCTTTTAAACATATTTGAAATATCTTTTATATGTATTACCTTATACTTATCGATAAACCACCAGAAATTGAATTTATTTGATAAATTATTCAAGCAATATTCTATTGTTTCTACTAAATAATTTACTGTTATTTGTCTATCTTTTATCTCAAAATCGCCAACTGTAAAGCCATCATCTAGCAGAGGTAATAATATTGTATTTTCGATTAAGTCTTTTAGTTGATAGGTTCCTACTGCAGTTGTTGTTCGTAAAGTTGCCATTTTCATTGGAGAAAGTAAGGTTATATTAATGTCTGTTTCTATATCTGTTTCCCTCATTTCTCCAAAATCATAACTATCTATGTAGCCAAAAAAGATAACCTTCTCATTTCCGAAAGTTATCTATTTCTACTAGTTTCGTTTCTTGGTATTTTTCTGGTAGTTCTTCTATGGTATGATTAGTAAAATCACATACTAAGTCATTAAAAGCTACATCTTGGCTAGAATTTGTTATTTCGTATCCATCAAATACATCTAATGCTACATTTCCATATTTTAACTTTATCACGCCAATCCACCTGCCTTTATTGTTTTCGTTACAGACGGTGCTAATATTCTTCCTGCTTTTTGTCCATCAATTGCTACGCTTCCGTCTATGTTGAATTTAGCTTGTATAACGTTTAGCATACTGTTATTGGCTTTTACGCTTGCTTTCGCTGTTATAGATGCGTGTTCCATTGCTACTGCGTTTTGCATTTTGCGGTATATTTCGTCGTTGATTTTTTGGATTTCAAAGCTATTTTTTATGTCCCTTGCTACCTTTTTACTCTTTTCTATTACTTTTGGTAATCCTTTTTCCATTCCTTGTGCAAAGTTATCCATCATATCAAGCATCCACTTGTCATCTTCTTTCAATGGACCTTTTTCTGGCACAGTATGATGAAGATAATCTGAAACACAACCTGCAACTGCTGCTGCAGATGCTGCTACCTGTCCTATCGATGTATTAGATTTCAATCCGCTTGCTATATTAGAAGCTAAATCACTTCCCCATTTCAATCCATTTACATTGTTATTAAATCCATCATGAACAACTTTGGCTAAATCAGAGGCAGAACCTAACACTTCTCCTTTCCAATCCTTATTTTGCAAGCCATCATATAGTCCTTCTAATATACGTCTACCATTATCCTCTGATAATTCTTTTTTATCTAGTTCTTGTAAAACTGCATCTACATTTTCTATTCCTGCTTCGCTTAAAAGTTTTCTTTTTTTCTCATCTTCTAAACCATTCAAATACTCTGTCATTATATTTAAAGCTTTTTGCTTTGCCTCAGCTGACTTGTCAAATTCTTCTACTGTTTTTCTTCCAAGTTCTCCTGCCATTGCTTGCATTTCTGGTGTTCCTGCTGCTATTATTCCTGTTGCATCTTGTATTTTTTGCCTTACTGGTTCATCCATATTTGCTATTGTCATACTATACTCTGCATATGAACCTTCTCCTAAAGCTTTCCATGCTTGTTTCTCATCTTCTCCTAATTCTTCTACTGTTGAAGTTCTAGCAACTAACTCATTAATTAAATTTTTTAAGTTTTTTTGTGCTTGTTCTGCATTTTGTTTTGCAACTTCACTGCCTGTTCTTTCATATGTGTTTTTATAGTTCTCTAAATCTTTTGATTGCTTTGTAATAGCATTTTTAATTGATTTCGTTGTTTCATCTGTCCAATTTTTTGTTGTATCTATTGTTGCATTCCCAATTTTATTATATTCTTCGTTAACAAATAATTCATAGTTTTTTTCATATGACTTTTGATTTTCTAAACTTTTGTCAATTCTACGTTCGGCATCCTCACAACCAGCAACCATATTGTCTAATACATCAATTTTACCATTAGAATACTTTTTTATAATGTCTAATTCTTTTTGTGTTAATTCTTTTCCCAAATCTTGATTAGCTCTTGCCCTGTAATAACTATTCCAGTCTTCTTTTGCCTCTTTATACGACATTCCTAATTCATCTTCTGCATTTTTCAAGTCCTCAACAGCTTGTTTTTCTTCTTCTATTGCTTTCTTATATTTTTCTTCTTCTCCTTGCAATATAATTTGTGCTCTTTTCTTTTCTATAAGTCCATCTATTTCTCCTTGCAATTCCTTATACTTTTCTACTATTTCCCCTGTCCTTTTGTATTCTGTTCCCAATGCTTCATTTAATTGTTTTAGTATAAAATCAACTCTTGCTTCATATCCTTTTTTTACATTTCCATTTTCGTCAACTAAAGTTTTTAATTCATCCTTTAATTTACTTGCTGAATTAATATGAGCTAAATTTGCTTCTGTTGTTTTATCTATACTTTCGTTGTATTCATCATATGCTTCTTTGGCATTTTTCATTTCATCTGCAAACTCTTTTGATTTCTTTTGTGCTTTTGTTCTTTTATTTGTAAAATGTTGTTCATTTCC
>JAAWKZ010000033.1 GCA_022797635.1 Clostridia bacterium
AGTGGATAACAAAAAATATATTATTAGTGTAGGAGATTTGTTTGAAGTAGAATATGAAGGAGAAGTTAGAAGAGTAAGAGTGCTAGGATTTAAGCACGATGATTTAGTAGACCAGACAGTATATGGAGAAACACATGAAAAGGCAAGTATCAGTTTTGAATTTTTAGATTTTATGACAGGAAGCACATATAAGAGCATGAACAGTAGTAATACAAACAGTGGAGGCTGGGCAAATACACAAATGAGGAAAGACTTAAATGGATATACAACAAATAGTGCAAGCCAAAGTGGAACAATCGGAGGACTAGGAGCAAATTTAAATAACAGAAATTATATAAAACAAGTAAAGAAGAAATATATTGCAACATATAATAATGCAAATAGTGTGACGAACTGTAATGATTATTTATGGTTATTATCCTGTAGTGAAATATGGAGTAAAGGAAGAAGTGATTTTAGCAATGTGGCATATGGATTAGCAATAGCAAAAGAAGGAAATCAATATAAATGGTATAAGGACAATGAAAAAGGAAGAGATCCAAGCGCATCTAACAGCAATTTCGTCAAGAAGACATCATCCTCAGGCAGTGCGTACTGGTGGTGGCTCCGTTCACCTTATTACGATGGCAGCTACAGTTTCTGCTATGTCTCTTCTGACGGCGGCAGCACCACCAACTGGGCGGACGGCACTAACGGCGTGGCTCCAGGCTTTTGCATCTAGGGGAATGTAAAAATTTTTTTAGATGTCTTGAGAAAGAAGGGTTCGAAGAATGAGAAAGTAGCAGATATTACAGTAGTAGAAGGAACAATAGTACTTATTGGAGAAGATTAATAGCCATTAATTGAACAATGTAGAGGAATTGTTAGAAAGTTTAATAGAATATATGGAGAAATTTTAGAGGAACCAGAAATAGTGAATCAAAACGTTTAGGTCTTAAAAGAGCAGATGATCAAGCTGTTCCAGCTGGAAATATCTTAGGAAGAAAGATTGATAAATAAAACAAAATATTATAACAAAAAGCGAAGCATATATAGATTGCATAAGAAATGAGAAATAGTAAATACTAAAGAAAAGGGAGGAATAAGAAAAAATGAAAGAAAAACTAAGAAAGAAACAAGAAGGAATATGCTGCCAGCATAACCCATCTGTGATCGGTGAAGCCTCAACAGTTGGGATACACTACCAGTGTAAACCATTTGCACGAATCAAAGATGCTACAACTGGGATAACCCTAGTAGCGTTGGTTGTAACAATAGTAGTTCTTTTAATTTTGGCAGGAATCACAATCATGTATACAATAGGAGAAAACAGCATATTTAAAAAAGCACAAGAAGCAAAGGATAAAACAGCAGAGGCCATAAAAAATGAACAAGAATATATGAATGAAGTAGATAATATGGTAGATAAATATATGAATGGAATAGGAAATGGAGGAGAGCCAGATACTCCAACAGAGAATCCATGGGCAAAAATAGATAGAATTGCAAAGGCGATAGCAAAAGACGATAGTGTTACAAATGATTCAACTCAAGCAGCAGGAATAACTGAAAAGGGAGAAAATTATGACATTAAAGTAGGAGACGTTCTCGAAGTAGAATATGAAGGAGAAGTTAGAAGAGTAAGAGTACTAGGATTTAAGCATGACGATTTAGTAGATCAAACAGTATATGGAGGAACAGATGAAAAAGCAAGTATTAGTTTTGAGTTCCTAGATTTCATGACAGGAGAAGATTACATGCCAATGAATTCAACTAATACAAATGAAAATGGTTGGGCAAACACCAAAATGAGAAAAGACTTAAACGGATATACAACAAATGCGGCTGTACAAAGTGGAGCAATCGGAGGCTTAGGAGCAAACCTAAATAATAAGAGCTATATAAAACAGGTAAAGAAGAAGTACATTGAAACATATGATAACGCAAGTAGTGTAACAACATGTAATGATTACTTATGGTTATTAGCCGCAAGTGAGGTAGTAAATGCTGGATATAATGGAGGAGATACAAGAGGATATGCAATAACCAAAGAAGGAGAGCAGTATAAATATTATCAAGGAGTAACAGACGCATGGGACAGTTCGAGCACAGGTCGTCAAAAGAGACAAAGTTCCTCAAGTAGTATAGTTAGCTGGTGGCTTCGTTCACTTTATTACGCTAATAGCAATTCCTTCTGCAGTATCGTCCACAACGGTGGCAGCAATGGTGGCAGCGCGAGCTACAGCATTGGTGTTGCGCCTGGTTTTAGCATCTAGGTCTGACTTTTACAAAAAGATGATTTAGTAAATAGCAAAACTATATCATCTTTTTTTATAATAAAACTAATTACTATTTCTCCATATTACACCTTGTAAATTTAAGTGAAATCCAACATAATGGAAATATCTTAGTAAGACAAAGAGAAACTAAAATTTACTCAGGTATTAATGTAGATAGAGGAAGTGATGATACCTTATTTGCTAAAGTAACAGGAAAAGTAAAATTTGAAATACTTGGTAGAGATAAGAAGAAAGTTAGCGTTTATCTAGTAGAAGAGAGAAGCGCAGCAAAATAAATTATGAAAAGACTCTATAGTAAATTGCTATGTAGTTTCTTTGTGCAAAGAAATAATGGAAAATTTTGAATTTTTTAAGCAGTATATTGACATATTATGACACATATTGTTAAGATAAAACAAAATGTTATAATGAAAGGTAAAGCATATATAGATTGTATAAAAAATGAGAAATAGTAAATACTAAAGAAAAGGGAGGAATAAGAAAAAATGAAAGAAAAACTAAGAAAGAAGCAAGAAGGAATATGCTGCCAGTATAACCCAGCTGTAATCGGCGAAGCTTCAACAACTGGGATACACTACCAGTGTAAACCATTTGTACGTATCAAAGATGCTACAACTGGGATAACCCTAGTAGCATTGGTTGTAACAATAGTAGTCCTTTTAATTTTAGCAGGAATTACGATCATGTATACAATGGGAGAAAATAGTATCTTCAAAAAGGCGCAAGATGCGAAGGATAAAACAGCAGAAGCCATAAAAAATGAACAAGAATATATGAAC
>JAAWKZ010000016.1 GCA_022797635.1 Clostridia bacterium
TGAAAATGAAATTGCACAAAGTAAAGGGCTAACAGGAAAGGTTCCTGCAAAATGTTGGATGCATGTGGAATTCCTACAAGTAGATGGTGGAAAAATGTCAAAATCAATAGGAAATACTTATACACTAGAACAATTGAAAGAAAAGGGGATTGAACCACTAGCCTATAAGCTATTTTGTTTTACAGCACATTATCGCACAAAATTAAATTTTACATTTGAAACTGCTTTGTCTACGCAAACAGCGCTAAATCGTTTAAGAGAAGGAGTTTTAAAACACCAAGAAGGAACAGAAGTAATTTTAGATGAAAAAATAAAAGAATATGAAGAGAAGTTTTTGGCAACAATAAATGATGACTTGAATATGCCAGCAGCAATGGGAATTGTTTGGGATATTGTTAGAAATTCTCAAAAATCAAAACAATACGCAGAACTTTTATTAAAATTTGACCAAGTATTGGGATTAGATTTAGAAAATAGTAAACAATATTTAGAAGAAGCCAAAAAGATAGAATTACCAGAGGAAATTGCAGAATTATTAGAAAAGAGAAAACAAGCAAGGGAAAATAAAGACTGGGCTATGTCTGATAAAATTCGCGACGAATTAAAAGAAAAAGGATATAGTGTAAAAGATACGAAAGAAGGAATGACAGTAGAAAAGATATAGCCTATTAGAAAGGTGGAAGTAAGAAAAGTGAAGCAGGAAAACAAAATCTCATTTTGGAAGAAGATAAAAATTAGTATTTTTGGATTAGAAGAATATCAGAAATTAGCGGTACAAAAAGTAGGAAGTTCTATTGGATATTTAGCAAAATTAATGTTGATTTTTGTTTTCCTTATTTCACTTGTGATTACATGGAACTTTGGAAAAGTTGTGAATCAGGTGAGTTCTTATATAGAAAATGAGATTGCAGAAATTCATTTTGCAGAAGATACATTAATTGTAAAATCGAAAGATGAAAACGCAGAAGCTATTGTAGTAGAAGATACAGAGTTATTAAATGGCAAAATTATCATAGATACTGGAGAGTTAAATGAGGAACAAGTAACCAAATATGAAGAAGCAGTAAAAGGATATAGCAATGGTGTTATTATTTTAAAAGATAAAATGATTTTTAAAACAGGGATAACAGCTATGTCAACGACCATTCCTTATCAAGAAATTGCCCAAAGATATCATATTGTGAAATTGGACAAGCAGGACATTACTGAGGCATTATCAGGAACTATGATATGGACAGTCTATATTGCATTTTTTATTACTATGGCCATTTATCTATTTATTATATATTTTTCTACGGTATTAGTAGATGCTTTGCTATATTCTGTTTTAGGATATATCACGGGGATTTTCTCAAGATTAAGATTGAAGTATAGTGCGACCTATAACATTGCAGTGCATGCATTAACACTTCCTATTATTTTAAATCTTGGATATATGATAGTAAATCAGATAACAGGATATACTATTCAGTATTTTGATATTATGTATATGGCAATTACATGTATTTATATTATTACTTCTATTTTAATGATTAAATCAGACATGATAAAACAGCAAATGGAATTATCTAAGATTATTTCAGAACAAGAGAAAATAAAACAAGAATTAGCAAGACAAGAACAAGAGAAAAAGGAAGAAGAGGAAAGAGAAAGAGTTCGTAAAGAGGATGAAAAGAAGAGGCAAGAGGAAAAAAAGGAAAAGGAAGAAAAGCGAAAAACAAGAGATGAAAAGCATCCTCAGCCAGAAGCTAATATTAGAGAGGGATAAATTCAATTGCAAAAAGGAAAAGGAGAGTAAACTACTATGAGTGAGCAAAATCAAAATCAGAAAGAAAAAGATAAGAAAATAAAAATGTACCTTCGGAATTGCTATTCTAGTATTAACAGTAATATTGGTAGGAGTATCTATTTGGTTCTTAACAACGAATAGTCAAAAAGAAAAAGACAATGAATTAGCGTATACAGAGTTAATCAAAAAAGTAGATGAAGGACAAGTAGAAAAAGTTGAGATGACAGTGGGAAGCACTTCTGTTAAAGTAAAACTAAAAGGTGACGAAGAAGGAAATGAGAAAAAGACAATTGTGCCAAACACACAAGCTTTTATTGAGTTAATTCAAGAGAAAACACTGAAAGGAAATCAAATTGAATTAGTACAAAAAAAGCAAAATCCATTGATTGGAGTTATGCAAACTTTATTCTCACTATTACCAACTATTATACTAGTAGCTTTAGTCATTGTGCTATTTAAAATGCAAGGACTAGGAGATAAGGGAAAAGTATATGATGCAGAGACAACGAAATCTAAAATAAAATTTGATGATGTTGCAGGATTAGAAGAAGAAAAAAGTGAAATGATTGAAATTGTAGATTTCTTAAAAGAACCAGAGAGATTTACAGATATGGGAGCGAAAGTTCCAAGAGGGGTTCTTCTTTGTGGGAATCCAGGTACAGGTAAAACCTTAATTGCAAAAGCAATTGCAGGAGAAGCAAAAGTACCATTTATTTCTATGAGTGGTTCTGAATTTATTGAAATGTTTGCAGGGCTTGGTGCTTCTCGTGTAAGAAAGTTATTTGAAAAAGCGAAAAAGGTTGCTCCATGTATTGTATTTATTGATGAAATTGATGCCATTGGTTCCAGAAGATCTAGTGGAAGCGGGGCAGAGTCTGAAAATAACCAAACATTAAACCAGTTATTAGTAGAAATGGATGGTTTTGATACAGAAGAAACGATTATAGTGCTTGCAGCAACAAATAGACCAGAAATGTTAGATAAAGCATTATTAAGACCAGGTAGATTTGATAGACAAATTACCATTGCACTTCCTGATATGAAGGGAAGAGAAGAAATTTTAAAAATTCATGCGAAAGGAAAGAAGTTTGCAGAAGAAGTAAACTTAAAAGATATAGCAGGAGATACAGCAGGATTTACAGGAGCAGAACTTGCTAACATTTTAAATGAAGCAGCGATTATTGCAACTATTAAAAAGCATGAGGCAATTACACAAGATGATGTAGAAGATGCTGTAAAAAAAGTAACAGTTGGATTAGAAAGACAAAGTAGAGTGATTTCAGACAAAGATAAAAAATTAACTGCTTATCATGAAGCAGGACATGCTATTGTGAGTAGCACTTTAGAAACACAAAAAGATATTAAAGAAGTATCTATTATCCCTCGTGGTATTGCAGGTGGGTACACCATGTACAAGACAAATGAGGATAAATACTATATTTCAAAAACAGAAATGCAAGAAAAATTAATTGCTTTACTTGGTGGACGTGCTGCTGAGAAGGTTGCTTTAAGTGATATTTCAACTGGTGCAAGTAATGATATTGAAGTAGCAACACAAATTGCAAAGGATATGATTACTAAATATGGAATGAGTGATAATTTGGGACCAATTTCAGTAGATACAGAAAAAGACCCATATCAATTACAATTATTTGGTGAGAAATTTAGTGATGCAATAGGTGCAGAAGTGAAGATTATGCTAGACAACAGTTATGCAAAGGCACAAGAAATTTTAAAGAACAATATGGCAAAATTGGATAAAGTGGCTCAGACTCTAATGGAGAAAGAAGTGATTTCAAGTGAGGAATTTGAAGAGTTAATTAAGTAAAATAAAAAGTATCTTCTATAAGGAGATACTTTTCCTATTTAAATAACTCAAAATGCCACTTTCACTTTTAAAATGAAATGTAAGGGAATAACTTGTTAATTGTTGTACTTTCAAACCAAATTTTTTGTTAATTTCATTATTCCCATATTTTCCATCACCTAAAATAGGGTAACCAATATGGGCTAAATGAGCACGGATTTGATGAGTCTTACCAGTATGCAAGATAACATCTAATATACTGGTATTTTCTTTTTTATTCTCTTTTACAACTTGATAAGAAGTCATAATTTTTTCATAACCTTTTTTAGGAGTATCAGAAATATACACCAAAGATTTCTTGGAATCTTTAAAAAGATAAGCCTTTAAAGTAGCTTGTTTTTTAGTAGGAATACCAATTACTTTTGCTGTATAATGCTTTTCAATTTCATGATTTTTAAACTTGGCTAATAAAATGTCCAGAGTTTCTTCATCTTTAGCAAATAAAACTAAGCCAGTCGTATTTCTATCTAAACGATGGCAGGGCTTGATAAAAGTATGTGATTTTTCAAGTAAAGTAGTTAATGAGTTTTCACCAGTTACTTCAATTCTAGTAGGTTTATTCACAACACAAATATGCTCATCTTCATAAATAATATTTGCTTCAAAATGAGAATTTTTTTCTAATAGCTCATTAGCAATATATACTTTTATATGGTCTCCTGTATGTATAATCACATTCTCACTCATTCGTACATCATTTACACGAATATCTTTTTTACGAAGTGCTTTGTATAGCACATTTAGGCTTAGGCCATCAAAAGTATCTAATAATAAACTATTTAATTTTTTTCCATTATATTTATCATTTACAATTAATTCTTTCATGTTTTTAGTATACCATAAGGAACTAAAAAAATCAAAGCGCATAAAATACCACAGAAAGGAAAGAAAGCAATGGAAATTTTATGGAATGGTATCTTATGGGTATTAGCCCTATATGGCTTATTTGAAATGATAAAAACAATTATTTATACATATACTTATACTAATTTAAAACCAGATGGCATTTATGTTATTGTAGCTGCGAAAAATCAAGAAAAGAAAATTGAGGGATTCTTACGTTCATTTCTATTTCGTTTAATTTATGGAAAAGAAGAAAATGTGAAAGATGTGCTTGTGGTAGATTTAAACTCAACAGATGAAACAAAAGAAATATTAGAAAAATTAGGAGACGATTATGATAATATTAAAGTTTCTAATTGGAGAGATTGCAAAGAAATTTTAGATAGTGTAGATGGAGTAAAATAAATTTCTGATTAATTATCTTGAAAAAATAGCAAAATAAAGATAAAATAGAGGAAGCATTAAGGGAAAAAGAGGAAATGTTTTGGAAATATTAGGCGAAATTAAAGAGATTATTTATCGTAGCGAATTAAATAGTTATACTATTGCTGCTTTTGAAACAGAGGAAGAGGAGACTACTGTTGTAGGTTATCTCCCTTTTATCAACAAAGGTGATACTATCAAAGCAACTGGTAATTTTGTAGATCATCCTGAATATGGTATGCAATTTAAAATTGAAACTTTTGAAAAAACAATGCCTGAGTCTTTAGAAGGGTTAGAAAGGTATTTATCTAGTGGTAAATTAAAAGGAATAGGACCTGCAACTGCTCAGAAAATGATTAAAGAATTTGGAAAAGAAGTTGTCCATATTTTAAGGTTTGAACCTGAAAAGTTAGTATGTATTAAGGGGATTACCAAAGAAAAGGCAATTGAGGTATCAGAAAGTTTTAATGAAAATTGGGAAATATGGCGTATTGTAGAATACTTGCAAAGATATGGAATAGGTCCACAAAGTGCAGAAAAGGTATTTAAAACCTTAGGAGCAAATACTATTGACTTAATTGAGGAGAATCCATATTTATTAGTAGACTTAGTACAAAAAGCTGATTTTAGGCAAATAGACCAAATTGCGCTCAAATTAGGATTAGACCAAGAAAGTAGTCAAAGAGTCAGAAGTGGTATTAAATATGCCTTAAAAGTAGCAAATAACAATGGACATTGTTGTGTTATTTATCAAAATTTATTACAATTTGCACATGAATTATTAGGTGTTTCAGAGGAAGTAATTGAGGAAAGCCTCATTAATTTAAAAGCGCTAAAAGAGGTAGTGATTGAAGACAGAGAAACACAGGAATGGATATATTTAGCTAACTATTATTTAGCAGAAAAAAATGTGGCAGAATCTCTTATTGCATTAGATGAATACAAAAATGTAAAAGCCATTAGTGGATTTGAAAAGAAACTGAAGAAAATAGAAAAGAATGCAGAAAAGGAATTATCAGAAAAGCAAAAGGAAGCAGTACAAGCAATTCAGGAACATAATGTTTGCGTTATTACAGGAGGACCTGGTACTGGTAAAACAACAATTATTAAAACTGTGATTGAGCTATATAAACAAGAAGGACTAAAGGTAGTTCTATGCGCACCAACAGGAAGAGCAGCTAAAAGAATGACGGAAACAACAGGAGAAGAGGCAAAAACGTTACATCGTTTATTAGAAATTGGAAAAATGGATACAGACCAAATGAAATCTATGGACCCGAATGTAGAAGTAGCACCACTAGATGCAGATATTATCATAGTAGATGAAGTGTCTATGGTAGATATCTTTTTAATGAATTATTTAGTACAAGCTATTTACAAAGGAACAAAATTAGTGCTAGTAGGAGATAGCAACCAGCTTCCTTCAGTAGGGTCAGGAAATGTACTAAAGGATATTGTTAGCTCAGAGCAAATTACAGTAATTACACTAAATAAGATTTTTAGGCAAGCAGCTAAAAGTAAAATTATTATCAATAGCCACAAAGTAAATGAAGGCAATAGTTTTTTAACAGCTGAAAAGAATGAAGAATTATTAGACGATTTTTTCTTTATAGCGGAGCAAAGCCAAGAAAAGGTGTTAGAAAATGTTATTTCTTTAAGTAATGGTAGGTTACAGAAATATGGAAACTATGACTTTTTTAATAACATTCAAGTTATCAGTCCTACCAAAAAGGGAACTTTAGGCACAAAAGAATTGAATAAATATTTACAAGCAGCCATTAATCCGCCAAATGAAAAAAAGAAAGAGCGCAAATGGATGGATAGTATTTTTAGAGAAGGTGACAGAATCATGCAAATTAAAAATAATTATGATATTTATTGGGAAAAGCATGAGACAACTCTTGAAATGGGAAAAGGTGTATTTAATGGAGAGTATGGAACCATTAGTAATATTGATGAAAATGAGAAAAGAGTAAAAATTAAATTTGATGATGATAAAATTGTATGGTATGCCTTTGAAGAGTTAGAACAAATTGAGCATGCTTATTGCATTACAGTGCATAAAGCACAACGGAAGTGAGTTTGATGTAGTCATTATGCCGATTATACAAGCAGCACCAGTTTTATTGACTAGAACTTTATTATATACTGCTATGACTAGAGCGAAGAAGCTTTTAATTTTGGTGGGAAGCCCAAATGTAGTAGAGTTTATGATACAAAATGCAGATAGCAAAAAGAGGAATACAGGACTAGAGTTTAAATTAAAGACTTTAACACAGTAAAACAAAATACGATAAAATTTCTGGATCAGTATTGACTTATATGTAAACATGAATTAAAATGAGATATATAGGAAGAAAACAATAGATATAAGGGAAGTTTGTCAAGAAAGGAGAGAAACTATGGAACAAGAAATGTTATTGAAGATTCTAAAACTAACAGAAGAAACAAATGCAAATGTAAAAGTATTACAAAAAGATGTAGTGGAATTGAAAGAAAGAGTAACAACATTAGAGCAAAGAGTAACTATATTGGAAGAAAGAATGACTACACTGGAAGAAAGAGTGGCTAAGTTAGAAAAAGACATAGTTAATATGAAAGATGACATAGCTTATATGATGGTAGAGATGTCTTACATTAAACATCAAATGGAAGCATTAGATAAAAAAATGGATTACTGTGATGCAAAGTTAGAAAAGAATATGAAAGATGTAGCATTAAATGATAGAATTCTTTTTAAAAATTTAAGTACTGTTATGAATACATTAAACTTAAAAATGACAACAGAAGCATAGAATAAAAAATCGGGGACACGTAAATCTAAAAAGGAGGGGCGAAAATGAACCTTTTAGACACTGTCCTCGATTTTATTTTTCCATCAACTTGTGGGTTTTGTGATAAAATGGGAGAAGGTTATTTGTGCCAAGATTGTAAACGAAAAATAACCAATTCTAATTTTTATTTCAATCAGTTAGACTTTTATCAAAATAAAGATACTTTTATAGATGAACATTTCTATCTATTTTCCTATACAGAGCCAATTCGAGGAAAAATTTTGCAATATAAATTTGAGGATAAAGCATATTTGGCAAATACTATTTATGAATTTTTTATGAATAATGAAAAATTATATGGATTTTTAAAAAAATATGATATAATGATTCCAATACCGATATCCTCATCTAGAAAACGAGAAAGAGGATATAACCAAAGTGAATTACTTGCTAGAAAAATCAGCAAAATGGCGAATATTCACATAGAAACGCAAGCATTAAAAAAAGCAAAAAATAATCAGCCACAAAGTAGTTTGAATAAAGAACAAAGAAGAGAAAATGTAAAAAATGTATATAAAGTACAAAATGAACTCAAAATACAGAATAAGAAAATACTACTTTTTGATGATATTTATACAACAGGAAGTACAGCAAATGAATGTGCAAGGATGCTTAGAGCCTTTGGGAGTCAGGCGGTAGGAATTTTAACAATTGCAAGGGACCTACAGAAATATCAAAAGAGAAAGGAATAGGAAAATGGACGATTTAGTAGAAAGTATCTTAGATTATATTAGAGCAGAATATACAGATTATGCCATTATGATAAATGGTGAATGGGGAAGCGGAAAGACTTATTTCTGGAACCACAAAATCAAACCAAAAATAGAATCTATGCAAGTAAATGGAAAGAGATTAACAGCCATTTACATGTCTTTGTATGGAATTTCTAACCTAGAAGAAATTAGTAAAAAAATATTTATTGAAACCACACAATTAATGGATAGAAACTTAAAGAAATATATGGACGCTAGCGGAGTAGCCAATATCCCAGAATATGCTAAAACAGGATTGGATATGGCTAACTTCTTTGGTGTTACACAAAACGGAAACCAATTAGACTATGGTCAATTCTTTTCAACAGATGATAAAGTATTGTGTTTTGACGATTTAGAGAGAGCAAATGTAGATGTTATTGATATTTTAGGATATATCAACAATTTCGTAGAACATGATCATATAAAAACTATCATTATTTGTAATGAAAAAGAATTATCGACCAAACTAAAAAATAGCAATTTAGAGATGAAAACTTTTATTGCCACGTATTTATTAGATAAACAAGATAAATTAACCATTAAGACAGATAAACCAATGGTAGAAAGAATTCGTGATACGATTGAATATGTTTTTGATAAGGCAAATGATTATGAAAGAATTAAAGAAAAACTAATTGGTGAAACTTTTGAGTATGCACCAGAGTTTAATTATATTATTAATGGACTTTTAATGCGTTATGAAAATGAAGCAGATTTAATTCGTTTCTTACGAGAAAACACCAATTTAATTACTTCTACTTTCAACAAGAGTGGAACGAGAAACTTGCGTATTTTGAAACATGCATTAAACAATTTTAAGAAAATATTTGATATGGTAACAAAAGCATATCCAAATACGAATCACCGTATTTTACAGACTATGCTTATCTTTACTATTGCTATTTCTTTTGAAATTAAAGCAGGTAAGATTACAAAAGATAAGTTTGTCAATATTGACAGCAATGAAGAGTATAAGGCAATCTTAGTATCTTCCAGAGTATTTATGGATAATAGACAATTCTATATTAAAGAATTTGATAATAACTATTATTATAACTTCAAAGCAGAATATCGCTTCTTCAAGTTTATTGAAATTTATGTACGTACGCGTATTTTTGATATGAAAGTATTTAAAGACAATATGGAAGTCATTCGTAATACGATTGACACTAGCCAGTTACCAGGCTATAAAAGACTTCTTACAGAAGAATATTGGAAAATACCAGATGACCAATTTGAAGGTGTTATTGATGAAACTTTAGAAGATGTAAAAAATGGTAGAATTGAATTAATTCAAATAGTGAAACTGTTTGCATACTTTATTTATTTTATTAAGAAAGACCTAATTAAATATGATATTAGAACGGTTAAAAGTGTATTTTTTAATGGAATGAATATTGCATCTTTAACTTCTAGTTATTGTGCTAATGTAGATGAAGAGCTCTCAACAGTAGCAGTTGTAGATGAAATCAAAGATGAAATGCAAGAAGTATTAAAGCATTTTAATGAAATTAATGCTCAATTAAAAGATAAGATGTATAGAGAACAAGCAGAAGATATCTTTAAATGTATTCCAATGAAAATGGAACAATTCTACGATAGATTTGATAAAGAATGCATGAATATTCCAATCTTCAAGTATTATGATTCTTTCCAAATGTTCCAGAGGATTTCTTGTGCAAGCAACGAAGACATGGTAAGTATCAAAGAAAAATTAACAGATAGAGCAAGAAGATATACAAAAGAAATTGCGCCTGAAATGAAGAATATTGCAAAATTAAAACGCATTATGGATGACTATATTGATGGAAAATTACCAAGTATTAAAATTGTTTTATTAGAAGATTTCTCTAATGAATTAGGAAATATTTTATCGCTTTATGAGGAAGAAGAAATACAAGAAAAAACAGTAGAAAAGCCAAGAAAAATAATAGAAATTAAACATACTGAGGAAAGTGATGGAACAGAAAGAGTAACTCTCAGAAGTACAGAAGAAGAAACTGAAGGAAAATCAATAAGATATATGGAAGAGCCTCAAGAAGAATATACAGAAGAATTAAAAGAGGAAATAGGAACAGAGGAAGAAGATACAAGGCCACAATTTTTGAAGAGTATAGAAAAATATTACAGCAGTAAGAAATGGGATGATGACAGTGAAGAGTAAATCAAAGTTAATTAGAAATTTTCTATTTTTTATATTACTAATTGGTATTACGCTTTACATTTTATTAAAAGATCAAAATATTACTATGATATTTCAAATTATTCGTTCAGCTAAGGTAGAATATTTACTAATAGGAATTGTTTGTATGATATTGTACCTAGCTTGCGAAGCAATTGATATAGGTAGAACTTTGAAAGTGTTAAATGAGAAATCCTCTTTTAGGCAAAACTTTAAATATGCATTAATTGGCTTCTTTTTTAGTTCTATTACACCAGCAGCAAGTGGTGGGCAACCAATGCAGATTTACTATATGCACAAAGATCATATTGATATTTCTAGTTCTACATTAGCACTTTTATTAAACCTAAGTGGAATGCAAGTGATTACACTTAGCTTTGCTTTTATTAGTCTACTATTCAATTATCAATATATGAACAAAGTACTAATTGTTTTCTTTATTGTAGGTGTATGCTTAAATGCGAGTGCATTAGCGCTTTTGATTATAGGTATTTTCTCTAAAAGAATGTCAGAGGGACTAGTTCGTATTGCCATTAAAATAATGAAATTTTTTAGAATTAAAAATATTGATAAGAAGAAAGAGAAGATAGAAGAACAATTAACAAAATATCAAGAAAGTGCTGTGTACATAAAGAAACATAAATCTTTAATGGTGAAAATTATTGCAACAACAGCTATACAGTTTTTACTATATTATAGCACATCATATTGGACTTATAGAGCATTAGGATTAAATGAACATGGTATCATAGAAATTATTACAATGCAGTCTGTACTATATGCGACAGTATCAGGAATTCCGTCGCCGGGGGCAGTAGGTGTCAGCGAGGGAGCATTTACAGAAATATTTAGAAATGTATATCCACAAGACATGATGACAAGTAGTGTATTATTAAGTAGGGGTATCAATTTTTATTTATTTGTTATCATTAGTGGTATTATAGTAATTGTTAATCAATTGAAATGGAAAAAAATAGATAAAGAGATTCAAAGCTAGCAGGAAGGCTAGCTTTGTTTTTGAAATAAAATAAAAATAAAATGTATAAAAATTTCCTTTTAAAGCAATAATAAGAATATCAAGAAAATCATGCTTGTATGGTATGAAAAAATAAGTTGCAAAGAGCTTTTTAGCTCTGAGATTTAGAAGGAGGTAACATTTTGAAAGCAACAGGTGTAGTAAGAAGAATAGATGATTTAGGAAGAGTTGTCATTCCAAAAGAAATTAGAAAAACTTTACGTATTAAAGAAGGAGATCCATTAGAAATTTTTACAGATAAAGAAGGCGAAGTTATTTTAAAGAAGTATTCTCCAATAGGAGAATTAACAGAATTTGCAACAGGATATGCAGAAACATTAGCAAAAACGACAGGACATATTGCTTGCATCACAGATAAAGATACTGTTATTGCGGTATCTGGAGGTTCAAAAAAAGAATTTTTGGAACAAGACTTAAGCGAAGAATTAGAAAGAATTATGGAAGACAAAGAGAAATATACAAGTAAAGAGAATAATGATTTAGCAGTTCCGATTACTAAGAATGACAATAAAGAAAGAAGATATCATTCTCAAATTGTATATCCAATTATTTCTGATGGTGACGTAATTGGTAGTGTAATTTTATTATCAAAAGATAGTGCTACAAAGATGTCAGAAATAGAGCGAAAAGTGGCACAATCTGCAGCTAGCTTTTTAGGAAGTCAAATGGAAATCTAAGATATATTACAACTATATTACGTTCTTGTAATAAAAATGTAACACAAAAAAAGCAAAAAAATGCTTGATTATTTTAAATATATATAGTATAAATAAAGAAGTAAAAGTTTAAGTAACTCACAAAGGAGGAAAACAAATGGCAAATTATGAAAATGGAAACGTTTATGGTGGAGTAAGCACAGTAGAAAATGGAGCAGAATTTAAACCAGCAGGAGTACCAGAAAAAGTTAGTACTTGGAGTAAAATTAGAAACTTTTTATTTCAAGAAATTACAGTAACAATGACACCAAAGCAACAAAAAGTATTACAAGAAGTACATGATTTTTGGCATCAAGATGCAAAAGACTTTTTCTTTCAAGAAATAAAAATAATTGATAATATTACTCTATAATGAAAGAGTGTTTTAATGATGAAGTGAACAGAGGAGTTTAAGATACCTCTGTTTTTTTATATCTAGGTATACTTTTTTCTAAAATATAAAAATAGTTAAAAATTAGCTAGAATACTTGAAAAATACACCGTATTGATATAAAATTACATTGTTTAGGATATACTAAACAAATAGTAAGAAAAATCTTACTTAAAAAATAATTTTAGGAGGATAAAAGTTATGAGTATTAAAATTGGTATTAATGGATTTGGAAGAATTGGAAATTTGTCTTTCCAAGCAGCCCTAAACAAAAAGGAAGTTGAGGTTGTAGCTATTAATGACCCATTTATTACAGCAGATTATATGGCATATATGGTAAAGTATGATACAGTACATGGAAAATTTGAGGGAGAAGTATCAGCTACAGAAAATACATTAGTTGTTAATGGAAAGGAAATCAAAGTATATAACGAAATGGATCCAAAAAATATTCCTTGGGGAAAAGACGGAGTTGATTATGTATTAGAGTGTTCAGGAGTATTTACAACGCTAGAAAAAGCACAAGCACATTTAGATGCAGGAGCAAAAAAAGTTATTATTTCTGCACCTTCTAAAGATGCACCTATGTTCGTAATGGGTGTTAATAATGATACTTACACATCAGATATGAATATTATTTCAAATGCATCTTGTACAACAAACTGTTTAGCACCACTTGCTAAAGTTATCAATGACAACTTTGGAATTAAAGATGGTTTAATGACAACAGTTCATAGTACAACAGCAACACAAAAAACAGTAGATGGAGCATCTAAGAAAGACTGGAGAGGAGGACGTGCAGCAGCAGCTAATATTATTCCATCTTCAACAGGTGCAGCAAAAGCAGTTGGAAAAGTTATTCCATCATTAAATGGAAAGTTAACAGGAATGTCATTTAGAGTTCCAACAGTTGATGTTTCAGTAGTAGACCTAACAGTTAATTTAGAAAAGCCAGCAACATATGAAGAAATTTGTGCAGCAGTTAAGAAAGCATCTGAAAATGAAATGAAAGGTATTTTAGATTATACAACAGAGCCAGTAGTTTCTTCAGATTTCATTCATGATGAACATACATCTATATTCGATAGCACAGCAGGAATTGCTTTAACAGATACATTTGTTAAATTAGTAGCTTGGTATGATAATGAATGGGGATATTCAAACAAACTAGTAGACTTAGCAATTTATATTTCAAATAAATAAACCCAGAGGGGACACATCCTGTCCCCCTTAGAGAAGAAAGAAGGTAAGTTATGGAGAAAAAGACAGTTAGTGATATGGATGTAAAAGGAAAAGCAATTTTGGTTCGTTGTGACTTTAATGTACCAATGAAAGATGGAAAGATTCAAGATGATACTAGAATTAAAGCTGCTATTCCAACAATTCAATACTTAATGGATCAAGGGGCAAAAGTGGTTCTTTGTTCCCATTTAGGTAAGCCAAAGCCAAAAGAGATGTCTGAGGAAGAAATGAAAGCAAAATATTCTTTGAACCCAGTAGCTGAGAGACTATCAGAAGAATTAGGAAAAGAAGTGAAATTTGCTGGTGATACAACAGGTGACAGTGCTAAAGGAATGATTAGTGAACTAAAAGAGGGAGAAGCAGGATTAGTAGAAAATACTCGTTTTGATACTAGAGAAACCAAAAATGATGAAGTTTTATCAGCAGAGTTTGCTGATTTAGCCGATGGATATGTAAATGATGCCTTTGGAAGTGCTCACAGAGCACATAGTTCAACAGAAGGTGTTGCAAAGAAAATGGAAGAACAGGGAAAAGAGACTGCATTAGGTTTCTTAATGGAAAAAGAAGTAGAAGAGCTAGGCGCAGTATTAAAAAGTCCTGAAAAGCCATTTGTCGCTATTCTAGGTGGAGCAAAAGTTTCAGATAAAATTGGAGTAATTACCAACTTAATTGAAAATGCAGGTGTTGATAAAATTTTAATTGGTGGAAAAATGGCAAATACTTTCTTAAAAGCTAGAGGATACAACATTGGAAATTCTAGTTACGAAGAAGATAAATTAGAAACAGCTGAAGCAATTATGAAGCTTGCAGTAGAAAAAGGAAAAGAATTAGTTCTTCCAACAGATTTAAAAGTTGCCCAAATTCCACAAGATGTAGAATTAACACCAGAAGTTGTAGAACAAGCACCAAGTATGGTGGTAAATGTAGAAGAAGGAATACCAGAGGGGTACCAACCTTTTGATATTGGGGAGCAAACTTTAGATAGTTATGCTAATAGCCTAGACGGAGCAAAAAAGGTAGTTTGGAATGGACCATTAGGCTATACAGAAGCACCTAAATATGCAGTAGGTACAGAGACTGTAGCAAGATATATTGCTAAGAGTACAAAAGCAAAATGTGTTATTGGTGGAGGAGATTCAGTAGCTGCTGTTAACAAATTCTTAGATGAAGCAAGAGCAAATGGAGAAGATATGGCCGAATTTGATGAGAGATTCCATCTTTCAACAGGAGGAGGAGCATCTCTAGAATTCTTAGAAGGAAAGCAATTACCAGGAATTGCAATTATTCAAAATAGAAGAAACAAAACAATATCAGAAGGAAATCATCAAGGACCAATTTCTACAAAAGATGTTGAAAAAGAATTTTAATAAATCATAATTTGAGAATAGAGGTGGAATGATGAGAAAAAAAGTAATTGCAGGAAATTGGAAAATGAATAAGCTTCCTAATGAAGCAATTGCATTTATTGAACAAATTACACCAATGGTAAAAGATACAGAAAATGAAGTAATACTTTGTGTACCATATGTTGATCTTTTTTATAGCTTGCTTAGTGCTCAAAATACAAATATTAAAGTAGGTGCACAAAATATGCATTGGGAAGAAAAAGGTGCTTATACAGGAGAAGTTTCAGGACAAATGCTAAAATCAATTGGAGTAGAATATGTTATTATAGGGCACTCAGAAAGAAGACAGTATTTTGCTGAAACAGATGAAACAGTTAATAAAAAGGTAAAAGCAGCTTTAACAAATGGCTTAAAACCAATTATTTGTGTAGGAGAGACATTAGAGCAAAGAGAGCAAGGAAAGGCAGAAGAAATTATTACAAAACAGACTATGCTTGCATTAGAAGGATTAAGCAAAGAACAAATGGAAAATATAGTTCTTGCTTATGAGCCAATTTGGGCAATAGGAACAGGGAAGACGGCTACATCAGAAGATGCTAATAATAGTATCAAATCTATTAGAAATAAAGTAGCAGAACTCTATGGGAAAGAGATTGCTGAAAAAATAATTATTCTTTATGGAGGCAGTGTAAAAGCCGATAATGCAAAAGAGCTATTCTCTACTACTGACATTGATGGTGGATTAGTAGGGGGAGCAAGCTTAAAAGTAGAAGAATTTAGCAAGATTGTGTTAGCTTAAAGTAATCATTAAGCTGACAGAAAGAAGGAGTAAAAATAATGAGAAGAAAACCGATGATGCTAATGATTTTAGATGGATTTGGAATAAATGACAATGAAAAGGCAAATGCGGTAAAATTAGCAAACACACCTAATATAGATAAACTAATGAAAATATGGCCAACCACTGAAATTTATACTAGTGGTCTAAAGGTAGGACTTCCTGATGGACAAATGGGAAATTCAGAAGTAGGCCATACCAATATTGGTGCAGGAAGAATTGTATATCAAGATTTAACTAGAATTACAAAATCTATTGAAGATGGTGACTTTTTTAGCATCAAAGAAATTACAGGAGCAATAGAAAATTGTAAAAAGAACCATTCTAAATTACACATTATGGGATTATTATCAGATGGAGGAGTGCATAGTCATATTCGTCACTTAGTGGCTTTGTTAGAAGTTGCTAAGAGAAAAGATTTTGATGATGTTTATGTACATTGCTTTTTAGATGGAAGAGATACTCCACCAGCTTCAGGAGAAAGTTATATTTCACAACTAGAGGAAAAAATGAAAGAAAAAGAAGTTGGAAAAATAGCAAGTATTTCAGGAAGATTTTATGCTATGGATAGAGACAAGAGATGGGAAAGAGTAGAAAAAGCATATAATGCTTTAGTGAAAGGCCAGGGAGAAAAGGCGACATCAGCGATTTCAGCTATTGAAAGTTCTTATCAACAAGAAGTATTTGATGAATTTGTACTTCCAACAGTAATTTGTAATAGTAATAATGATCCAGTAGCAACAATTCAAGATAAAGACTCTGTTATTTTCTTTAATTATAGACCAGATAGAGCAAGAGAAATTACAAGAAGTTTAGTAGATCTAGAATTTGATGGTTTTACAACAAAACCATTAGATTTATATTATGTATGTTTTACACAATATGATGAAACTATTCCAAATGTTCAAATTGCTTTTAAGCCAGAGAGTTTAAAAAATACTTTTGGAGAATATGTTTCAAATCAAGGGCTAAGCCAATTAAGAATTGCAGAAACAGAGAAATATGCACATGTTACTTTCTTTTTTAATGGAGGAGAGGAAAAACAATATCCAGGTGAAGACAGAATATTAGTACCATCTCCAAAAGTTCAGACGTATGATATGCAACCAGAAATGAGTGCAGTAGAGGTAACTGATAAAGTAGTAGAATCAATTGAATCTGATAAATATGATTGTATTATTTTAAATTATGCTAATCCAGATATGGTTGGACACACTGGAAATTTAGAAGCGGCAATTAAAGCAATTGAGACAATTGATGAGTGTGTAGAAAGGGTAGTATCAGCTATTGAAGAAAAGAATGGTATCATTCTTATGACAGCAGATCATGGAAATGCAGAACAAATGATAGATTATAAGACAGGAGAGCCACATACTGCTCATACAACTAATGTTGTGCCACTTGTATTGATTGGAGTAGAAGGTGTGCAATTAAAGACAGGAAAACTTGCGGATTTAGCACCAACTATGTTAGATCTAATGGGATTACAAAAGCCAGAAGAAATGGCAGGAGAAAGTATTATCGAAAAATAAATCATGTTTAAAATTCAAATACTGTAATAAATCATATTACATATTTTGAAGGTTAAAAATAAATATAATAAAGAAAGGAAGTTAAAAAATGAAAGATTATTTAGAGATTGAAAGTGTAAAGGCATTAGAAGTAATTGATTCAAGAGGAAATCCAACTGTCCAAGTTGAAGTTGTAACTGTTGATGGTTCTTGTGGAGTTGCTATGGTACCATCAGGAGCATCTACAGGAAGTTTTGAAGCAGTAGAACTAAGAGATGGAGACAAAGGTAGATACTTAGGAAAAGGTGTATTAAAAGCAGTTGAAAATGTAAATAAAGTAATTGCACCAGAAATTGAAGGAATGAATGTATATGCACAAGTAGAGATTGATAAAGCTATGATTGCACTAGATGGAACAGAAAATAAAGGGAAATTAGGGGCAAATGCAATGTTAGGTGTTTCTCTAGCAGTAGCAAAAGCTGCTGCAGCTTCATTAGGAATGAGTTTATATAATTACATCGGTGGGGTAAATGCTAAAGAATTACCAGTTCCTATGATGAACATTATGAATGGTGGAAAACATGCTGATAGTAGCTTAAGTGTACAAGAATTTATGATTATGCCAGTTGGAGCAAAAACATTTAGTGAATGCATGAGAATGGGCATAGAAGTATATCATAATTTAAAGAAAGTATTAAAAGCAAAAGGATATGCAACAGGTGTTGGTGATGAAGGTGGATTTGCACCAAACTTAGGAAGCGAAGAAGAAGCAGTAGAATTAATCTTAGAAGCTGTTAAACAAGCTGGATATGTTCCAGGAGAAGATGTATGTTTGGCATTAGATGTTGCAGCAACAGAAATGTATGATGAAGCAAAGAAAATTGGAAAAGATGGATACTATTTCTGGAAAACTGATGAATTCAAAACAAAAGATGAAATGGTTGAATTTATTGTAAGCTTAGCAGAGAAATATCCTATTATCTCAATTGAAGATGGTTTAGCAGAAGAAGATTGGGAAAGTTGGAAAAAACTAACTGAACGTATTGGAGATAAAGTACAATTAGTTGGTGATGACTTATTTGTAACTAATATAACAAGATTACAAAAAGGAATTGATAATAAAACAGCTAATAGTATTCTAATTAAATTAAATCAAATTGGTACATTAACAGAGACATTAGATGCTATTGAACTTGCTAAGAGAAATGGATATACAGCAGTTGTATCACATAGAAGTGGAGAAACAGAAGATACTACTTTAGCTGATGTAGCAGTTGCAACAAATGCAGGACAAATTAAAACAGGTGCACCATGTAGAACAGATCGTGTTGCAAAATATAATAGACTATTAAATATTGAAGCAGAACTTGGAGATGTAGCAATCTTTAGAGGTAGAAAGGCAATAAAATAAGATAATAAAGTGGCTGTAACGGAAATAGATTTCCTGTTACAGCCACTTTTTCGGCTATTCCTTCTCTAATGCCAGAAAAATTGCTTCGCTGGGATGAGCAGAGGGGTGCCGAAAGGCAATTTGGATAGGTGAATTCTCAAAGAGATAAAGATTGGTTACAATGAACCAAAGCGCACGGTGATTGGCGTCATAGCATGGCTCGGAACGTAGAGCGATTGCGCCAACATGCTGTTGAGGAGAACCGTAGTGAAGTGCAAAAGAGCAATCCCCATTTACGAGAGAAATTGCAGGTGTTAGTTCTTTGACGCCTGCTTGCATCATCAGTTCTTCAACGACATCTCTACGCATAAAGTGCCATGCATCTTTAGCAAGACCTTGCCCGCCGTCCAGCTCTTGGAGAAACTCCAAAATATTTTTGCCTTTTGGAATAGAAATTACGAAATCCATTAAAAAGCCTCCTTCAAAAGTTATTCTTCATAATTCCTTTGCTAACTACCTAGGATATTACCTAAATATGAAGATAGAAGCATTATAACACGTTTAGAGTAAAATTACAAATAATCAAAGAAAAGTTTAAAATTGTAGTAGCAAATTAGAGAAAATTGTGATAAAATAAATACTATACATTGGGGTATCGCCAAGCGGTAAGGCATCGGACTCTGACTCCGACATTTCCTAGGTTCGAATCCTAGTACCCCAACCAAAAAAAGAGCTTAGAGGCTCTTTTTCTATGTTTTATTTCATTTTATTTGTTAATGTTTTATATCTAATAAAGAATACTAATCCACCTAATAATGCAATAATGATACAAACAGAAAGTGTTATTTTTATACCAGTTTGAGGAATACGTCCTGGAGCAGTAGTATTATCATTACTAGAAGAGTTAGACGAATTTTGATTTTGCTTTTTAACACCATCTACAAAAATTTCAGCATTTATATTAGACTTCACACTTAATGGTTGCGTATAGAAAATATGTTGGTTTCCACCCTTAACTGCTACTTCTTTTATATAAAGGTAGAGAGTATCAGCATTAGCTATTTCTGAAAAATTAGAAACTTTTCTAGAATCTATTTCAAATTGTAAGCTAATATTTGATGTTTGAGTTTCTGAAATTTTAATCCAGTTATTAATACTTTTCTCATTGGCATAAGGGGAGAGATAATAGTAATATTCCACAGTATCATTTGTAGTCGCTCTATTAACTTGGTTAATTTCCATTTGCAATAAAACATAATTCTTTTTAGCATCTTTAGTGTAATGATATGCTTGTGCTTTTTTTACGACTGTAGTAGCATTATTAAAGTCAGAATTTTTGGCTTCTACTTTTTCAGCAGGGGTATTATCATCTTTATCGTCAGGATTTT
This sequence comes from Clostridia bacterium, assembly GCA_022797635.1. GTDB lineage: Bacteria > Bacillota > Clostridia > TANB77 > CAG-508 > CAG-273. The sequence continues at coordinate 20,531 of JAAWKZ010000016.1, forward strand.
CTGTTATAGGTTTTGCAGTAACTGATATAGATTGAGTAGTGGCTTTGTCTTCAAAACTAATGGTTACAGAAGTTTGACCAATGTTTAAATTAGTTCCATTTGAAATACTGTAATCAGAAGTATCTAAAGTACGAGAAGTAGTATTATTGTAATTTGCTTTTACTATCATGCCAGCTGGATTGAAATTTTCTCCTTCATAATAAGAAGTTTTGGTAGGAGGTGTTACAATTTCAATACTTTTTAAAGAAGTATCTTCTACAGCGGAAGTAGTATATACTTTTATGGTACTATCTCCATTTAAGAAATTAGTATTTTCAGAAGACAATTTACTAAGATCAGTCCAAGCATTTAATTCACCAGAAGTATTTTGAGTTGTAAAGAAACATTTTCCTGTTTCTATTTTTACATTATCAAAAGTAGGTACAGAGTCTACTTTTGTTTCTAGAGAAAATGTAGAACTTGCTGCATTAGTAGTCTGAATTTCTACTGCTACAAAAAAACTAGAAGATTTTATTTCAATAGGGTTTGCAAATTCTAAAGTATGAAAGCCGCTAGAAATAGTTTGCGATTCACCAGCTTTTAAGCTAACTAATTGTAAATCTGATTTTGATTTACTAGTTCCATTAGGATTTACATATACTTTGCAAGTATATGTTTCAGGAGCATATAATGAAATTTGTGTAATGTATTCTTTATTAGAAGTTTGTTTATTAAAAGCATTACCTAAAAAGATTTTATTTCCGTTATAAGACATCTGATAAGCTGGATAGAATTCGTCATACTGATAAATATTTTCATAATTAACATTATTGCTAGCTCTTTTTATACCAAAAAGAGTTTTTGAGATATTAGCATCTTCATAAGAAACATACATAAATCCATTATCACCCATAGGAATATAAGCAATGTCATTTTCAATAGTAAATCCCGCACTTTCAATAAAGGTATTTGGAATTTCAGCAGCTGTTGACCAACCATTAGCAATACATTGAGTTTGATAAGTTTTAAATATTTCTTTTTTAAAATCAGATAATGGGGCTTCTTGTCTTTCACCCCAAGAATTTCTAACAATCCAAGCTCCTTTATTAGTAGGTCTAGCTGATTCAGCAAAGTTATTAATATCGTAGTTATCATCCCAACCAACAATTGAAACAGCATGATCTAGAGGATGAAGAATGCCTGAATTACAATACTTAGCACCAGTACTATTATTATAGCATGAAAATGCTGTGGTAGAGGAAGAGTTGCCATGTATAGAAGCATATACAGCACCATAATTTTGAATATGTTGTTTAATCTGATTTTGGATTTCTAATGCCTTGCTTGAGTCTGTTTCAGTTCGGTAATTGGAAAAGTCTACAGTATCATATACTTGACTAGTTACTGTTTTATTTTGAATTTCGCTTAAATTAATCAAAGTTGTGCTATTTTGAAAAGGCATTTCACTTTCTGCAATAGCTCCCTGTCCATTTGTTAAATAGGAAATAGCAGTATACCATTGACCACCATCATTTGCAGTTCTATTATAACCACGAGGATTGGTAGAGTTATCTAAAAAATATTTGCTAGTAGCATATTCCATATGTCTTTCAGAATAGTCATATACTTTTGCAGAAGCTCCTTTTTTATAATCGGTCATAGCAAGATTAGTTTCGAGGGAAGAGAGAGTTGCAAAAGCCCAACAAGAATTAGTTTGCATTTGATTTCTAATTACTAAGTTTGTAGAGATAGTATCTTTCAGGCTATAACGTGAGTCGGTATAAGCTCCTAATGCCCTAAAAAATGGATTTTGAATGGGACTATTATTATCTATTATGTTATATAATCTAGGTTGCATAGTGTTCTTTTTTTCTTCTTCTGAGAGCTCTAACCATTTCTTGAAATCATCAGTATAATCTACTGGTTGTAAAGAATTTGCAATATTATTTGCAAATGATTTTGAACTTAAGAATAAGACAAAAATAAAAATGAATAGAATTCGTATAATAAAATTTTTCCTTAGTTTTTTCATATTTTTCTCCTTTGATATTTTTTAAAGTCATTATATCTATTTTAGCCAGAAAAGTAAATGAATTTATAACATTTTTAGACAAAATTAGATAAATATCGATTAAAAACAAAAAAGCGTCATTATTGACGCTTTTTATTTTAGAATTATTTTAATTTCTTAAAGAAATATATTCTTGAGATAGCAAATATTGCAATTACAATTGTTGAAACTAAAACAATCATAGTAGTGTAATTTCCTGTTTGAGGAAGTGGTTTTTTGATAACTGTTTCATCTGATTTAACATATCTTACACGAATTTTTGAAAATTCAGTAGCTGTTTCTTGTTTCTTTTGATTTTCATAATTATATTCTAAATCCACTTTAGAGTTAGTAGGTAGTATTTTGTCAACAATCTCTTTGTTATAATCATCTTTTAATGTTAGTTTGTAGCTTAAAGTAGCAACTTCACCAGCATTTAAAAGTTCAATATTCCAAGTAATGCTATTGTCTGCATAATCTATCTTTTCTGATACTTTTCCAATGTTAGGAGATTTAACGTATTCGAAATTAAAGTTTTCAACAATCTCTTTAGGGAAGTAATCTTTAATAACTACATCTTTGATAAAAGTATCTTTTTGATTAGCAATGTCTTCATAAATACTTTCGTTCATAGTATCATATAGATTTTCATAATCAATGTGGAAAAACTTACCAACACTTGGAACAATAGGTTTTTCAGGGGTTCCGAAAATTTCTTCTGCTAATTGTCCATAAGTAGTGTTAGGATCTGCACCATTTGGAAGAGAAGCGCCAGGAACTTTATTATTAGTTTCATTTAATCCCATTAAAATAGAATACATATGAATTTCTTTTGCACTTAAATCTTGTAATTTTTTAGTAGTAGCTTTTGCTACAACACCTGAGTATTGAAGTGTAGTTTCAGTATTTAAACATAAATTTGGTACACCATCTGATAATACAATAATATATCTTGCTACATTTTCATCTGTAGAAAAGTTCTTTTCTGCAACACTAAGTCCTGCTTCAATATTGGTATAGGTTCCTTGATCTTTTTTGTAATCTTCAATTTTAGCTTTTAAATCAGCCTCTGAATTAGTTAAACCAGATAATAATTTAGCATCATTCTCAGTTCCATAAACTGCGCCTTCTGCTACTTTTACACTAGAGAAAGATACAAGACCAATTTTTGCATTTTCAAATTTTTCAAGTAAAGATTTAGTAAAGTCGTTAGCAGCTTCTGCAACATAGTCTGTTTTTACTTTTCCATTATATTGTTTTGTCATACTATAAGAATTATCTAATACAAAGAAAACCTCAAGATTTTTTTTAGTTAAATCTTCATTTTGCATTAGATTTTTGACTGTTAAAGTTAGAATAGCTTCTTTTTTCTCTGCATCAAAACTAGTTAATTCTTTTGTGAATTCTCCAATTTTATCACCATTAGCTGGATCTGTAATAGGAATTTCACAAAGCTTTTTTTCTACTAATTCTAAAGTAGTAACTCCTGGGACTACACTATTAGAATTAGTTTCATTGTTTCCGTTATTTCCTGTATTAATTGTTACAGCAAATACTGGTGAAGTAGCAAATAACATTATCATTAAAAATGCTATAACACGAATGAAATTTCTTTTCATGATTCATCTCTCCTTATAAAATAAATTTATTCTTCTTTATTATATCCTATAAATATATTTTTTTCAAGGAAATTTTACAAATTAATATAGTATATGTTGACACGTTTTAAAACAAAATGTTATACTAAAACAAAATAGAAGTTAGTATAAAAATAACAAATGAGGTAAATACTAAGAAACATAGGAGGAAGAAAAATGAAAGATGAAAAATTAAGCCTTGAAAGTGCTGAGGCTGTATACACATACACAAAAAAAAGGTTGTTAAAGAATAGAGAAGAACAAAAAGGTATAACCCTAGTAGCACTGGTTGTAACGATAGTAGTGTTATTAATCCTAGCAGGAATCACCATCATGTATACAATGGGAGAAAATAGTATCTTCAAAAAGGCGCAAGATGCGAAGGATAAAACAGCAGAAGCCATAAAAAATGAACAAGAATATATGAAC
>JAAWKZ010000034.1 GCA_022797635.1 Clostridia bacterium
ATTTTATATAGGAAGATATGAAGTTGGAACAGATACAGCAAGATTTTCAAGTTCAGATGCCTTAACAACTCCAGTAGTACAAAGAGATAAATATCCATATAATTTTGTAACTTGTAGTCAGGCACAAGAAAGAGCAAGTCAATTAAAAATAGGAAATAAGACAAGTAGTTTAATGTTTGGAATCCAATGGGATTTAGTGATGAAGTTTATAGAAGTGAAAGGATACTTACAAGATGGAACAAAAGTAACGCAAAGTATGTTAAGAAGTAATTCAGGAACATGGGGAAATTATAGTGATGTAAGTTTTGACGTAAAAAGAAGTCAAGTATTATATACCACATCACCAAGTACAAAGGCTTCATGGAACACAGCTGCTAATTATACCAAGCCAAGTTCAAGTGTTTTGTTAACAACAGGAGCAACGGTTCGAAATAGTGTATTAGGAATCTATGATTTAGCTGGTAATGTAAGTGAGTGGACATTAGAATATGCTGCAGATACCGATTATCCGTGTGCGGATCGTGGAGGTAGTTACTACCACAATGGTTCTAGCTATGCTGCTTTTAACCGCAGCTACAATAGAACGACCGTTGCCAGCTACATCCGTGATTTCCGTACAGCTTTATGGTAAGTTGTTTAAAAAGTACCTATTTTCAAGAAATATCTTCAATCAAATTTTAGCTTTTTCATGAAATTTTATTTAAATATTAAAAATGGATGATATTTTGGCTATACTTCTGCCATTTTATCATCCATTAATTTTATGATTCTCTTTATATTGACTACTATGTGTGTTAGAAATGATTGTATTCTCATCCCAAATAAGCTCGTGAATTTTGCTTTTTCTAATCCATGAGCTCTTTTTGTTTCCGCATTTTTTGCTTCTATTTTATATCTTTCTGCTTTTAACGTTTTTTGAAAATATTCTGTTTTTTCAAATTCTTGCTGCTTTCTATGTACTTCTCTTAATATTTTTATGGAATATCTTTTTCCTCTCTTCTCTTTATTTCTTCCTAGACATTCTTTTCTTCTCGTACATTTATTACATTTTTCTGCTTCAAAACTATATACTTCTTTTGCATTTCTATATCCATCTTTATATGTTTTTCCTTTTACAAACGTCTTTGTTCTTGCTAAATATCCCATTGGACATCTTAGCGTATCTGCATCTTTTATATATTCGAATCCATCTTCTTTTGGTTTACTTCCTTTTGTTATTATTGGATTTATTCTTGATACTATTTGAATTCCTTTTTCTTTTCCATATTCTAAGTTTTCTTTCCCCGAATATGCTGTATCTCCTATTACTTCTTTTACTTCTATTCCGGCTTTTTCACTTTGCTCTATTAAACTTTTTAAATATTTTCCATCTGGTGCTTCTCCACTTGTTATTTCTAATCCAGTTACTATTCTTTCTTTTATCATTGCTACATGATTCTTGTATCAAAAAAAATCATTGTCTTCACTTTTATATCCTTGTCTTGCATCTTTATCTATGGATGAACGTATTTTTTCGATTTTTTCTTCCTCTACTAATTCTTCTAATTTTTTATACTTTTTTCTTACTTTTTCATTCGTTGTTTCTGTTATTTTTCCTTTTAATGCTTTTACTAACTTCTGGGTATATTTTAGTTCTTCTTCTAAACTTGCTGTCTCCTCTGGTTTCTTTGGAAATACTTCTTTTAATTCTGGTTCATTTCTATATATTTCTTTCCTTAAGTTTTTGATTACTTCTCTTAACACTTGCGTTGGTGTCCTTTTCCTCTTCTTACTATTTGTATGCGTTGCATCTACTATTATAGAATTGCTTTTCACTACTCCTTTTTCTATTGCCTGTCTTACTGTTTCTTTTAACATTTCTTCTAATATCTTTTCTTCTTTTATTTTTGTATTTCTAAATACTGATAGTAAGCTATAACTTGGCACTTCTTCTTCTAGATTTAAGTCTAAAAAATATTTATATGCCATATCTGTTTTTGCTCTTTCTATTACTTCTCTATCTGTTAATCTATCTTTGATTTGTAAGAATAATAGCTTATACATTAATTCTGGCTCTTTTGCTGGTCTTCCATATTGTTCACTATATTCTTTTTCTAATAATTTATTAACAAAACTAAAGTCTATATTTTCTTTCAATTTTCTCAAAAAATGGTTTTTGGGTATTATCTTATCATATAATCCAATATGTTCTGATATTGTTATTTGTTTGTATTTATTTTCTAACATAAAAATCACTCCAACTCTAGTATTTTCAACATGTTTAGTATATGACATGATTATCCATTTTACTAGTTTTTGAAGTGATTTTTTTATTTGTTTCTATTTACATAACTTTACTTTTTAAACAACTTACCATAAAGCAGAGCGAAAACCACTAACACTGTAAGAAGTAGTAGTAAGACTATAGTTTCTGTATGAGACAGGGCGGAAAGATGCTGGATAGCCAGTGTAGTTTTCGTAACTTCCTCCACGCCATGTACATGGATATCCAGTATCTGCATTATATTCTAATGTCCATTCAAAAACATTTCCTGCTAAGTCATAGATTCCTAATACACTATTTCTATCCGTAGCTCCTGTCGTTAATAATACTGCTGAATCTGGTTTGGTATAATTACTAGTTGTATCCCATGAAGTTTTTGTACTTGGTGATGTGGTATATAATGCTTGACTTCTTTTTACGTCAAAACTTACCTTACTATAATTTCCCCATGTTCCTGAATCGCTATTTAACATACTTTGCGTTACTTTAGTTCCATCTTGTAAGTTTCCTTTTTCTTCCATAAATTTCAATACTAAATCCCACTGGATTCCAAACATTAAACTACTTGTCTTATTTCCTACTTTTAATTGACTTGCTCTTTCCTGTGCTTGACTACAAGTTACAAAATTGTATGGATATTTATCTCTTTGTACTACTGGAGTTGTTAAGGCATCTGAACTTGAAAATCTTGCTGTATCTGTTCCAACTTCATATCTTCCTATATAAAAT
>JAAWKZ010000035.1 GCA_022797635.1 Clostridia bacterium
CCTCACAGAACCGCACGTGCCCTATTAAGGCATACGGCTCTTCATAATAATCTTTCACTATTGCCACATCGAATGATAGATTTTAGGCATTACTATTGGGTTATATTCTAATATTTTATAAAACTTTTCCCAACTTATTTTTCCTTTTTGACTCCTACGGCATAGTTGTTCGTGTAGTTGATATATTACATACCTTCTAAATTCCATCATCCAGCCAAAATTATCACTCACTCCATAGTATCTAAATGTGCCTTGTAACTTTATGTTTAGCTTTTTGATTAGATATTGTATATTATATATTCTTACACTTTCCTTTAACCATAATTTTACTGCTTGTTTCTTTGCTTTTGATTTCTTTCCACTTGTATGATGTACTAATTTGTAATTTCCTTTTCTATTTGTTGCATTTACGTGCGTAAATCCCAGAAAATCAAACTTTTCTTTACTATCATTATTGCCAAATGGTATTATTCTACTTTTATCTTCTGCTAATTCTAAGTCAAACTTTTGTAATCTATCTTTTAATTCTTCATAAAACATTCTTGCATCTTCTTCTTTTTCAAAACAACATACAAAGTCGTCTGCATACCTTACTAGATACGCTTTCCCTTTACATTTTATCTTGATATATAATTCAAACCACAAGTCTAGTACATAATGTAGATACACATTTGCTAGTATTGGCGATATTAGTCCTCCGCTGTGGTGTACCTTTATCACTTTCAAAGTGTTGCATATTTTCCATTATTCCAGACTTTAAAAATCTCACTATATATTGTATAAACTTAGGGTCTTGTATTGTAAGCTCTAAGAATTTTACTAGCCATTTATGATTAACATTATTAAAGAAACCTTTAATGTCTGCGTCTACTACATAATTTATACCCTTCTTCATAATTATTTCGTCTAACTTCTTTATTGCTTGATGACAATCTCTGTTTGGTCTAAAACCATATGAACTATCTAAGAATATATTTTCATATATTTCATTTAATACATCTGCCATCGCTCCTTGAACTAATCTGTCTTCATATGCTGGTATTCCTAATGGTCTTAATTCATTACTTCCTGTTTTTGGTATATATACTCTTTTTACTTCCTGCGGTTTATATGACATTGATTTCATTCTATCTATTAGTTCTGCTGTGTTTTCCTTTAAGTTTTCGCCATATTCTATTTTGCTTACATTGTCTATTCCTGTTGCTTTGTTCTTGTCTTGCTTTTTATGTTGTTCTATTAAAGCCTCTTGATTTACATATTTCATTATTCCTTGTACTGTTTTATGTTTTTGTAGTTGTATAGCTATCTTTGAAAAGTCATTTGCCATTTATTACTCACCTCCTGTGTGTAAATGTTTATTTTCTTAGTCTATTATTATGCTAGTCCCTTTGCTCCACGGTCATTACTCGCTTCATTGCTACTACGAACTAGTCCGACTCCTTACAAATCTTTTGGTTAACCTCAGTAATTACTCCTCTTTAAAGCCTCACGGCTAGTTTTTCCATACTTCTTTTTGAAGAATTTGTAAGGTCTCCCAGGTCTAATTAACATATCAATGTTGAACTCGCCATACTCTTAGAACCCGACAGAACCCACACTTTCTTGCCATATCGTCTGTGTGTTATTGTTTACTACTATGAATAAAGTATCAACTTCTGTTTGATGAAATTAACGGGTCTCAATAGTTTCACGCTTTCGCATTACGGCTCGAACACTCTCCGATTTACGCTTAAACCTAGCCTCACGGCTTTGGCTCCAAAACCTAGATACTAGCGGTTGGCTAAACCTTACTAGACAGGATTTCCACCTGCTATATATTAATCACCTAACTGGCGCACATCCATTAGCTATCTCCATTATTTTTTTCAGGCGATAATTCACACCAGATTTTCCAACTGGTTGTTGTAACAATTTTCCCAAGTCTACAAGTGACATATTAGGATTTTCTAGTCTTAGCATTGCTATTTCTTTTAAATTGTCATCTAATTTATTAAACTTACCTGATTGTTGTAATTTTCTTATTGCTGCAATTTGCTCAACAGAAGCATTTATCGTTTTATTTAAATTTGCCGCTTCGCAATTTACTAATCTATTTACTTTTCCGCGCATTTCTTTTTGAATTCTGATATCTTCAAAATTCATTACAGCTTTATTTGCTCCTATCAAAGCCAAAAACTTAGAAATTTCTTCTCCTTCTTTTATATAGACTGAATATTTATTTTTAGTTGCCATCTTTTTTACGTTAACACCTAATTTTTTTAAAAGCTCTGCCACTTTTTCTAAATATATTTCATCATTTAAAACTATTTCTAAGTGATATTTATTTTCAGGGTTGTTTATTGAACCTGAGCCTAAGAATATCCCCCTTACAATTGCTCTTAAATACTCTTCTTTGCTTTCATTTATTATTTCATTCAGATTTTCTTTATCTGGTATTTTACCTTCCATATCTTTAACTTTTAGCTTTATTACAAAGTTCTTTCCACTCATCTCTATATTGTGGTTTATATTTAAATTAGCAAGTAATTTTGAAAATCTATTTATATTGTAATCACTTTCTGTTGAAAATTTAATTACATTTTTTGTTGTTTCGTCAATATTCCCAGACATTAAATACCCTAATAATTCATATTTTACAATTTCTTTATTTGCCAAATTACTTGTTTTATTTAATTCTTGTTTTATCTCTGAAGAAAAAGACATTTTATTTCCCCCTTTTAGACGTTTTGGGACAGGCCAAAAAAATCT
>JAAWKZ010000036.1 GCA_022797635.1 Clostridia bacterium
ACTAATACCAAAAGAAAATACTAGAAAGCCATTATCTCCAGAAATGAAACAAGAAGTAAGGAAAATGCAAAGATATTCTAACGAGATAAGACTAATAGCAAAAGAGAAACTACAAACAACAGATGATGTAAAAAGCTATATTTCACAGAATGAAAAGAACATTGCAGAAGTAACTGGAATAAGGCAAAAATACAGAAACAAATTAAGAAATTGCAAAGATGATGAGTTAATAAAAGAATATAAAACCAAAAGGGATGAATGCACTACAATTCTAAAAGATTATAGAAATAGCTTAAAAGTTGCAAATCAAATCATTGAAGATAACCCAAAAATCAAAGAAGTAATAAGAATAGAAAGAAAAGCAAGAAATGAAGAATTGCAACAATCAAAAACAAAATATAAAAATAGGGAAGTGAGATAAATGAGTGAAAAAATTGTAAATATAAATGAATTATACGAATTTAAAGATAACCCATACCAAGTAAAAGACAATGAAGATATGGAGGATTTAATCGAAAGTATAAAGGAATATGGAGTTATAGAGCCGTTAATAGTAAGAAATAGAGAAAAAGGAGGATATGAAATAGTGAGTGGGCATAGAAGAAAATACGCTTGTGAAAAAGTAGGAAAAACCGAAATTCCTGTTTTAATTCGTGATATGGATAAAAATATGGCAATAATTACTCTTGTAGATAGTAACCTACAAAGAAGTGATATATTACCAAGTGAAAAAGCCTTTGCTTATAAAATGAAATTAGAGGCAGAGAAAAGTCGAAGCAAAAAAAGTTATGGACACAATGTCCACAAGTCCAGAGATAAAATTGCAGATGGAATAAGTGGTAGGCAAGTACAAAGATATGTAAGATTAACAGAACTTATAAAACCACTATTACAATTAGTTGATGAAAATAAAATGGCAATGAACCCAGCAGTAGAAATATCATATTTAAAAGAACAGGAACAAAAGGACTTATTAGAAACAATAGAAAGCGAAGATTGCACACCCTCATATTCACAAGCAATAAGAATGAAAGAGTTAAGCAAACAAAATAAACTAGATATGGATGCAATTTTCAATATAATGATAGAACAAAAACCAAATCAAAAGGAACAGATAAGGTTTAAAGTAGAAAAATTAAAAAGTTATTTTCCAAAGGGTTATAGTACAAAACAAATGGAAGATGTTATAGAAAAATTGTTAAAACAATATAAACAAAAATGGAAGAATAAAGATTTAGAAAGATAAAATAAAAATAAAGACTTAGAGATAGTGTAAAATAAAGTGTGTAAGTAAAAGGTACCAAACTTATGCACTTTACTTTTTTTGTAAATAAAAATATAATAAAGAAAACGGAGGAAAAAATATGGGAAAGAAAATACAAAGAGACCCACAAAGTGTAGCACTAGCACATGCAATATTAGAGCAATATAAGCCACAAACAAGTGAAGATGTACAAGATGCAATGAAAGATATATTTGGACCAATATTTGAAGCAATGTTACAGGGAGAAATGAATGCACACTTAGGTTATGAAAGTAATGATCATAACTACAAAGCAACAGAAAATCGTAGAAATGGATATACAAATAAAACATTAAAAACAACATATGGAGAAATACCAATAAATGCACCAAGAGATAGAAACGGAACATTTGAACCAGTAGCAATACCAAAAAGGACAAAAGATGTCTCAGGAATTGAAGATAAAGTATTATCAATGTATGCAAAAGGAATGAGTCAAAGAGATATAGCTTCAACAATAGAAGATATATATGGATTTAACATATCAGCAGAAACAGTATCTGAGATAACAGACAAAGTGATAGAAGAAGTTGAGGAATGGCAAAACAGACCACTAAAGAAATTCTATGCATTTTTGTTTGTAGACTGTATGTATGTAACAATAAAGAAAGAATACGAAACAAAGGAATATGCAGTATATACCATATTGGGATATGATGCAAATGGAATGAAAGATATACTAGGAATATGGCTAAATGAGACAGAAAGCAAGCACAATTGGATGCAGATATTTGATGAACTAAAAGCAAGAGGAGTTGAGGATATACTATTTATCTCAATGGATGGAGTATCAGGACTAGAAGAAGGAGCAAAGTCAATATTCAAAAATGTAGTAGTACAAAGATGTATAGTACACTTAATAAGGAACTCAATAAAATACATACCTACAAAGAGTTATAAAGCATATACACAACAATTAAAGAAAGTGTATGGAGCATCAAGTTTAAAGGTGGCAGAAGCAGAATGCGAGCGATTTAAACAAACATGGAGTGAATATCCAGGAGCAGTAGATGTATGGGTAAGAAATTGGAAACATATAGAGCAGTTATTTAACTATGGAAGTGCAGTACGTAAAGTAATGTATACGACAAATGCCATAGAAAGTGTAAATTCAAGTTTCCGAAAAGTAACAAAAAGAGGCTCATTTCCAAATGAGACAGCCCTATTTAAACTTCTTTATCTTAGAGTTACAGAACTTTACAAGAAATGGAAAGACAGACCAATATCAAATTGGGCAATGGTACGAAATCAAATAGCTATGAACTCTGAAATGCAGGCTAGAATAACAAAATATGAAAATATATAAAATTAAGAACTTATCAAACTTTATTAAATATACTCTATTATTTTAGTTATGTAAACAT